>JANYDB010000024.1 GCA_025359985.1 Burkholderiales bacterium | reverse complement strand
CGCGCGGTACGTGATTCGTGTGTGCCCTGGATTGCCATTGCCGCGCCCGTCATCTGTTATGGCCTGGATACATACCAGCAGCACTTGTTTGGCGATTATCAAATGGGACTTGAATTATTGATCGTGAATGGTGCGCTGACGTTCGCTGGTTTGTATTGTGTATCCAAGCCGTCATCCGTCACCTGATCGTGGCTATCCATAATGCAAGCGGAATGAGCAAGCGATGGAAATAAATTTTAGACTATTGTGCGTTATGTGGAGCGTGTTCCTGCTATCGGCATGCGCGTCGGACGGGATGGTTCAGCAGCCGGTTAGCCAAGCCGTCCGAGCGATCGCGACTGATACGGAACGCCATATGGTCACAGTGCGGCAATGGGGTGGCACGCCAGCCGTTGAGGCACAGGCGCGTAAACAGGTGGTGACAAAAATTACGCTGCATCATCAAGGTGAGAGCTTTGCGCGTGGCAAAGATCCGCAGCAGTATTTGCGAAATCTCCAAACTTGGTCGCGTCACACGCGCCAATGGCTTGATATTCCCTATCACTACATTATTGATCTGGACGGCCTGATCTATGAGGGGCGCGATATTCAATATGCAGGTGATACTAATACCGATTACGACCCCACTGGCCATGCTTTGATTGAGGTGGTCGGAAATTTTGAGGAAGTAGAACCGAATCATGCGCAATTGGATGCGGTAGTCAAGCTTATGACGATGCTGTCCGTAAAATATCAAATTTCGCCAGATTCAATAAGCGGGCACAAGGATTTTTCTAAACAGACCGTTTGTCCCGGAAAGAATCTTTATCGCTATTTGGAGAACGGTTATTTTCGAACTGGGGTGCAGGCGAATTTAACGCAACCCCGGTAAAAAATGCGAGCTCGATGATGCTTAAGCATGCCGCAATCGGTGATTAAATGCCGCTGATGGGCATATCAAAAAAAGAAATTTTTGTTCAAAAGCGTTATGGTGATTAAAATAGTGGCCCCGGTTCAAACTTAAAATATTATTTTTCAGCGTTAGTGCTATCGGCAGCTTTTGATCGCTCTGTAATCAGTTTTTGCCAATGCTTGAGTAACAGATAAGACGCAATAAGGAGTACTGGAAGCAATATGGCTACCCGCAATAACCCTGCTTTATAGTCCACCATCAGCTCAAGCAATACCGTACCCAATAATTGCGCGCCTGAGAGCGCAATCAAAATAGAAAGCAGTACCACTATGGCCCACTGCGGCCACCGCGTTTTATCGTCAGTCTGCGACTTCAAATCGGGATGGGGTGCAACGCTTTGAAGGCTTATGGCGGTGTTTGGTGGGCTGGATTTAGTGCTCATAGTTGCAAGGAATCTCTCAGAGATAAACTTTGGTCAATGAATGCCGGTATGTTAATAGCGCAATAACTGTACCAAGATGCGTTCGGTAAATTTGCAGGCGTTGCCTAGACGCCGTAGTCGTTAGCGCTATTGATTAAATATTTACTCTTCTGTTGTTTCCGGAGTTCGGGTGCGTAGAAGAGCGGCAGTGGGACGCACGGATTTACCACGGTGCAGCACGGCTGGTTTTGAAACGGGAATATTGGTCGCCGCGGTTTTTGCAGATGATTCATAAGGCTTGGTGAAATCGAAATGTCCGGGTGGCGGTGGCGGAATAGATTGCGGCGTGTACTGTGTCGGAGTGCGTGTGCGACCAGAATCCCTATCTTCGCGATCACGCGGGCTGGGGCGTCGAGGTTCACGATTTCCATCCGTGTCTTGTTTTCCAGCGTGTCTTGATGCGCCATCGCTGTTGGAACGGCCATGACCTGAACCTGTGGGGGCGCTAACGGCTTTAGAGGCTCTGTGGGCTCTGGAATCTCTGTCGCCCTTACGTTCGCTGGTGCCTTCCAATTCAGGCGCTACCAGACGTGGTATCTGGCGTTTGAGAAGCTTTTCAATATTTGCCAGGTATTCCATTTCATCAGGACTCACCAGCGAGATAGCCTCGCCTGGCGTGCCTGCACGCCCCGTACGACCGATGCGATGCACATAATCTTCGGGCGTATTGGGTAATTCATAATTGATCACAAAGGGTAGCTGGTCGATATCGAGCCCGCGCGCGGCGACCTCCGTGGCGACTAATATTTTCACTTTACCTTGCTTAAATTCATCAAGCGCCTGGGTACGCTCGAGTTGCGAGCGATCGCTGTGAATAGCGGTTGCTGCAAAGCCGTCGCGGGCTAATTTACGTGCTAGCTGATCGGCATCAATTTTTCGCCGCGTGAAGATCAATACCTGCTGCATATCGCGAGACCGTATTAGATGCGCGAGCAGCGCATATTTGCGTTCAGCCGGGACTTCGTATGCTTGATGAGTGACCAGTTCCGCAGGCGCATTGCGACGCGCGACTTCGATCATGGTCGGGTTGCGCATAAACTGATTTGCCAGACGCTTGATGTCTTCTGAAAACGTGGCTGAAAACAATAAATTTTGTCGTCCTGGTGGCAGCAAAGCGAGGATGCGATTGATCGCAGGCATAAAGCCCATATCGAGCATGCGGTCTGCTTCGTCAAGTACCAGTATTTGCACTTGCGAAAGATTGATACTTTTACCCTCGACATGGTCGAGTAAGCGGCCTGGGGTGGCGACGACAATTTCAACGCCGGCCTGGAGTGCTTTTATTTGCGGTTTGATATCGATGCCGCCATACACCACGGCTGCCCGTAACGGCAGATATTTGCTATAGGTGCGAACCGATTCCTCTACTTGCGCTGCGAGTTCGCGAGTTGGCGTCAGTACCAACGCGCGCACAGGATGTCTGGCAGGAGAAGTGCTGGTGCTGGCCTGAGGCGCAAGCAGATTCAGCATCGGTAGTGTAAAACTGGCGGTCTTGCCGGTACCGGTTTGTGCGCAGCCCATAATATCGAGTCGCGCTAGAATGACCGGAATAGCTTGCGCCTGAATTGGCGTGGGCTCGGTATAGCCGCTTTCCTCAACCGCACGCAGTAATTCAGGTACTAAATTCAATGAAGCAAATGACATTCAAACGGCCTTGAAAGATGGATTTAGCGCGACTATGTCGGCGGAATCACGGGTGGGGTTCGCCGTGTTTTGCAATTCTGGCCAGGCCGAGTGCTGCAAAAAATCGGATCGATTTTGAGATGAATTTCCGGCAAAGTTATGACGAAAATAGCTTACGAAACAATCAACTAGATTGATTATACCCTGCTTGGCTGTAGGCTAGCGATAAAAAGTCCAGAAGCGTTTGCCAGGGTGACTAGGTGTTCCATGAATCATGTGCCTATCAATAAAAGCCCAAGCGCGCTACGAGCTGCAAGACAGCATGGAGCAACCTGCTTTTTGGCGCGCCCAGTCCGGACGAATTGCGCTAAAAGCTTCACAACCCGGCTGAACAATATACGGATGGCGCATGACCTCAAGCAATTCAAGAATTTTGCTGGGTTCACCTGCCTCCGCGCTATCGATTACCTGCTGCGCTAAATAATTGCGCATGACATAGCGCGGGTTTAATCGATTCATGCGGCTGACGCGTTGTGAATCAAACTGGCCGCCTGCGTTCGTACGTTGAACGTAGCGCAATAACCACGCCGAAAAATCAGCGTGATATTGCGTAAATAAATCTTCACGATAAAAAGCGCTACGCAATACCTCGGGTGAGACATGGGCGCTATCAATTTTAACAAGCCTGCGGAAAAATTCAGTCATATCCACGTCTGCAAACTGCATCAGCTTAAACACATCGCCCATTAAATCTGCATCGCTATTTTGCCACGCTGTGAAGCCAAATTTGCCTGCATACATGCGCGTCGATTCAGCGCTGTAAACCTCATCGTAAATGGCCAAACCCGCTTCGAGTGCTGTGTGATCTGCATGTACCGTGGCGAGCGCGTCGGCCAAACGTTCCAAATTCCATCGGGCGATTTCAGGTTGGCGTCCAAAGCAATAACGTTTGCCTGAAGCATCTGTTGTATTGGGGGTCCAGCCAGGATCAAAATTATCGACCCAGCCATAAGGGCCGTAATCAATCGTGAGCCCAAGTATGGACATATTGTCGGTATTCATGACGCCGTGAACAAAGCCGACCCGCATCCAAGCGACCACCATTCTGGCAGTACGGGTACAAACCTCTGCAAACCAATGCGCCAGCTGATCCTCAGGTGCTGCGATCAACTCTGGGAAATCGCGTGCTATGGTGAAATTGATCAGGCGCTTAAGTAGCAATAATTCGCCACGCGCGGCAAGAATTTCAAAATGCCCAAAGCGCGTGAAGGAGGGAGCAGCGCGGCACACAATCGCACCGGGTTCGGCCCTTGGATCGCCGTCATAGAACATGTCGCGAACGACCTTGTCGCCGGTCGCAATCAGGCTTAACGCGCGTGTAGTGGGAATGCCGAGATGATGCATCGCCTCGCTGCACAAAAACTCCCGAATTGAAGAGCGCAATACTGCCCGTCCATCGGCATTGCGTGAGTAGGGCGTCGGTCCTGCGCCTTTAAGTTGCAGCTCCCAACGTTCCCGGGCGACATTAACCACTTCGCCCAATAAAATGGCGCGACCATCACCCAGCTGACCAGCCCAATTGCCAAACTGATGTCCGCCATAACAGGTTGCATAGGGCGTACTGCCTGACAATAGGGTGTTGCCGGCTAATGCATTCACCATGGTTTGTGAATGCATGGCAAGATCGTCAAGGCCCAGAGTGGCAGCCATTTCGGAAGAATAGGCCAACATGTGTGGTTCACTAACAGGTGTGGGTAACACATTTGACCAGCACACGTTTGAGACTTGGCGAATACGATTCGGCGCATCTGTTTCGCCTGGTAGCTCTCGCTGGAAAAGATTATCAAAATTCAACATGAGCAGGGTTTCGGTGAGTGGTAACGTGATGCGGAAAAATCAAAAAATAACTCCACGGCGGAGCACGAGCCGGATTTGTTTGTCGATGCAAACTGTGCAAATTATGTAATCAGATAGGGGCGTTTTGACTATTTTAAACCCGCAGCATGTTTGGCCCTGCATCAGTAACAAAATGATGATCACCGCCGAAGAATTCAGAGCAATGTTATTTTAAACTCGAAAAGCGGGGCGTCGTTGCAGAGGCGTTGGCCGGCATTGTGCTGGATCGCTTTGGCGAGCACCGCGCATTATGTATTGGTATGGACCTACTAAGCGGCCGGAGCACGCACCAAAGTTGTTGAAGTAGGAAAATTATGCAATTAATACTGTGGAGTAATGCTGAAGCTGAAGCGGGGAGTGCTTTTGTCCGCGCTATAACGCGCAAAGGAAACACGCGCAAAGGAAACCGTCAAGCAGCACAGATGGCTGCCTGGCTCAAAGCACAGCCTAGGATTGATCTTAAGCCATGGAAAATACTCGTGAACCCGGCGCGACGAGCGCGGCAAACAACTGCCGCTTTAGACACTACATCAGGCATTCAATTTGAAACGGTTGCGAGCATTGCCCTGGAAGCCACGTCTGACGTCATTCTTCGGGCAGTTAAATGGCTTGGTTCAGCAACGAATCTGATAGTGGTGGGCCATCAACCCACGCTGGATCTGGTCATCGCAAAATTGCTGAACCGGCATGATGAACCTTTTTCAGCGGGCAGCGTATCGGTCAAGAAGGGAGAGATGTGATGTTTTAAAACGTGGTGTTTTAAAACGCGCTGGTTTGCAACGCGGCGGTCTCAAACGCGCACCATAAATAGGGACAAAAATTACCAAACTAGTTTGCGGGCTATGGCCACCCCGGATACCGTAACAGGGGAAGCACCAAAAACATTACCTGAGACTTTAACCTGACGATGACCGCGCCTATGAATTTTCAATTGCGCGCACGCCGATGATCTGCAGGCTGATACCTACGCTTGACCATTCGCCGGCTTCTTGTTTGAGTTCGTAATCTGTCAAATCATGGCTGGCTAACCATTGTGGTTCAACATCAAGCGCAAATCCTTCGCGATTGATTTGATCGGTATGATGACGGCGTGAAAGTGTAAATATTTTACTGTCAACATTGCGGCGGCTGCGCGCGAGCAATACCGCAAGGCGCAGGCAAATTACACGCGCCGCAAATGCACGATCCGTAACGAGATCCGCTGCCACTTTTGAAAGCTTGCCGCGCTGTGACAACAACAATGCGGCCAAGGATGCCTGCTCGCGTTTGGAGAAACCTGGCATATCCGCATTACCGATAATATAGGTTGAATGTTTATGAAACGCCGCCTGTGCAATTGAGATGCCGATTTCATGCAAACGGCACGCCCACCCTAGTGCTTGACGCGACTGGAAGGAAATTTCCGCATCACTTTCATCATTCAGTGCAGCAAAAAAACGCATCGCCAAATTTTCAACGCGAGTCGTTTGGGCATAATCAACTTGATAGCGTTTCGCGAGTTGCGCAACCGTGGCATCACGAATGTCAGCATGATAGCTGCGGCCCAATAAATCGTAGAGTACGCCATCGCGGAGCGCAGTATCGGCTACCGACATTTCGGTTAAATTCAGTTCTTCAAAAATCGCCATCATGATAGCCAAGCCGCCCGGCAAAACGGGTAGACGATCACCTTTAACGCCAGGAATATCGAGGCTTTTAAAGTCGCCTGCGCGGATGGCTTTGTCTTTTAACCAGACTAAACCTTCACGGGTAATGGTGTGTGTGCCAAGGCCGTTTTCGGCAATGATGGCGCTTAATGCCTTGGCCGTTCCGCTGGAGCCGTAGGCATCACGCCAGCCTTCTTTTTTGAATGGGGTGATAATCGATTCGAGTTCACGCGCCGCCGCGTACTCTGCATCTTTGAATGATTTTTTATCGACTTTTCCGTTAGGAAAATATCGTTCTGAAAACGAGACGCAGCCCATATACAAACTTTCCAGCAGCTTGGGCTTCAAACGATGGCCGATGATCAATTCGGTGGAACCGCCGCCAATATCAATGACCAGACGATTGTGATTGGCCGGCGGCAGACTGTGTGCAACGCCTATATAAATGAGACGCGCTTCTTCCCGGCCCGCGATGATTTCGATGGGATAGCCCAAGGCTAATTCGGCCGCGCGAATAAATACATCCGCATTTTTGGCGATTCGTAATGCATTGGTGCCTACTACGCGCACCGCTGTTTTCGGCATGCCGTGCAAGCGCTCTGCAAACAGTCTAAGTGCAGCAAGCGCCCGTTCGGCCGTTTTTGCATCGATTTGTTTATCGGAGGTTACGCCCGCACCCAGTCGTACCGTTTCTTTGAGGTTGTCAAGTGCATACAGCTGATGATCAACCACGCGGGCGATCTGGAGGTGGAAGCTGTTTGAGCCTAAGTCAACGGCCGCAAGAGTCTGATGAGGCATATTTTTCAACAGGTTTTTATTGTTTTTAAGTATGTCATAACCAAGCTCTAAAAATATTAGTCATAAAACTGTAATAGGCTATCGGTATGGTGAAACATAAATCAACAAACCTCAAGCGCATGTCTACATCTTCCAAAGTAAGCCGGTTCCTGAACCGGGAAACCCAGCTGCTCGCGTTTAATCGCCGTGTTCTTGCGCAGGCCGAAGATAAATCAGTGCCGCTGCTAGAGCGGCTAAAATATTTATCGATCGTATCGTCAAACATGGACGAGTTCTTCGAGATTCGTGTTGCCGGCCTTAAAGAGCAGATTAAACTAAATTCCGTGGCGATCAGCAACGACGGTAATTCGGCCAAACAGACTTTTAATTTGGTCGGTAATGAAGCGCATACGATTGTCGCGCAACAATATGCGTTATTGAACAATGAGCTGTTTCCGGCAATGGCCGCGCAAGGCATCCGTTTTTTGCGTCGCGCCCAATGGACTCCGGTGCAGCAGGACTGGGTGAAGGCATATTTTTTTCGCGAGATGATGCCGGTACTGACGCCGATTGGTTTGGACCCAGCTCATCCGTTCCCGCGGGTGTTTAACAAATCACTTAATTTCGCGGTCGAATTAAGCGGTCGCGATGCGTTTGGCCGGGATTCATTGCGGGCCATCGTGCAAGCGCCACGCGTATTACCGCGCGTGATTAAACTGCCATCTGCGGTGACAAGCGGGGCGAACGATTTTATTTTCCTGACTTCGGTACTGCATGCCCATGTCGGAGAGCTTTTTTCCGGTATGGAAGTGCTTGGCTGCTATCAATTTCGGGTCACCCGAAATTCAGATTTATTTGTTGATGAAGAGGAAGTCAAGAATCTGCGGTTGGCGCTTCAGGGCGAATTGCCGCAGCGCCATTTGGGTGATGCCGTCAGGCTGGAAGTGGCCGATAATTGCTCGCCCGAAATGACGCAATTTCTGCTCGCGCAATTTGAGCTTGACGAAGTTGATCTTTACCGGGTAAACGGCCCGGTCAATCTTGTCCGTTTGATGAATGTACCTGATCAAGTTCAGCGACCCGACCTCAAATTTGCACCGTTCGTGGCAGGGCTGCCAAAATCATTGCTGAAAGTATCACGTGGCAAAGATATTTTTGAAACCCTTAAAAAGCAGGATGTACTGCTACATCACCCGTTTCAAAGCTTTACACCTGTGATTGAATTTATTCAGACCGCAGCACGTGATCCCCAGGTCGTTGCAATCAAGCAAACAGTGTATCGCACCGGTACCGATTCAGTGATTATGGAAGCCCTGATTGATGCTGCCAAGCGTGGCAAGGAAGTCACTGTCGTGGTTGAGCTGATGGCACGTTTTGATGAAGAAGCTAATCTTAACTGGGCCGCGAAATTAGAAGAGGTGGGTGCCCATGTGGTGTATGGCGTGGTTGGCCATAAGACTCACGCTAAAATGGCTTTAATTGTGCGTCGTGAAAATGAATCCGCCGAAGATGACAATCCGGGCGATGGCAAACGCGTATTGCGCCGCTATGTACATCTCGGTACTGGCAATTATCACCCCAGAACTGCGCGGCTTTACACCGACTTTGGGCTGATCACGGCTGACGAAGGAATTTGTGCTGACGTCAACGAAGTTTTTGTGCAACTGACTGGTCTAGGCAAAGCCACCAAACTTGCGCATGTATGGCAAGCGCCGTTTACGCTACATGAAAAAGTCATTGCAGCTATTGAAAATGAAAGCAGGCTGGCAAAGACCGGTACGCGCGGTGCGATTATTGCAAAAATGAATTCATTACTCGCGCCTGAAGTCATTGAAGCGCTTTATCGTGCATCATCTGCTGGCGTTAAAGTAGATTTGATTGTGCGTGGGGTTTGCGCGCTAAGGCCGGGCGTTGCAGGGTTATCAGAAAACATTCGCGTACGCTCGGTGGTAGGGCGTTTTCTGGAACATTCGCGGATTTTTTATTTTCGTAATGGGGGTGTTGAGCGCGTTATGTTGTCCAGTGCGGACTGGATGGAACGCAATTTCTTCCGCCGTATTGAGTTGTGTTTTCCGGTAACCGATGCAAGGCTTAAAAAACGCGTCATTGCTGAAGGTTTAGCGCCGTATCTCAAAGATAATTGCCAGGCGTGGGAAATGAATGGTGAAGGTGGTTACATACGCAAAAAACCCGCACACAGTGCACGAGGTGTGCGCAAAGCCGCGCAGGAAAAACTGTTGGCGCTATTGGCGGCGGCAAATTAAAAAACCTACTAAAATTTAGCACGCTTTTTTAAGCCAAGAATAAGAAAACAAACATACCGCCTAGCAGAGCGGTTAGACCTTAAGATTAGTTCTTACCAAAGTTTCCACCATGCTTTATTTGAGGCATCACTTTTAGCCATCAATTTACTGCGCGGAAAATTCTTTTCCAGCACTCGTTTGGAATCAGCCGCCAAATCAGGCATGCCCATTTTTTCATATGATTGAATTGAAATCACTAGCGCATTTTCAATGACGGTTGCTTGTGGATAGCGTTGCAGAATGTTTTGTGCTCGATTGGCCGCAGCCAGATAACCGCCACGATTGTAATAGTAGCGGGCCACTGATAAATCATGCTTAGCTAACGAGTTGACCAGAAAAGTCATGCGGTTACGTGCGTCTGGGGTATAGCCGCTATCAGGAAAGCGGATCACCAGGTCCTTGAAAACCTCAAACGATTCACGCAGCGCTTTGGGGTCGCGATCAGCAGGATCAAGATTGATAACGTCACCAAAAATTCCCAGGTCAGGTTTGAAATAAGCCAGGGCTTTTAGGTATAGCGCATAGTCGAGATTGGGGTGATTGGGGTGCAGCTTCATAAACCGGTCAGTCGCGGTGACAGTTTGCGCGGTTTCATTTTCTTTGTAGTACGCATACGCAATATCAAGCTGCGCTTGCTGTGCGTAGCGACCAAACGGATAGCGCGCTTCAAGTGCTTCATAAAGCTTAACTGCGCCGCTATAGTTGCCTGAATCCAGCTCATCCTTGGCGTTTTTATAAAATTGTTCAACGGTCCAATTTTTTTGGTTGTCCAGCTTGTTACCGAACATGCCGCAGCCCGAAAAAAGGACCGCCATAAATGCGCACGCAGTTACAAAAATAACAAATTGACCATGGGTGGCGTGGGTATTGAAGAAAGTTCGTGTCATACTTTAGAGATGATACCTGTCGATCTAGAAGAAGAAGATTATAGCCCAAGCGAGCGTCCCTTTCCCACTGTGGCCCATGATGCGAGTAAAGAGAAAAAAGTCGTACTAGAAGTGTCCCTGTCTCTGGCTGGATTTCGTTTGGACCAAGCGTTAGCGGCTCTATTGCCCGATTATTCACGCAGCCGCTTAACCGTCATGATCAAGGATGGTGCAGTTCAGGTTGATGGCATGCAGATGCAACCTAAAACCAAGCTGTTGGGTGGCGAAACCATCACCGCCACTTTGACCGCCAGAGCAGAAGAAACTGCATTCATTGCGGAAGACATTCCGCTGGACATCATGCATGAAGATGACGCCATTATTGTCATCAACAAGCCAGCGGGGATGGTAGTGCACCCGGGCTCGGGTAACTGGACGGGAACTTTACTTAACGGTTTGCTCTATCGCAATCCCGCTGTGGCTTCGTTACCCAGGGCGGGTATCGTGCATCGTCTGGATAAAGATACAACCGGGGTGATGGTGGCGGCTAAAACCGAAGCAGCGCAGTTGGCCTTAGTGCGGCAATTGCAGGCTCGAACCATGAAACGTCAATATGTGGCACTGGTTCGCGGTCTGGTGAAGACTGATGGTGAAGTCGACGAGCCAATCGGACGTCATCCGCGAGATCGTACCAAGATGGCGGTGTTGCAGGACTCTGTCGTTGCCAAACCGGCCAAGACTTATTATCGGGTAATGGAGCGCTTTCAATATCACACGGTGCTTGAGTGCAGTCTGGATACGGGCCGCACCCATCAAATTCGGGTGCATATGCAGTCAGTCGGTTTTCCGCTCGAAGCTGATCCTGTTTACGGTCCATCCATGACCGGTATTGATGCAGAGGTTCGCAACACCTTTCGCGCATTTAATCGCCAGGCGCTGCATGCTCGCAAACTAACGCTGGATCATCCTCTGGACGGCAAGCCACGTTTGTTTGAAGCTCCGATCCCTGAAGATTTGCGTGATTTAATCGATTTTGTTGCCGGTCTTTAATGGGTGATCGGTTCGTGCTAAACCCTGCAGACTTTATTATTCCTGATTGGCCTGCGCCGCCGAATATTAAGGCCATCATTTCGACGCGCGCGGGTGGTATCAGCTCCGGCGTGTATGCCAGCCTGAATCTGGGCACCCATGTTGGTGATGACGCGACCAGCGTGATTGAAAACCGGCAACGCTTTTGTGCTCAACTACCACGGCCACCCATGTGGCTTCGTCAAGTTCATGGTGTTAATGTTGTCACCGCGCATGCTGTTCCCACCGCCCCTGAAACTGAAGCTGATGCTGCGTTTACCCGCTGCATAGACATACCTTGTGCGGTGATGGTGGCTGACTGTCTGCCGGTATTGTTATGCGATAAAACCGGTACGGTAGTCGCAGCAGCACATGCAGGTTGGCGTGGATTATGCGCAGGGGTGCTGCAAAATACGATAGCTTCAATGAAGGTGCCACCGGACCAGATCATGGCGTACTTGGGGCCCGCCATTGGTCCGCATGCGTTTTATGTTGGCGCTGAAGTGCGCGCCGCTTTCATGGCGGCTGAGGTTGAAGCCGAGGAATCTTTTTTAGCGGTTGGCGACGGAAAATATCAGGCAAATATTTATAAGTTGGCCAGATTATTTTTAGCTCGCGCGGGAGTTGTTATGGTGTACGGCGGTGAATTTTGTACTGTTAGTCAGCCCGAACGTTTTTTTTCATATCGTCGCGACGGCGTCACCGGACGCATGGCAGCAGCAATCTGGCTGGAAAACCGGCTCCAAGATCAATAGCAGCGTATGTGGTAGACTATTGCAATTGAGTTGCATAAAAGAATTATGAAAAATCCGGAGAGCAGCCGACCCCGACTTCTGCGGGTTACTGGTTGCAACCAGCAAACCCACATCGCTTAACCCGCAAAACATGACGCTTGCCTACATTCTGATTGCCTGCTTGCTGGGCAGCACGCTTTCCGCGCTATTGGCAGCATTGCTGGCATGGCGCATCCAGCCGCGCTTAATCCCGGTTTTTGTGAGTTATGCCGTTGGTGCTTTGCTGGGCGTTGTATTTCTGGATCTGTTGCCCCATATTTTCGAATCCTCTGCCAATCATCACGCCTCAGCTGCGTGGATTCTGGGCGGTATTTTGTTGTTTTTTATACTTGAAAAATTTGTGCTGTGGCGTCACAGTCACGATCACACAGGTGGTAAGCCAGCGGCTTTGACCACAACACAGACCGTGCTTCACCCAGCAATAAATCAACCAATGCAAGGCCACGCGCATGTCAACGCTCATATCCACGCTCATACGCATGATCGCGCCAGCGAATCAACTGCATGGATGGTGATTATAGGTGACGGCTTTCATAATTTCACCGATGGGCTTGCCATTGCGGCCGCCTTTGTAACAGATTATCGGCTTGGCGTAGTGACGGCTATTGCAATCATCGCCCATGAGTTACCGCATGAACTGGGCGATTTTTTGGTACTGATTCATTCGGGATTCAGCAAAGTGCGCGCACTTTTCTGGAATTTAATTTCGAGTTTGGCGACCATGGTCGGTGCAGTGTTGGGTTATTTTGCGTTGCGAGGTCTAGAGACTTATGCAGAAGTCTTATTGTGTTTAGCCGCATCCAGCATGATTTATGTGGCGATTGCTGATTTGATGCCGGGACTGCAGAAGCGCACTACCGCACGCGAAAGCCTGGCGCAAATTGTACTAATCGGGCTTGGTGTCGGCACGATCAGCTTCGTGAGTGTGCTGGTTCATTAAATTTTCGGCTGCAGCCGACGGCGATGAATTTTGCGCGGCGTTGAATTTTGCGGCTTTGCGCTTTGCGCGGCCACGCCCAGGCGCTCCCATCAGCCATAGCAGCACAGAGCATGGTGCAAGCCCATAAAACACAAATGTCATGACGCCGGCCACGATATTTTTTTCGGTTACAGCCATCATCAAGGTGACGTATAGCCACCCAATCGCGACGATATACAATAGAGCCTCATGCAAACAGATTGATCGGTAAAGCTTTGCAACAAATTAACAGAGCGTATGATTTAGAGAAAGTTCTTTCGAGCATAGAAGAATCATGCACTCGTTTGACGCATGATTGGCAGGCGCTGGTGCAGGCCCCATTTCTAAATCAATTGTTCACTGCGCCGCAAACCTTACCGCCAATTCCTGCCGGTCTGCATGAGGCGTGGCATATCTGGGTATCCGCGTTAGCCGCTGACCCTCAGAAGACAGCTGCTGTGCGAGCTCGTTTTGCTGAAGAGCAACAGCGCTTATTGGCGATGATGTCATCCGTCACAGCGCCTGCTTCAGCAGCGCATCAGGTAGCAGGCAATCAAACCGCTGACAGTCAAACTGAGGGTCGTCAAACAAATCAAAGCGATTCATTACTGAGCCTGCAGGACAAGCGTTTCAGCACACCATCGTGGCAAGACCCGGTTCCATTCAGGTATCTGGCAGAGTCTTATTTGGCGAGCTATCGGTTGCTGCTCGATACGATCGACACACTGGATTTGCTCTCCGAAGAAAAGCAGCGTTTACGATTTTTTGCCAAGCAGTATGCGGATGCCATGTCGCCAACCAATTTTTTGCTAACCAATCCGGAGGCGCTAAAGGCGGCCATGGAATCCCGTGGTGAAAGCTTGCGTACGGGGTTGGAAAATTTGCAGGCCGATATCTGCAAGGGCCATATTTCATTGACGGATGAGTCTGCTTTTGAGGTGGGTAAAAATATTGCTGTGACGCCCGGCTCGGTTGTTTTTGAAAATGATATTTTTCAGTTATTGCAATACCAGCCGCAAAGCGCTGAAGTAAATCTGAGGCCATTGCTGATGGTGCCACCCTGCATCAATAAATTTTATATTCTGGATTTACGCCCGGATAATTCGTATATCGAATATGCGGTGCAGCAGGGCTTTACGGTGTTTGTCATTTCATGGCGCAATGTAGGTGATGAACAGGGCGGTTTGACATGGGATCACTACCTTGCGCATGGCGTCATCAAAGCAATCGATGTGGCGCGAATAATTGCCAATGTTCACAAGATCAATGTGCTCGGATTTTGTGTGGGTGGTACCTTACTGGCTAGTGCGCTCGCCGTCTTGAAGCGCATGGGGCATGATGTCGTGGAAAGCGTGACGTTTCTGACTACGTTCCTCGATTTTTCGGAAGTGGGTGAAATCTCCGCGTATGTAGATAAAGCCTTTGTTGAACGGCGTGAGCGGGAGTTTGGCGCGGGTGGAATTTTGAACGGCGGTGAGCTGGCGTTTGCATTTTCATCGCTACGCGCTAACGATCTCATCTGGAATTACGTGGCGAACAATTATCTGCAAGGCAAAAAACCGCCCCCGTTTGATCTGCTTTTCTGGAACGGTGACAGTACCAATCTAGCGGGCCCGTGGTATTGCTATTACCTGCGCAACACCTACTATGAAAATAATTTGGTTAAGCCTGACAAGCTCACGATGTGCGGAGTGCCGGTTGATTTGGGCTACATCGATATGCCAGCCTTCGTATTCGCGGCAAAAGAAGACCATATTGTGCCTTGGCGCACAGCTTATTTGAGCGCTGATTATCTGGGAGGCAAGGTTGAATTCGTGCTGGGCGCGTCGGGCCATATTGCTGGTGTCATCAACCCGGCCTCAAAAAACAAGCGTAGTTATTGGACGAGTAATGGTGACAGTCATGGCCGGAATAATGGAGCACGCCATGAGAAGAGAAATGGTAAAAATGCTGAATCCGCACCATCAGCCGCTTGGTTAAGCGAGGCCACTGAGCATGAAGGTAGCTGGTGGCCGTGCTGGTCTAAATGGCTGAAATCGCACAGCGGCTGCCTGATTCCAGCACCTCGTCGGGCGGGTAATGCTGCGTACCCGGTGATTGAAGGTGCGCCTGGCCGATATGTAAAAGTAAAATGTGACCGTAAGCTATGAAAGTGCTGGGGTCGTCGAAGACCTGATTGGGTCAAAATGCTGAGTTAATGTTTATGCGGCAAAGACCGAAACTTTATTCGGCTAACATGGTAAAAATTAAAATTAATATAACGAGGAGAAGTTTGCATGCCAACAACACAGAGAATTGCGATTGT
>JANYDB010000112.1 GCA_025359985.1 Burkholderiales bacterium | reverse complement strand
ATATATTTCGAGCTCAAACCATCTTCTTAACCCACTTCATCAACCAGCCTAGGCTCGCGCCTTACTCATCAATGACCGTTAAAAAGCGGCACCCTCATACTCAGTACCCACCTCAATCAGTTGTCCGTGTTTTTAAAGAGCGTTGCAAATTCGAGTTGGTTGCGGGGGCAGGATTTGAACCTGCGACCTTCGGGTTATGAGCCCGACGAGCTGCCAGACTGCTCCACCCCGCGTCCGATGATTCGTACACCTGAACCTTGAAACTTATTCGAATTACAGAAGAAGGCTATTGTACACATACCTGCCTAAAAGCGTCAAGACTCATTCGACTTTTTCTTATGCGCATGATGTTTATGAACTGCCTTATTATCTAGCGGCGTTCAGCGCCAGACTTAAAAACATACCCGTTATTGATGAGGAGATTTTATTGGATCAGCTAACTACCATCGCCATTGCAGCAGCGCTGGCTTGGGCCAGTGGACTTCGTTTATACGTGGTGTTATTTCTACTGGGCTTGGCGGGACATTTTCATTGGTTCAATTGGCAATTGCCCACATCCATGCAGGTACTTGCGCACCCATTGGTTATTGGCACAGTAGGATTTCTTGTACTTGTCGAATTTTTTGCGGATAAAGTTCCGGCGGTTGATTCAATATGGGATGCTATTCATACTTTTATTCGAATTCCGGCTGGCGCTTTATTGGCAGCGGGTGTTATCGGCGCGGATGATGGAGCAGCTTGGGCAGTGGTAGCAGGCTTGCTGGGCGGAACGATTACGGCCGGCACTCATTTTATGAAAGCGGGAAGCCGCGCCGCCATTAATACTTCTCCAGAACCCGTCAGCAATTGGATTGCCTCAATAACGGAAGATACGGCCGTTTTGGGCGGTTTATGGCTTGCATTTACACATCCACTAGCGTTTTTATGGATACTGATTTTGTTCGTAATGCTCACCATATGGCTGCTGCCAAAGCTATGGCGATTTATCAAATGGATTGCCAGACATGCGATGGACTTGGTTTCAGACGCAATGCATGCAAAACAAGCACTGTAGCGCGTCACGCCGCATCACATCAAAGCTAAACGCTAACAACACGCTATACAACGCGGCGCTCTATCAAGGCTTGTGCCAGTGTGCCGCTATCAACATATTCAAGCTCACCGCCGACGGGCAAGCCGCGCGCGATGCGCGATACTTTAACGCCCTGCTCACCAAGCATTTCGCTCACATAATGCGCCGTAGCTTCGCCTTCAACCGTAAAATTGGTCGCCAAAATCACTTCTTTTACCAGCCCGTCAGCTGCACGTTTGAACAACCGTTCAAGGTTAATTTCTTTTGGCCCGATACCGTCCAGCGGCGAGAGACGACCCATCAATACAAAGTAAAGTCCGCGATAGGTTTGGGTTTGCTCCATCATCAATAGATCACCCGGCATTTCCACTACACATAGCAGCGACTTATCACGCTTGATTGATTCGCATATTTCGCAAATCTCGCGCTCAGTAAACGTATTGCACATACCACAGTGGCGTACGCGCTCAACCGCACTTTGCATCGCATCAGCGAGGCTTAGAGCGCCAGCCTGATCACGCTGCAGCAGGTGATACGCCATACGCTGCGCTGATTTTGGGCCGACGCCGGGCAGGCAGCGAAGGGCTTGAATCAGAGCTTCTAGACTTGAGGGTGGACGCATTCGTAATGCCTAAATTTTGGGCCGTGGTGTAGGGCTCGCCAAGCGCATAAGCATGAATGTTCAACAACTCGTGACGACGTAAGTTGAAGCAAAAAGCAATTGCATTAAAACGGCATCTTGAATCCTGCAGGCAACTGCATGCCCGCGGTGAATCCAGACATTTTTTCACTGGATGCAGACTCAGCTTGCCGAACCGCATCGTTCATGGCAGCCGCAATTAAATCTTCAAGCATCTCTTTGTCATCCATCACACTCGCGTCAATGGATACGCGCTTCACATCATTGCGACAAGTCATGGTCACCTTCACCATCCCACTGCCAGACTGCCCCTGAACCTCGATCAAGGCCAGTTGTTCCTGCGCTTTTTTCATATTTTCCTGCATTTGCTGGGCTTGTTTCATGAGCCCGCCCAAGCCGCCTTTGGGAATCATATTGTCTCCAATAAATTGTAAGGTGAATCGTTAGTTGGCTGTAATACTGGCACTAGGACTGGATGGACGAATCGATGCTCGATTGATCTCAGCGCCAAAATCCTGTTTCAGATTTTTAATGAATGGATCTTGCTCAATGGCCGCCTCGGCGGCAGTGTGCTCAAGATTACGAGCGCGATCCTGCTGCGAAGCCACACTATTGCTGACATTTTCTCCACTGGCAATACCGGCAGCCGCACCGATTTTAATGGCCAGACGCAAATTCTCGCCCAGTTGTGGAATCAGTGCCGCCTTTAGTTTTTCCTGATAGGCCTTATCAGCCAAATGTTTGTGCGCGTCTGCCAAACCCAGCTCAAGTACACCGCCCGCAAACGACCGAAATTCAACCTGCTTGGCCAACATGCTGGCGATGCCCGTAAAATTTTGGCGCAACACAAAGGCGGGCCAATCGCCATCAAACTCGACCAGGCCACTGGCTGAAACCCCAGTACTGGCGGGCGTCTCACAAGGCAATGCCTGAAACGCCTTATCTAGCGCGGCTTTCGAGGGCGTGAGTTCAGCGGATGTGGATTCAGGGGCCCTTGTCTGCGGCGCGTTCGAACTGGGCGTTTTGTAAGTGCCTGTGACAGGCGGCATCTGCGCGCCTATGTCGCTACCCTTATTACCCACCTCACCGCGCTTGAATGCGAGCATGCGCAACAACGTCATCGTAAAACCAGATCGCTCGTCTGGCGCCAGCGCTAAATCACGACGACCCAATAACGCAATCTGATAAAAAAGTTGCACATCATCGGCCGAAAGTTGAGCGGCCACACCCGCGATCCTGGCGGCATCAGGGCCTTCGACTGCGTCGGCACCTGCGCTTTGCACCAGCGCCACGCGCGCGAGTAAGCTGGCTAAATCCTTTAGCGTTAACTCAAAAGACACATTGCGCTCACCCAAACTGCTAATTTCAGCAAGTAAACCCTTGGCATCTACGTTCGCCAAACAGCTCAACATTGAGAACAAATAGGTTTGATCCAGCACCCCTAGCATGGTGGCAACTTGATCGGTTTTCACCTCACCCGCTCCATAAGCAATAGCCTGATCTAACAGCGACAGTGCATCCCGCGCGCTGCCCTCTCCGGCGCGACCAATCATCTCCAGCGCGGGCTGTTCAAAAGGAATTTTTTCGGTTTGCAAAATATGCGCGAGGTGGCCAGCAAGCAGCGTTGGCGATAAATTTTTCAGATTGAATTGCAGGCAGCGTGACAATACCGTAATCGGCAATTTTTGCGGATCTGTCGTCGCCAAAATAAATTCCACATGGGCCGGTGGCTCTTCCAGTGTTTTCAGCATCGCGTTGAAAGCTGATTTCGACAGCATGTGAACTTCATCAATGATATAAACCTTGTAGCGACCGGAAACGGGCGCATATTGCGCGGTTTCCAAAAGCTCACGCATCTCATCAACTTTGGTATTGGTGGCCGCATCGACCTCAAGCAAATCTATAAAGCGGCCCGCATCAATATCTTTACAGGATTGGCACACCCCACAAGGCGTAGCGGTCATACCGCTTTTACCGTCAGTGCCGAGACAATTCAACGCTTTTGCCAAAATCCGCGCTAAGGTCGTTTTACCCACCCCGCGCGTACCCGTGAACAAATACGCGTGATGAATACGCCCCGTATCGAGCGCATTCGCCAACGCCCGCACCACGTGTTCCTGCCCAACCACATCAACAAAGTTGCGTGGTCGCCATTTACGCGCAAGGACTTGATGACTCATCGGCTATAGCTCGTTACACGTGGAGAGGTATTAAAAAAGGTGGCGAGCCTGACCCTCGGCACTTCAACTACTTCGCTGTGGCTGCTTCGTTCCCGACCTGACCAGATTCACAAAGGCTGAATGCGAGGAGACCCGCCACTATCGATTTTAACTTACTTCGCATTGCCTGCACGAACTTAGCAACTAACTTATTAATGAATTCAACAACGAACTTAACCTACAAGGCAGGTCCGAAATCCGCAGAACATATCCGCCCGCTCCGGTTTGAAAAAATTCCGATACTGCGGATATTTCATTCGCGGATGGGTTGCGAACGAGGCGCCTTTGAGAACCTGATGAGTATGAAACCAAGGCTCAGAATATTCTGTGTAGATGCCTGGCTTAAATCCGACATAAGGCGTAAATGGTGAGGCGGTCCATTCCCAAACATCGCCTACACTGGACCAGAATTCAGGCGAATTAACGGCTGCAAACTCCCATTCAGCCTCAGTCGGCAGACGACGATTTGCCGCCCGACAATAAGCTTCAGCCGTAAAAAAATTCACATGCATGGCGGCAAATCCCGGGCATGTTGTTTTTAATTCAAAGGCCGGATTCCTCTGAGAAACGCGCCAACCATTCCCCGCAGCAGACCAGCAGTTTTGGTTTTGATAATCGGCGCTGGCCTGGAAATCTGCGAATTCAGTTGCTGTAACAGGCTGTGACGCGATAGAGAATGGCCGCACATAGGCCAACATCGGCGGCAGTTCATTATCAAAATGAAAGCGTTGCGCATCATGCCTGCCCAATTCAATCGCGCCGCCGGCAAATTCGATATCGCGTGCCGCCTCATATTGCGCTCTTGGATGCGGTACAAAAATCGGCACTGCTAAATTGAGCGCTGCAAGCGTCATCACCAGTGCTTCCTGATGCATATCTTCGTGCGCTAACATCAGATAAGCATGCCGCTTATGTAATCCATTTGCATAGCCATCTTCAACCTCGGCCTGGACGCCACATTGAAAAACCTCACATAAACGCGTCATCACCGCCTGCATGTAGTTCAGCACTTCAACTCGCGGCGGATAGCGGTTTGTCCATCGATCATTATGTGCAACCGTGTTCGAATTAAACAGCGTATCTGCATACGCGCGACATGAAGGCAGCAAACTGCCGGCCCCGTTTGCCAATGGCTGGCGCAAAACAAAATACTCCTGAAACCAGGCAATGTGGCCCAGCTCCCAAAGTGGCGGATTGATATGAGCTAGATACGGCACCGACGCAGGTGTCCACAGTGGCGTCGGCAAGTCCGCATAAAGGTTCAGCGTATACTTTCTCTGAATCTGCAAGGCTTCGTTCAGGCTAATCGCGTCTTGCGGGAAGCTATCCATTTTTTATCTTGACCTTGACCGTCATACATCTTGCGCATTTAGTTAAAAATCACACTCAATATCTCACTCACCGTGCCTCAACACCGGAAAATTATCCAAATTGCCACGCCCTATCAAGCCGACGCCAACAACGGCAACTGGCGTACGGCACATCGCTGGCAATCATTATTATCGCGTGATTATCAGGTTATTGTACAAGGCGATTCCCGCATGCCTAAGCCTGATATTTCCGCAACATCCGAGCTTCTAATTGCACTACACGCGCGCCGTAGCGCAGGCATTATCCAGCAATCCCGTCTGACCCAGCCTGATAAACCTATTATCGTCGTCCTCACCGGCACCGACCTTTACAACGATTTACCGCATGATGCCGAAGCGCAGGAGTCGCTGCGTATTGCAGATGCACTTATCGTACTCCAGGAAGATGCGATTCAACATGTTCCTATGCCCTATCGCAAAAAAACCCATGTTGTTTTTCAATCTGCAAAACCCCTGGTTGCCGCAGCTAAACCAGCAGGCAAATTAAATTGCGTGGTCGTCGGCCATTTGCGCGCCGAGAAAGATCCGTCTACCATTTTGCATGTTTTCAACCATCTCCCGGTCGATGCACCTATTCATATTTTGCATATTGGCTCACCGCTGAACGCAATCCTGGCTGCGGCTTCCAAGGCAAAAATGGTCGAAGATGCCCGCTACCATTGGGTCGGTCAACTTTCTCACGGACTTACCCGCGCGGCCATCAAGCGTTCACATGTGTTGTTGCACCCTTCCATCATGGAAGGCGGCGCGAACGTGATTGTAGAAGCGATCGTCTCCGGCACGCCTGTATTGGCCTCTGAAATGTCCGGTAACATCGGCATGCTGGGGAAGAATTACGCGGGTTATTTTCCGGTGGGCGACGCCAAAGCGTTGGCGGCAATGCTGCAAAAAGGCCTGACCGATGCTAATTTTTTATTACGTCTCAACATTGCGTGTCAAGCTCGCGCAAAACTATTTCTGCCCTCTATCGAACGCGATGCACTAAAAAACATCATAAGCTCGTTGATTCGAGATATTTAATCGCCAGCCTTAAGTTTCGAACTAAAGTGTCAGTCAGATTCATTGAAACCAAAGCTGACTTGCCAGCGTAGAATTTCTCATTCCTTTCCAGTTTATTGCTTGCCCTTTCCGGAGAATTAAATGAACGCCCCAACCGAAATCAAAAACATTCCGGGCCTTGCCATTCCGCGCCTTACTTCGCTTTCACACGGGGGGGGCTGCGGCTGCAAAATTGCGCCCGCCATTTTGCAGCAAATTATTTCAAAATCAGGCAATCCGTTAATACCGAAAGAATTATTGGTTGGCATTGAGACGTCTGATGATGCAGCGGTGTACCAGATCAACGATACCCAAGCTATCGTGGCCACCACCGATTTCTTCATGCCGATTGTGGATGACCCTTACGACTTCGGCCGCATTGCGGCGACCAATGCGATCTCGGATGTTTACGCCATGGGTGGTACGCCACTGTTTGCGCTGGCACTCGTCGGCATGCCCATCAATACCCTACCGCTGGATCAGATCAAATTAATTCTTGACGGTGGCGAGGCTGTTTGCCGTGATGCGGGCATTCCGATTGCAGGCGGCCATACGATTGATTCCGTGGAGGCGATTTATGGCCTCGTTGCGATTGGCATCGTTAACCCCAAAAACCTAAAGCGTAACGCAGGTGCCAAGCCGGGCGACCAGCTAATTCTGAGTAAACCGCTTGGTGTCGGTGTTCTATCAGCTGCGCTGAAAAAAGAACAACTGAGCGCCGAGGGTTATGCCGCCATGATTGCGTCTACTACCAAGCTGAACAAGCCCGGCATCCAGCTCGGCACCTTACCTGGCGTTCGCGCATTGACCGACGTGACCGGTTTTGCGCTTCTCGGCCATTTGCTTGAACTTTGTCGCGGCTCTAAAACGGGCGCCACGCTTTATTTTGACCAATTGCCGCTAATCCCTGGCGTGCTACAAATGGCTAAAGACGGTTTTGTAACCGGTGCCTCAAGCCGCAATTGGGACGGTTACGGGCATGACGTAAGCATTGATCAAAAATTTGCTCAGGAACATCGTGATTTATTGACTGACCCGCAAACCTCGGGGGGCTTGTTGGTGGCGTGTGATCCAGCAGTGGTTGATGAAGTTTTAGCGATTTTTAAAGCCGATGGATTCAATCATGCGGCAGTAATTGGCGAAGTCACCGCGGGACCCGCCAAAGTAGTTGTTCTTTAAAAACACGGCATTATGTATAAAGCATCTAACATAAAGCACTGAATTTTACGGGAGACAATATGGCACAACATCCTAGCAACCGCACTGCAGCTTCTTGCGATCACGTTTTTAAATCGCAGGCAGGTGCAAATGATGCTTTGTTATCCCGATTTCTGAAGGTGCGCGCGCAAACATCTGCACTCGTTGCACCGCTTTCCAATGAAGATGCCGTGCTGCAATCCATGCCCGATGCCAGCCCCGCCAAATGGCATCTCGCCCATACGAGCTGGTTTTTTGAAACCTTTATTCTTGCGCGCTGGCAACCTAATTATCAGCCGTTCGATGCGTCGTTTAAGGTGTTATTTAACTCGTACTACAACGGTGTTGGCGATAAACACCCGCGCGCAGAGCGGGGTTTGATCTCGCGACCTGATTTGCAAACCGTGCTGGCCTACCGTTATTCGATCACCGAACAAATGGTGCAACTCCTGTCAAACCCGGGAAGTGATCAGCCATTAAATAATGAATTAGTGGAATTGGCCTGGCTGGGCTGCAATCATGAAGAGCAGCACCAGGAATTAATTCTTACCGATCTAAAACATTTACTGTCAAAAAACCCGCTGAGGCCCGCCTATCAAGCACGTTGGCCGCTCACTGCGATTGAAGCACGCAAGCCGCGCTGGCATCAATACGAAGGTGGTCTGATTGAGATGGGTCAAATCGGCAAGCATTTTGCATTTGATAATGAATCCCCGCAGCACAAGGTATTTTTAGAACCTTACGAACTGGCATCGCATCCGGTTACGCATGGTGATTTTGCTGCATTTATCGCTGACGGTGGCTATCAACGAGCCGAGCTGTGGTTATCAATGGGTTGGGATTGGGTACATGCGAGCCACACAGCAGCGCCGATGTATTGGGAGCAGCATGAGCAAAAATGGCTCACGTATACCTTACATGGCATGATCGAAATAGATGCCAACACCCCCATTTGTCACATCAATTTTTTTGAAGCGGACGCGTATGCTAGATGGCGGGGCGCAAGACTGCCGATCGAAGCTGAGTGGGAACATGCGGCCTCACTGATAGTTGCATCAAGCCCCACAATTATCGGCAATTTTCAGGAAAGCCATGCCTTGCATCCACTGGCGATGCGTGAAGAGGCGCTGTCGGATCATCCCCAGCAAATGTTTGGCGATGTGTGGGAATGGACGGCTAGCGCCTATCTTGGCTATCCCGGTTACGTCCCTGAAGCAGGTGCGGTGGGCGAATACAACGGCAAATTCATGTGCAATCAGTTTGTATTGCGTGGCGGTTCATGCGCCACTCCACAGCAGCATATTCGCCACACATACCGCAATTTTTTCCCGCCCGATGCACGTTGGCAATTTAGCGGTTTACGCCTGGCCCGAAATAAGGCGGACACGCTTACCAATCATGGCGAGTGAGTGCACCAGCCGCAGCCCACAGCGATTTCTTCCTTTTTTAAGCCGCGTAAAAGACCCAAAACGCGCGCTCATGATCGGTCCAGACCTGCACCTCTGCAAAGCCCGCCTCGCCTAACATGGCCGTGAACTCATGCTCATCGTATTTGTAGGAGTTTTCAGAATGAATTCGCTCATCCGCATGATAAGTACGCGCGATGCCATCAATATTGACCACCTGCGATTCGATTGATTGTAAATGCATTTCGATGCGTCCCAGACCGGCATTGTATTGACCCACATGACGCCATTTTTTTTCATCGAAGTCACTGTTAATCACGCGATTGATATGCCGCAACGCATTTAAATTAAATGCTGCGGTCACGCCCAACGAATCCGCATAAGCGGCATCGAGTGTTGCCTTGTCTTTCTTGGCATCAACACCAATTAGCAAACCGCCGGTAGCGTATCGGCGCATCTGCCGGAGAAACAACACCGCAGCATCCGGCTTGAAATTACCGATACTTGATCCGGGATAAAACAAAGTCACACGCCCGGTCAGCAACTCACCCGGAATATCCAGGTTTGCCGAAAAATCAGTGGCCAGTCCAAGCATTTCTGTATCGGGAAATTCTGGCACCATCGTCGCCAATGCACTTTCCAGTGAAGGCCCCGCAATATCCACAGCCAAATAGCGTGCTGGCTCAATCAAAGGCAGCCAACTTAATGCTTTGCAACAATCGCCAGCTCCCACATCCACAAACGTATCGACTTTCCCCATGGCCTCCGCAATTTCGTTGCGATAGGTCTGGAAAATAGCGCTCTCTGTACGAGTGGGATAATACTCATCCAATTGGCAAATGGCGGCGTATAGTGCACAGCCGAGCTTGTCATAAAAATATTTTGGTTCAATACTGGCCGGCGTGGCACGTAGATTTTTTATAAGCTTTGCACGTTCGGCCGCCTCATCAATTTTTAAATGATCAACAATACGGTCATGCGGATGGCTTACTGGGTGTGCGGGGGGCGATGGGCTCAATTGATGGGATGGATGTGCCGGGTGCGATGGATGCAATGGCTCGGACGGATCCAATGGATTCACCGAGGATGTTGGGGGTAGTTGAGCAATCATCGTTTTTTTATCTAATTGAGACGTTAGCGCAAATTAACATAGCAAGAGTGTATCGTTATTTTTCAATCTACAATACGATCCAGGGCTGTGTGCCGTTTCAATATTCAATTTTTTTATTTATATCGTTTCGATTGTTTCAAATCGATTTTTTTCTGGAGTTTGCCATGACTATGCTTCGCTGTACCACCGCATTAAAAACCTTGCTCGCGGGTGTCACTGTCTTATCTGCGTTCGCAGCGCAAGCTCAAACCACGCTTAAAGTGTCGGCTATTCCCGACGAAAACCCCACAGAACTGCAGCGAAAATTTGAACCTCTCGGCAAATATCTGGAAAGCAAAATCGGCATGAAGGTTGAATTTACGCCTGTGTCGGATTATGCCGCCACGGTCGAAGGGCTTGCCGCCAAAAAAATCGATATGGTTTGGTATGGCGGATTTACTTTTGTACAGGCTTACCTCAAGACCAATAAAACAGCGATCCCAATTGTGCAGCGGGAAGAAGATGAAAAATTCCGTTCCGTCTTCATCACCCAGGCAAGCTCCGGCATCAACAGTCTGAAAGATTTGAAAGACAAAACTTTTACCTTCGGAGCGCCCTCTTCCACCTCAGGCCATCTTATGCCACGCGCATTTTTGCTCAAGGCAGGTCTGGACCCCGACAAAACATTCAAGCGTATAGCCTTCTCAGGTGCCCACGATGCCACTGCGCTGCAGGTAGCGGGCGGTAAAGTTGATGCAGGCGCACTGAATATTTCCGTTTACGAAAAAATGCTGACCGAGAAAAAAATCGATGACAAACAAGTGCGCGTGTTTTATACCACCCCGCCTTACTATGATTACAATTGGACGGTACGCGGCGATCTTGATCCTGCATTGATCAAAAAAATCACCGACGCATTTTTAGCGCTTGACCCCAAAAATCCGGCAGATGCTGAAATTTTGAAACTACAGCGCGCCTCACGCTTTATTCCCACCAAAGCGGCGAATTATAAGGGCATTGAAGAAGCCGCTTTATCGGCAGGGTTGCTGAAATAAACGGCACTCAGTGCAAACATAGATTGCCATCCGCGACAGCTTCTCAAGTTTCCTCACACAACTTCTGATCCTGTCGCAGATTCCTGCCGCACCGTGACCATGACAATTTCGCTTTCAAATCTCACCGTAAAGCTGGGTCGTGGCGACGACATGCGCACGATTCTCGATGACATTTCGCTTGATATAACGTCGGGTGAGCAGATTGCGATCATTGGCCCTTCCGGCGCCGGCAAGACCACGCTGCTGCACACCTTGGCTTGTGCGATCAAACCGACAAGCGGGACGCTATGTGTGAACAACACCCTGCCTTGGGCGCTCGCAAAATCAGCACTGCATAAATTGCGCGGCGGTATTTTTTTAGCACCTCAGGTGCCGCCTTTGCCGCCACGCCAGCGAGTCGTCAATTCGGTATTAGCAGGCCGCCTCGCCCATACCGGCTTGCTGGCCTCGTTATGGTCGCTTTACAAACCTCAAGACGCCGCATTGGCGTTTGCGGCATTAATGCGCTTCAAGCTCGAAGACAAATTATGGCTGCGTTGTGATCGACTTTCTGGCGGCGAGCGCCAGCGCGTGGGCTTGGCGCGCATAATGGTTTCCGAGGCACCGCTGTTGCTGCTTGATGAACCCGTCTCGGCGCTGGATCCGGCGCTGGGTTTAGCCGCGCTCAAAACCATTCAGGACGAGGCCAACGCACGCCATGCAACACTGGTCGTCAGCCTGCACGATGTACAACTGGCGCGTGCACGCTTTGGCCGGTTGATTGGTCTGAAAGCAGGACGTATACATTTTGATCTGCCCACCCATTTGGTGGGTGAAGCAACACTCGCCGATCTTTACGGTGCAGAGTTTGAAGTAGCAGCAAGCATGGTTAAAACCACCGTTGATGACTTAACTTCCGTCGTATCCGCGCCAGCCGCAGTGCGCTGTTTTTGATGATGACAATGAACCGTAGCGCATCAAGACCCGACCCCGCCTGGCATGAGCGGCTGATCGCTACCTGGGTGCTGGTGTTTGTGATCATGGGTTGCTTGGTCGTCACTGAATTCAAACCATGGACGCTATTGGATGAGCCCAGCCTCAGAGCAACCCGACAATTCCTCGCCTCGTTTTTCCCACCTGCGCATGATGCAGTGTTTTTAAAGCTGATCCTGGTTTCAACCTGGCAAACCATCGCTGTTGCAACGGCGGGCGTTACGCTGGCGTTGATCTTTGCAGTGCCGTTGGCATTGATTGCCACCCGTACCCTGTCAATTTCCCGCCTTGGGCAAGGGCAAAGTCAAAACCATGCGGCCTGGTTACCCAAAATAATTCGCCACGCGGTGCGCGGCTTGCTGATCATGCTGCGCAGTATTCCCGAACTGGTGTGGGGGCTGCTGTTTGTGCGCGCCATCGGCTTGGGTGATACCGCTGGCGTGCTGGCCATAGCACTCACCTACTGCGGCATGATGGGTAAAGTATTTTTGGAAATCATGGAATCTCAGGACGCACGCACAGCCGATACGTTATTGATAAATGGCGCTTCGCGCAGCCAGGCATTCCTGTATGCCACGTTACCCAATTGCTTGCCCGAGATGGTCTCCTACACGGTATTTCGCTGGGAGTGCGCAATTCGCTCGTCCGTCATTTTGGGCTTTGTCGGCGCGGGCGGATTAGGCCAGCAAATGGATCTGTCGATGCGCATGTTGGCCGGCGGGCAAGTGGTGACCATGCTGGCGGCGTTCGTGGCACTAGTCTGGATCGCAGACATTATCAGCAAGCAGCTACGCTCATGGCTGGATTAAATACTCACGTATCCTCGCCCCCTAAAACTCAAGCTGGAACGGCAGCGGTAACGGCGATGCCACCTCCACCGCGTCGTCGGGCTGGCGTGATCTTTTTGGCGATTGCAATGTTAATCATTGCCTCGTTTGCCAGCCTGCGCGGTGAATGGCGCGGCTTGTTTTCAATCGAATCCGCTGCAAAAATGCTGGATTTATTTACCGGCTTTTTCCCACTCGAAACAGATTCCAGGTTTTTAGCAAAAGTCGCATGGGCAACCATCGAAACCATTGCGATGTCGTTTTTGGCCACGCTAATCGCGCTGATAGTGGCCGTCGTTATCGCCGTACCGGCGGCCGGCATGAGTGGCGTATTAATGCGACGTATTGCGCGCGCGGTACTTAATTTTTTGCGTGCCGTGCCGGAGCTGGTATGGGCCAGCATGCTGGTGATCGCAGCTGGCTTGGGGCCATTTCCCGGCACGCTGGCTCTGGCTTTTCACACCGCTGGCGTGCTGGGCCGACTGCTCGCCGATGCCCTCGAAAACGCACCTGCCGCACCCTACATCGCGCTACGCCACAACGGCGCCAGTGCAATCGCCGCATTCGCTTATGGCACGCTGCCAGTGGTGTTGCCACAAATCGCGAGCTACACCCTGTATCGCTGGGAAAACAATATCCGCGCCGCCGCCGTGTTGGGCGTTATCGGTGCCGGTGGCCTGGGACAATTGCTCTATTACCATCTGAGCCTGCTCCAATATCACGATACCGGAACCGTACTGGTCGCCATGATTTTGTTGGTCGCGCTAGTCGATGGTTTGTCGAGCTTGATGCGCGAGCGGATGGCGAGTTGAGCCCGTATCGTAGGCGCGCTTGGCACTTTCAGGATTCCCGCCGCGCTCAGCGCTCGCATAAAAAAAGCGCCTCGTTTACATAAGGCGCTTTTTATCTATGGCGGAGGAGGCGGGATTCGAACCCGCGGTAGGCTATTAACCTACGTACGCTTTCCAGGCGTATGACTTAAACCGCTCATCCACCCCTCCGGATACTGGATATTTGTCGCTCCACAGATGCTATGTGGCAGTGCTACGATAGTATTTATGTATGGGCGCGATGATAGCCGACTCGACGGTTTTAGGCAAATCGTGTTTATGTTTGCAGTGGCTTATTTGCGCGATAAAGCCAGCCAGCGAAAACCGAGAAGCTGTTTTGAAAACAGGAATAGCACCAAAAAAATCATCATGATATGTACTGGCGTCAAGCCCAGCCAGAGCGGGATTTTACCATCTCGAGTCCACGCCTGAAAAATTCCCAGCAGGTTGTAATACAAAAAAAACACTAGCACCGCCAGAATCAAATTCCATGATGCACCTGAACGCGGGTTTACCGAGGAAAGCGGAATCGCCATCAGGGCTAACACCATGGCCGCAATGGGTAACGCAATTCGCCAGTGCAGCTCAGCAATATTATCGGGAGTGGGTTGATCAAAAATTTGCATGATCGACAACGCCCGCGGCGACGGGCTGTCGGCTGCGGCTTCTTTGGCCTCTATGCGGATCATTTGGCGTTCAAAATCCACAATTTTGAAATCCAGCGCGCTCGGGGTGCCTTCGTAGCGGCGGCCATTGAGCAACACTAAAAATTTATCGCCGTTGGCTTCAATTTTTTGAAAGCCTTTTTCGGCCACCACAACGCCAAATTTGCCATTCTGGTTGTACTGCACAAAAACATTATTGACCACATCAGAATCACTGGTACTTTTATCGACAAAAAATACCCGGTTAGCCCCACGCGCCTCAATAAAGCTGCCCGGTGACAGTCTTGACACATCATCACGGCTGCGCAGTATGCGTTGATATTCGGTACTTTGCGAAATCGCCCAGGGGGTGAGCCCGAAACTGAGAAGCGCCGTCACCAACGTGATCGGCAGCCCAAATTTGAGCACCGGCTTGACCCATGCCGCAATCGATAACCCGCTGGAAAACCAGACCTGCATTTCGCTATCCCGATAACTGCGCGAGAGCGCCATCAGCACCGATATAAATAACGCCAGCGCCAGTAATACGGGCAAATTTGAAATCAGCAAGAACCCCAGCAACGCCGAAACCGCCTCCGCATCCTGGGTACCACTGGCTACCTGGCCGAGCAGCTTGACCATGGTAAAAACAATCAAAATCGAGACGAGTACACCTAATACCGCGGAGCCGACGGCGGTAAATTCACGGGTAAGACTGCGTTGAAAGATGGACAAATTGATCTACAAGAAAAAAGGAAGCAGAAATAAAAAGGGAGGGGAAAAAAGGAAATAAAAAATGCTGCCTTTACTAAATTAATGCCCGTTGACGCTTAAAAAAATAGACCATATTTGTATTACTTTGACGGCACACCACGGAAACAGGGATAATTTAAGACTTGGTTGTTTAGTAGGATGTTTAATAAAATTTTTATTGTGTTGTTTATTGAGTTTTTGCGTCGCTGTATTTTATGTTTTAAGTCTTGCGAAGACGTCATCTGCAGCAACTTTCCGAACCACAGCACACCATAATCTGAAACATTAAAACCTGAACCCTGAAGGAGATACACGTGGAATTTAGCATAAAAGGTGGCGAACTCTCGAAACTGAAGACGGACTGCGTGATAGTGGGTGTGTTTGATTCGAAAAAGCTGTCTGCGCCCGCAGCCGTACTCGATAGCGCATCCAAAAGCGCTCTCAAGGCCGCGGTAGCGTCAGGTGATATATCGGGCAAGGTGGGCAGCACGTTGCTTTTGCATAGCGTTGCTGGCGTGGCGGCTAAACGAGTCCTGCTGGTGGGGCTAGGCGCTGAGGCAGCTTATGGTGACAGCGCTTATTGCAAAGCGCTCACCGCCGCATTTAAGGCACTGAAATCTACTGGTGCGACCGAGGTGGCGATGGCGATCAACGCCGGTGCTATCAAAGAAATGGCGTTTAAGGTTGAGCAGGCTGCCATCTGTGCCATTGGTAGCGCCTATCGCTATACCGCCACCAAAAAA
>JANYDB010000110.1 GCA_025359985.1 Burkholderiales bacterium | reverse complement strand
AATCCGGGCTGGCGGCACGCTTGGCTTCGAGCCATTCCCAGCGCTGCATCGTCGCGGCTAGCTCAGTCTCAACTTGGCTTACGCGAGCTTGCAGGGTTTTACGTTTGCCGGATTGCTGGGCATCCTGATAGATCGCGGGATCAGCCAGCGCTTGTTGTAGCGAGGCCTGCTCGGCATCGAGTTGATCAATTTTCGCGGGCAGTGATTCCAACTCACGGGTTTCGTTGGAGCTTAGTGGGGATGGGATGTTGGACTGCGTGCGGGACCGCATAAAAGACTGCGAGCTTGAGCCGGATTTACTGACGCCTGATTTAGCTTGGGGCGCTTTACCGGTTGTTTTTGGATTCTGGTTTTGTGCGGCATTTGCAGCAGCGCTGACCACGGCCATATTGGCGCGCTGCATTTGCCAATCACTGTAGCCACCGGCAAATTCTTCCACCTTGCCATCGCCTTCAAATACAAACACCTGCGTGGCGACGTTATCCAAAAAGGTACGGTCATGGCTCGCCACCAGCACCGTGCCGGCGTAGCCTTGCAATAATTCCTCAAGCAGATCCAGGGTTTCAATATCCAAATCATTAGTCGGCTCATCCAGCACTAAAAAATTAGCGGGTTTGGCGAACAAACGGGCGAGTAACAAACGATTTCGCTCTCCACCGGATAATGATTTCACCTTAGCTCTGGCACGCTGCGGCGGGAATAAAAAATCGCCCAAGTATGAGGTGACATGTTTGCGCGCGCCGCCAATATCCACAAAATCGGAGCCGGGGCTAATCACATCGGCGAGCGTGGCTTCATCATCGAGCGCCTCGCGGAATTGATCAAAGTAAGCGATTTCCAGTTGCGTGCCGCGGCGCACTGACCCACTGTCGGCGATGAGCTCGCCTAAAATTATTTTCATCAGGGTTGATTTGCCTGCGCCGTTAGGGCCGATTAAGCCGATCCGGTCGGCGCGCTGAATGATGGTGCTGAAATCACGGATGACGGTTTTCTGCGCGCTGCCTTCGCCAAATGATTTGGTAATGCATTTTAATTCGACCACAATCTTGCCGCTTTTTTCAACCTCGCCCGTAGCGAATTTCACATTGCCAGCACGCTCGCGGCGCGCTTTGCGGGCCTCGCGCAGCACCTGCAAACGGGCGATCCGGCTTTCGCTGCGGGTACGCCGCGCCTGCACGCCGCGACGAATCCAGATTTCTTCTTCCTTGAGTAATTTATCGAAACGCGCATTGGCGAGTTCTTCCGCATTCAGCGCATCTTCCTTGCGCTTTTCATATTCTGCAAACGAGCCGGGGTAGCTCGTGAGCTGGCCACGATCAAGCTCGATAATGCGTGTCGCAAAGCTTTCCAGAAAACGTCGATCATGGCTGATCACGAGGATCGCACCATCAAAGCTGGCGAGGGTTTTTTCCAGCCAGTCAATCGAAGCAATATCGAGATGGTTGGTCGGCTCGTCCAGCAATAACAATTCAGGCTCGGCTACCAGCGCACGCGCCAGCGCCACCCGCTTGAGCGTGCCGCCTGAAAGCCCATCCATACTGCGATCTGCATCCAAACCCAGCCGATCCAGCACGGCAGTCACGCGCTGCTCCACATGCCAGCCACCGCTGGCTTCCAGCTTGTGCTGCAAATCACCCAGGCGTTCCAGAGCGGCCTCATCACCCTCACCTGCGTCGTGCAGCGCGTGGTGGTAGGCGATCAAATCAGTAGCCGCACTGCCCAGCCCCACCGCAACCGCATCAAACACCGTCAGGGTTTGATCGAAATGCGGTTCTTGTGGCACATACGCAAGCTTTAGTGTGGGCGAGCGGGCCACATCCCCATCATCAGGCTTGACCTCGCCGGCAATAATTTTCAGCAGACTAGATTTACCTGTGCCGTTGCGCCCTACCAGGGCGATACGCTCGTTGGCGTCAATTGAAAAATCAACTTGGTCCAGCAGTTTGGCGTCACCGAAGGCGAGCGAAAGATTTTTAACGTGGAAAATAGGCATATGCGGTTATAAATTTAATCATCAAAACAATCGGAATGGCTGACATGCATCACAACCTTGCATGACAGCTCCTACATCTCAGTTATCAAGCAGGCCAATATCAAGCAGAGTCGCGATGTTACCTGCGAAGTGCGGCGCGGTGTGAGATAAATAGCGCCGTAAAAAGACGTCACCAATGCAGGGTAGTAAGGGATTTTATGATGAACCAGCCTGTGATTGAACACGGTCACGCGCAATTCTGGGCACGACACCAAATTGCAGAATAAGCGTAGCCATTAATCCCACAGCGGCCGCAAAACCATAGGCCGTGACTGCACCCGCGGTTTGCCACAGCCAACCAAGCACTAGACCGGCCGGGATGGAAGCGAGCCCCACCAGAGCGTAATACCAGCCAAACAAGGTGCCGCGCGCTTCCAGCCCGGCATGCTCACCTATCACGGCGCGCTCGACACCTTCACTCACCGACATCGCAAAGCCAAAAAAGATCACCGCCCACCATAAGGTGAAAATACTATCGACAAAACAAAAACCCAACATAGCGGCACTATGCAGCCCCCATCCCGGCACGAGCAACGCGAAGCGCCCATAACGGTCCGCCAGAATGCCGCCGCCCACATTCGCAAAAATTTTCACAAAATTAAGCGCCGCCCACAACAACAATGCATGCGCGGTTGAAGCGCCCAGCTCATGCGCACGCAGCACGATAAACAATTCCGCCGTCCGTGAAAACGTAAACAGCATGACGGTGAACAAATAGCCGCGCATAGAGGTGGGCACATCCGCCCAATTCAAACGCCATTTCATCGGTGTAGCGGGCGTATTTTTGACCGGCTCCCGCACCCCGAATGCCAGCAACGCCACGCAGAGCAAGCCCGGCAACACGGACAACAACACAATATCTTTCAGGTTTGCCGAAAAAACGATCATGACCAGCGCACCAATCAGTGCACCACCCACCGCGCCCAGATTATCAAACGCGCGATGAATCCCGAACGCACGCCCGCGTAATAATGGCGGGGCTAAATCGGTAATCAAGGCATCGCGCGGCGCATTACGCAAGCCTTTGCCGACCCGATCCAGAGAGCGAATCAACACCACATGCCACCACAACGTAGCCAGCACGATCAACGGACGCATCAAATTCGATACCAGATAGCCTGCCACAGCCAACGGCTTGCGCTTACCACCGCGCGCGTCCGAAAATCGCCCGGAGCCGAGCTGCACAAAGCTCGCCACCGCGTTCGCCAGCCCCTCAATCAAACCCAACACAACAGGGCCTGCCGCCAGCGTGGTCGCGAGCAAAATCGGGATCAGCGGCGTGACCATTTCAGTCGCGAAGTCGTTCAACATACTCACCGCACCAATGACATAAATACTGGAAGGCAGCCGAGGCGTATTTACAGGAGCATTGGCAGGCGTCGTTGGCGCATCGGGCATGCCGTCTTGAGCAGGGCGCAGTGCCTGATTATTTACGATATTTTTGCGGGCATCGGAATTTGCGTTTGTATCGTTAGGCATCAGCAGATTTTACGCGTAAAATCCACCACAATTGATGCAGCAACATAACCGCCGCAACTGCCCTCGTAGCTCAGTGGATAGAGCATCCCCCTCCTAAGGGGAGGGTCACACGTTCGATTCGTGTCGAGGGCACCAACTATTTTTCAGCTCAATTAGCTTGGCATGGCGCTTGTTGTCCTGCATTATTTTAATGCTTCACATCAAGCGGCCTGCTTGACGCACATGCCGTTGATGCCGTCGGGCAGCGAGCAGTGGTCCATGGCTCCGGCGAATCAGCATAGCAACCATCCATTTTTAAATCGGACAAGTTTCTACCCCGTTAGCAGTATCCTCCCCCGCCCAAAATTCATCCAAACCATGGCCACGGCTTGATTTTTGACCCCAGCGGGAAGAGTTGCGACGTCTAACGATCAAAGTAAAACGCGATGCACATTTGCGGCGCCCAGCGACCGTGGGAAACGATTTTGACCAACGTATGATGGGGCAATTTCAACCCATTCGCTAATTTTAAATCGGCTCATTCATGTCGACGACACCAAGCTTTTAATTCAACCCGCCGCCGCACAAATCAGCCCGCTATTGCACCGTGTTTGCTTCGGGCAATGTGTCTGGCGGCGTGCGCCGCAATGTGTATTTGCTGTTCAAGGCCATCTGTTTGGCGAAATGAATGTTGTTGGTGGCAGCGTGCAAATATAAATTAAAGCCACCGAAGTGGATTGCCGCATAGTTGTAGGCGCCGCCTAAATCGTACTCAAGCCGGTTAACCGCAGTTTCAAAAAACGCGGGCGTTTTTTCCACCAGATCATCGCCTGATTTAAAAATAACTTCGTCGCCATTTTCAGTGCTTCTGACAGCAATACCGCCCACCACAAATTCAGGATAAAGCCGATCACGACATTTTTCGAGATAGCAGCGATCCGCCATTTGGGCCACAATATCTGACGAACCCAGCAGGCTTCCCAACAAGCGCAGCAGCGGTTCTTGGATCAAAATATCGCCAACGCGTTTTTCAAATCCGGTGTAGTGGATGAGCTCGGAGCCGGCCACCGCGTAATCGGACATGCCAATTTTCGGTAAATACTCAATCAAAAATGCCGCGCCCCGTGAGACGTGATTAACAGTATAAACCGCGCCGTTCAGAACGGATGTCTCGGTAGCGCGGCGCAGGTATCCCATATCGTGAAGCAGCCCGGTAATGATGCCCAACTGGAACAAACGCACGCCCAGCGCTTCCGAATTACGCCGCGACCTTTCATAGCCATCCATCAGCCGCGACATCGCCAGCGTAACGTCCATGACATGCTGCAGATCATGATAAGAAGTGTCGCAAGCCAGATAGCCGGGGTAGTCGCCGTTGTAAAGCAGGATCACATCCGCAAATGCCTTGTCCATAGCGCTATGTGCTGCACCCGGATAGAGCAGCCTGAATAGCCGATTGACCTCGCGTTGCACGGCTGTGGGATCGGTTGTCTGAACGCGGTTAGTCACATCGAAATCATTGCGCCGAACTTGCATGAAAAAGTTCTCCTGAATTCAAATCTGATGAATCGTTTTTATTTTTCTCTCAATTTGCATTTCTCACCGAGCCAGTCGACAGCTAAAGCATATTGATGAAATCTGCATTATTCTATGATGCATGTTGGCGATTGCTGACAACTCATTGCTTAAAACCGGTAATGATTACACCCTTATTAACTGCAGAGCTCAACCTTGATTCTATCTTGTGTGGATCACCTGTAAACCGCAATGACGCATAACAGGCCTGACAACCGTGCAATTGTCGCTGGATCGCGGTATATTCCTTGTTGGATTATTTTTGCCCGCTCAGTATGCCTATCGCCGCCAACGACACGCTCGCCGCCATTGAACATCGAGTCATCGAGTTAAAACTGGAACATCGGGATCTTGATGTGGCCATTGAGTCGCTGGTCGCCGCGCCGGTGCATGATCAATTGCAGCTGCGTCGTTTTAAAAAACGCAAGCTGCTGCTGAAAGACCAGATTTCATTTCTTGAGGGCCAATTAGTGCCGGATATTTTGGCTTAGCGCTGATTTGGCGTTAGCGTTGAATGGGCTTAAGGATGATCAAGGGTTGATTTAGCATTCACGATATTTTGTTTAGTTGAATGACAAATTTCCGCGTTTCATGACATGCGCCTAGTCGATTCAGGCAAAAAGCGCCATAATTGACTCTTCGGTCACTACTGTTTCAAACTCATGATAAAAACTCAATATTGGATTCGCGGCGTGGCCGGGACCGCCGCCCTTGCATTGATCGTCGGCGGCGCATTTTGGCTCGGCAAAAAGCAAGCTGACTCTACCAACCTAAAAACACCTTCGGCCGACGTGGCCGGCAATGCGAATCCCGGCAGCAACACCAGAAACGGCGGCGCTGCGACTGGCGCTATCGCCGTCGAAATCATGACGGTGGAGACCACCAAGTTGGCACAAAGCATCACTGTAGTAGGCTCGCTTCGCTCTGATGAATCGGTGGTTATTCGGCCCGAAATATCCGGCCGCGTGGCTGAAATTTTATTTGCCGAAGGTGCGCGCGTATCGAAGGGCGCGCCGCTGATACGCCTGGATGCATCGATTCAACGCGCCGAGCTGGCCCAGGCTGAAGCGAACCTGAGCCTGAACAAAAACAAACTTGACCGTGCGCTCGATTTACAGAAAAAAGGTTTCATTTCAAGCCAGGCGAAAGATGAAGCAGAAAACAATTATCGCGTTGCGCAAGCCGCCTATGATCTGGCAGCGGCGAAGCTTACCAAGCTTGAAATCAAGGCCCCATTCTCAGGCATTATCGGGCTACGTCTGATCAGTATTGGCGATTATGTGAAAGACGGACAGGATATCGTTAACCTCGAAGGCGTGGACCCGCTTAAAGTTGACCTCAAAGTGCCTGAAATTTTTCTGAAACAGGTTGCGCTCAAGCAGGCATTACAAATAACGCTCGATGCATTCCCCGGCAAAACCTTTGATGGCCAGGTGTTCGCGATTAATCCGTTGGTGGATGCAAATGGTCGCTCGATTGTTATTCGCGCCGTCATTCGAAATGCTGAAGCACGCCTGCGCCCCGGCATGTTCGCCCGCGTGCGTCTATTGTTCAGCGAAAATCATGACTCCTTGACCGTATCCGAGCAAGCGCTGTTTCCGGTGGGTGATGATCAATATTTATACCGCGTCGTGGATGGTCATGCACAACGCCTGAAAGTCGATATCGGGCAACGTCGTCAAGGTCAGGTTGAAATCACGCAAGGTTTAAAAGCGGGTGATATCGTGGTGACTGCAGGACAACCAAAACTAAAAGATGGCGCGCTCGTGACCGTGGTCGAAGCGCCCATTTCTAAAGCGCTGGGCGATTTACGCAAAAACGATATCAATAACGCCGGCAGCGAAATCAAACCATGACGCTTCCTGAAATTTGTATCAAGCGGCCGGTCTTTGCGACCGTGCTGAGCCTGGCCGTTTTGCTGCTTGGGCTCATTTCTTACAGTCGGCTGTCGGTACGCGAGTATCCTAAAATCGATGAGCCTGTCGTTAGTGTCGAGACTAATTATAAAGGCGCCAGTGCAGCGGTGATTGAATCTACCATCACTAAAGTACTGGAGGATTCACTCTCGGGTATTGAGGGCGTTGACGTGATGACCTCGCAATCGCGTGCCGAGCGCAGCCAGATCAATATTAAATTCAAACTGACGCGTGACCCAGATTCTGCAGCCGCCGATGTGCGCGATAAAGTAGCTAGGGTAAAGGGACGATTGCCAGAAGCCGCGAATGACTCGATCATCGCCAAAGTGGAAGCCGACGCGGACCCGGTAATGTTTGTTGCTTTTTATAGCGACAAGCATACTCCGCTGGAAGTGTCGGACTATGCGAATCGCTATATCAAACCACGTTTTTCCACGCTGCCCGGTGCAGCCGATGTGCGTATTTTTGGTGAACGCCAAGTGGCTATGCGGATCTGGTTAGATCGCAGCAAATTAGCCGCTTACAAGCTAGGGCCAGCCGATGTTGAAGATGCACTACGTCGGCAAAATGTAGAGGTGCCGGCCGGACGTATCGAAAGCCAGGCGCGCGAATTTTCAGTGCTAGCACAAACTGATTTACAAACTCCGGAACAGTTCGGCAATATTGTGATTCGCGATGCAGGCGGTTACCCGGTTCGCATCAAGGATGTGGCACGTACCGAAATCGCGGCAAGCGATGAACGCATTATTGCCCGGTTCCGGGGACGCAACGCGGCCACGCTGGCAATCATCAAACAAGCCACGGCAAACCCGCTCGATCTATCCATTGCAGTACGCAAAGAGGCCGCCGAAATCCAAAAAACGCTGCCGCCTGGGATGGAACTGAATATTGTTTACGACACTTCCTTATTTATAGAACAGGCGATAAAAGCTGTATTTGGCACGATCTGGGAAGCGGTATTGCTGGTGGCGATCGTGATTTTTTTGTTCCTACGAAATCTGCGCGCGACCATTATTCCGCTGGTGACTATTCCGGTCTCACTGATCGGCGCATTTACTCTGATGTACATGTTCAATTTCAGCATCAACACATTGACGCTGTTGGCTATGGTGCTGGCGATTGGGCTCGTGGTTGATGATTCAATTGTGGTTCTGGAGAACATATACCGCAAGCTAGAAACGGGCATGCCGCGCATGCAGGCAGCCATTGAGGGTTCCAAAGAGATTGCGTTTGCCGTGGTGGCAATGACGCTGACATTGGCGGCAGTTTATGCGCCACTCGCATTTGCAACGGGCCGTACCGGGCGTTTGTTTATCGAGTTCGCGCTCGCGCTCGCCGGCGCTGTGGTGGTGTCCGGTTTTGTTGCGCTGACGCTATCGCCCATGATGTGCTCACTGTTACTGAAACACGATGTGAAACATGGCAAAATTTATAACGCAATCGAGTCGTTATTCATTCGAATTACCGAGCAGTACAAGCGCGCCTTATACCGCGTACTCAAACAGCGCAGTCTGGGCATCGGCTTATGGGTCTTGTTTGCGTGCCTGATGATTCCCCTGTTTTTGAGTCTTAAACAGGAGCTTGCCCCGTTGGAAGATCGCGGCATTATTTTTGGCGTGATCTCGGCCCCCGAAGGCGCTACTGTTGCTTATACAGCAGGCTATGTTGAAAAAATTGAAGAGATGTACAAGCAAGTACCTGAAATGGCGAGCTACAACGCCATTGCTGGCAATCCTACGCCCTCTGATGGCCGCGTTATCCTGCGACTGAAGGGCTGGGGCGAACGCAGCCGCAAGCAGCAGGATATTCAGCGTGAATTGCAACCCAAATTTCGTAATTTGGCCGGTGTGAATGCGTTTGCCATTAACCCTGCTTCGCTTGGCCAGGGCCGCGACAAACCGCTACAGTTTGTCATCATGACCTCGGCACCGTATGAGGAATTGCAAAAATATGTTGATCGACTGATTGCAGAAGCGTCAAAAAATCCTGGCCTTACTGATCTGGATTCCGATTTACGGCTGAATAAACCCGAACTAAAAATTGCCGTGAATCGCGACAAAATTTCGGATGTAGGTACTAACGTCGAATCCGTCGGCCGCACTTTGGAGACGATGCTGGGTGGTCGGCAAGTCACGCGATTCAAAAAAGATGGTGAGCAATATGATGTGCTGGTACAGGTGGCCGATGTAGACCGCTCCAACCCGGATGACATTACCAATATTTATGTGCGTGGCCGCAATAATGAAATGGTCCAGCTTTCCAATTTGCTGACGGTTCGCGAATCGGTTGCTCCGCGCAGTCTTAATCACTTCAACAAACTACGCGCCGCGCGTATCGATGCCAATTTAGCACCCGGTTATGCGATCAAAGATGCCATTGATTTTATGAAGTCGACCTCGCAAGCCGTGCTGCCGCCGACCGTATCAAGTGATCTCTCAGGGCAATCGCGGGAATTTCGTGATTCATCCGGCAGTATTTATTTAACCTTCGTGCTCGCTCTAGCTTTCATCTTTCTGGTGCTGAGCGCACAGTTTGAAAGTTTTGTTGATCCGTTTGTGATTATGCTCACCGTGCCTTTATCCATCACCGGTGCGCTATTGGCACTTTGGCTAACGGGAGGTACGTTGAATGTGTACAGTCAAATCGGTTTGGTGACTTTGGTCGGGCTCATTACTAAACACGGCATTCTAATTGTTGAATTTGCCAACCAGCTGCAGGAAAAAGGTTTGCCACTGCGCGATGCGGTAGTCGAATCTGCGGTACTGCGTTTACGACCGATCCTAATGACCACCGGTGCCATGGTACTAGGTGCGATTCCGTTAGCGCTAGCACGTGGAGCCGGTGCGGAATCGCGGCAAATGATCGGCTGGGTGATCGTCGGCGGTATGTCACTGGGCACCGTGCTCACCTTGTTTGTAGTGCCGACGTTTTATACACTTTTCGCGCGCAATCATCAGCATAAAAACGACCCTGCGCCCGCGCCTTCAAGTCAGTCTGCGTTGGCCACAGGTCGAACGACAGCCCCGGCCACGCAACAAGGCGATTAAAAACCACGCGGCTTGCAACGGCGTTAATTTATACTAGGTTATGACCAACGTGCCGCAACCTACAACTGACATTTCGTGGCAAGCCGCGTGGACATGTCATCTGCTCCGTCCAGCCGAATCATTTGAATTAGCGGGACAGGCTTTGAGCATGGCCGCCAAGGCCGGTGATGCGCACAGTGTCGCATGGTCGCACTTGTGTCAGGCGCTCGCCGGGTATCGCTGGATTGGCGCGGATATTGAAACCATGCGCACCCATTTTATGTTGGCTAAAACAGCGATGGATGCGCTGCAGGATAAACGCGGCATGCGTTTGGCATCGCTGGGGCCGGCAATATTGGCGACCAAACAGGGCATGTGGTCTGATGCGTTGCACGAATACGAGGCGCTAGTTGGGCATTTTGATCTAGGCGTGATGGATGCCGATAATTTTTACGCGCTGCTTGGCTTATCCACCAGTCATGTTTATTGCGGCAACCTGGCGGAAGGATTACGTTTCGGCTATGCGGGGCTCTATGCGGCGCAGCAATTGGGTCTGGCTGCTGAAGAAGTCAATATGTCTTTGCCATTGGGCGTTGCTTTGATGGCGGCACGCGATCTGCACGAATCTGCCGCCGTATTTACGGCTGCAGAAAATATCGCATCCCGGCTCGATAGCCCGATGTTGCTGAAAACCGTTCGCAATAATCTTGCCGTGGCGCTTCGACGTTTGGGGGGTGCGGATAATCTGGCCAAGGCAGAACGTCTCATCGATTTGGTGTTCGCTGAATCTGCGGCCATGATCGGCGGACAACAATTTGCGCATTTTTCGGCTGCGGAATTATATATTCTGGCCCACAAACTCGATCTTGCAACCGAGCATTGCGAAGTCGCCCGCAAAATTTTATCCGCCAAAGCAATTGAGCCGCTTGATGCCGCCAAACTGGGTTTGATTGAAGGCATGATCGCGAGCCGACGGGGTGGGACGGCCAACATGATTCGTGCCATCGATGCGTTAAAAAACGTTGAGACTATTTTACCAAGCCTGCTGGCATGGCGGTTTTCTGATCGTGCGAAAGTCTTCGATGAGCTGGCTGATGCGCTAGCTTCGCAAGGCCGGTTTAAAGAAGCCTATATGACGCAAAAAAAATCCTCGCAAGATTATCTGGTCAATGTTGATGTGCTGAACCGAGTGCGCCATGTGTCGATGCAGGTGCGAAGTGAAATGAATCGAGTGCAGGCTGCGTTGGCACGCGAATCCCTTGAACGGCATCAACTGCAGGCCTCTCATATGCAATTGCGCGCCGAGATGGATCACGCGGTGCGCGAGTCGCAAACACTGAAAGAGGCTGCCATGCACGATGCATTAACCGGGCTGCCGAATCGGCGTTATCTGGATGAAGCGTTGCCAAACATGTTGCTTCTCGGCAAGCAAACTGCAACGCCG
>JANYDB010000105.1 GCA_025359985.1 Burkholderiales bacterium | reverse complement strand
CGATGAAGGAATTGCAGTGCAGGCAAGCGGAATATGGCCCTCACCCGCGAGTAATCCCGACGTCGGATCAAGCCCTACCCAGCCAGCGCCGGGCAGATAAGCTTCGCACCAGGCGTGCAGGTCCGTGAAATCCTTGTCGGTGCCGGAGGGGCCATCAAGCGATTTTTGATCCGCCACCAATTGGATTAAGTAGCCGGATGCGAAGCGTGCCGCAATCCCGAATTGGCGCAGAATCTGCACCAGTAGCCACGCGGAATCACGGCATGAACCTTGGCCTGATTGCAGCGTAAATTCGGGCGCCTGTACGCCGGGCTCCATGCGAATCAGATAGCGAATATCATGCCGAAGTTTTTGATTAAGCGCGACCAGAAAATCAATGGTCACCATATTTGGCTGTAGTAAATTTTGGCGGGCGTATTTGATCCAGGCGGCGACTAACGGGCCTGCCGACTCGGTTTCAAGATAGGCCGTCAGCTCACGCTTATTATCGTCGGTGTAGGCAAACGGAAAAGTCGCTGCGTATTTTTCAACAAAAAAATCGAACGGGTTAATCACTGTCATGTCGGCGACGAGATCGACTTCGATCGACAACTCGTTAGCCGGCTCCAAGAAAACCAGGCGTGCCAGCCAATTGCCGTAGGGATCTTGTTGCCAGTTGATGAAGTGTTTTTCCGGTTTTACTTTGAGCGAATAGCTCTCAATCGGGGTGCGGCAATGCGCAGCCGGGCGCAGGCGAACCTCGTGCGGTGAGAGATTGACCGAGCGATCAAACTGGTAATGGGTTTTATGATGAAGTGCTACGCGGATAGTCATTTATTCCAGCCAATCGGGATCAGGTAATTCGCCAAACACGCGTCTGAGGCCACCACCCCAGCGCTGCCGCAGCATTGAAAAATACGGGTCGCCATCGCGGATGCGTTGCTGTACGCCGATACGCAGTGAGTTATTGGGATACCAGAGCATATCAATCGGCAGCCCCACTGAAATATTGGATTTGATTGTGGAATCGAATGAAATCAGCACGCATTTTGCCGCTTCTTTTTGCGGGGTGCCGGTAGTGACTACGCGGTCCAGAATAGGCTTGCCGTATTTTGATTCGCCGAGCTGAAAGTAGGGCGTTTCCTCGGAGGATTCGATGAAATTGCCTTGCGGATAAAGATGAAAAAGACGTTGATTTTCACCGGCGATTTGTCCGCCAACGATGAGATTGGCCGACGCATCAATTCCGCTTTGGCTGAGCGACGGGCCATCGCGGCGCTGGATTTCACGCAATGCTTCCCCGGCCAGTGAGGCGACATCAAACATGCTTTGTGCGTTCCATATGGTCGGCTCATCGCTCGCGGCAAATTTATGCCGATCCAGCATATTAATCACGGCTTGCGTAACGGAAAGATTGCCGCTGGATAAAATGATGATCACGCGATCATCCACTTTTTCATAAACCTTCATTTTGCAAAAAGTGGCGACATGATCCACGCCGGCGTTGGTTCTGGAGTCGGACGCAAAAATCATTCCGGAATCGAGACGAATGGCAACGCAGTAAGTCATGTTTTTATTGAATAGAGAGTTAAAGGGGTTGGATCAAAGATCGGGAATAGCGGTTCAAGAAAAATCAGGCGGTAGCAGATAATGTGCGTGCGAAAAAAGCCTTATCCACCTCGCCGCTCAGCTTGTTGCTGGACTCCAAAAAAGAGGTCAAATATTCATGCAAGCCGGCCTGAAAAATATTCTGCATCGTGCCGAATTGCAGCGCTGCATAAATTTCACCAGCCTGACGCGTTGCTTCCATTGAGGCGCGATTTTGCACTTCGCATAAAATTTGATAAACGTCGCGGTAACAAAATCGCATTGAACGCGGAATATCGTCCCGCAAAATCAGCAGCTCGGCTACCTTGAGCGGCGTGATGATGTCGCGATATACCTTGCGGTAAGATTCAAACGCCGATACCGAACGCAATACAGCTGACCATTGATAGTAATCCACTGCACCACCGACATCTTCCACGCTCGGCAGCAGCACATGGTATTTTACATCGAGCATACGGGCGGTGTTATCGGCACGTTCAAGGTAGGTGCCCAAGCGGTGGAACTGGAATGCTTCATCACGGCGAATAGTGCCGAAGGTCACGCCGCGAAACAGATGCGAACGCTCTTTTACCCAATCAAAAAAGGATGAAATGCCGCGCGCATACAAGCGATCTTCATCCATGTTTTGCATTTCCAGCCAAGTCCCATTAAGCACTTCCCACATTTCGCTGGTGATCGTGCCGCGCACGGCGCGCGCATTTTCACGGGCTTGTCTGGCGCAACTGTAAATCGATGAAGGGTTATCCGCATCAAGCGCCATAAAATGCAACACTTCTTTGGAATTAACAATGGCATGACGGCCACTGAACGGGAACAGGGTGCCGGTGATATTGAGCGGTGCAAACCATTCCTGATCCTGCAGATCCGGGTCTTTGGTGAGCAGCGACATGCGGTGCGCAACATCGAGAATGCGCGCCGTATTTTCGGCACGCTCAACGTTGCGTGACATCCAATATAAAGTTGAGGCGGTTCTTGAGAGCATCGGGTTTAATCCACTATCCAGGTATCTTTTACGCCGCCGCCTTGAGAGGAGTTGACGACCAGTGAGCCCTCGCGCAAGGCCACACGGGTCAGGCCGCCGGGCACAAAACTGACGTTCTTGCCGGACAGCACATACGGACGTAAATCAATATGGCGCGGGGCTAACCCTTTATCAACAAAGGTCGGACAGACCGAAAGTGACAGCGTGGGCTGGGCGATAAAACGCTCAGGCGCATCCAGCACCCGCTGCTTGTAACGCTCGCGTTCTTCCTTGGTACTGGTTGGACCCACCAGCATGTTGTAACCACCAGAGCCTTGCGCTTCTTTGATTACCAGGTCCTGCATGTTGGCCAGCACATAGTCCAGATCTTTTTTATCATCGAGCATGTAGGTGTGAACGTTTTTCAGGATCGGTTCTTCGTCGAGGTAAAAACGAATCATATCCGGCACGTAGGGATACATTGATTTATCATCGGCTACGCCGGTGCCGACGGCATTAGCGAGCGTTACACGACCAGCACGATAGGCGCGCATCAAGCCAGGCACACCCAGCATGGAATCTTTGCGGAAGGCTTCGGGATCAATGAAGTCATCATCAATACGCCGGTAGATAACGTCCACCTTTTGCGGCCCTTGGGTCGTGCGCATGAAAACAGTATCTTCCTGGACAAATAAATCTACGCCTTCAACCAGTTCAATGCCCATTTGCTGCGCCAAAAAGGCGTGTTCAAAATAGGCGGAATTAAAATTGCCTGGTGTCATCAAAACGATGGTGGGATTGTCGATGCCGACAGGCGCTGCATTGCGCAATGTCTCCAGCAGCAAATCGGGATAATGGTCAACCGGTCTAATACGTTGCTGGGCGAATAATTCGGGAAACAGCCGCATCATCATTTTGCGATTTTCAAGCAGATAAGATACGCCGGAGGGGGTTCTTAAATTATCTTCCAGCACATAGTATTCGCCATCAAAATCCTTGACCAGATCGATACCTGCGACGTGCGCATAAATACCGCCCGGCACATTTATGCCAATCATTTCGGGTCGAAACTGCGAATTTTTAATGACTTTGTGGGCGGGCACTTTACCGGCACGCAGAATATTTTGTTCATGATAAATATCGTGCAAAAACGCGTTCAGGGCGGTGACGCGCTGTTTCAAACCTTTGGATACCTGTTCCCATTGCTTGCCCGGAATAACATGCGGGACAATATCAAACGGGATCAGACGCTCGGTGCCCGTTGCTTCACCATACACAGCAAAGGTAATGCCCACCCGGTGGAACAGCAGGTCTGCCGCCTGTCGATTCTGGGTGATTTTTTCGGGCGGCGTATTAGTAAGCCAATCGCCAAATGCTTCGTAATGAGGGCGTGCTTTACCATCGTCCGAATACATTTCATTGAAGAATTTTTTAAGAGCCATATTTCCAGATAAACATTTGATGGGTGTTTGATGGGCGTTTGGTTGGAGGCGCGGGGTAAAAAATAATTTATGTTTTTGGGAAAAATTTGTTTGGGAGCCTGGTACTTTTACGTGCGTATTTATACCTAAAAGCAAACGCCGTGCCGTGAATATACCGCCTTTTGTAATGGGCAGGCAGAGGATATACGCCTACATCGAATAGAATGTTTAAAATGATTTTCATCTATTTTTATATTGATAGCGATGTTAGCCCAGCCCATTCCCACGATTGATCCCGAGTACCATATTGACTCCCTGCGCGTGCAGATTGCGCGGCGTGCTGATGAAGGCTTAGTGGCTTGTCGAGCGCTGGATTTTGTCATTGCGGCTGCCAACACCAGCGCGCGAACCGACGCTTTGAGTCGCGCTATTGCGTCCGTTGAAATTTTGCTGGGCATCGAAGTCGACAGCGAGACTCTGGCTGCCGCGCTCATTTTTGGTGCGATTCCCAAGAATGAAATGGATACAGCCATGATTGCCGACCCATTTGGTGCAGAAGTGGCGGGGCTCGTGAACGGGGTGATTCGTGCGGGCCGTCTGGAAGCGGTGGCAGCGGGCACGCCTTCCCCAACTGCCGGGGCTAACAATACGCCAAGCGTAGAAATTTTGCGCAAAATGCTGCTGGCCATGGCAGACGATGTGCGAGTGGTGCTGATCAAACTCGCCGAACGTGTGGTGTATATGCGCTCGATTACCAAAGCGGATGAATCTGTTCGCCGGGTGGCCGCCGAGCAGACCCGTGATCTATTCGCGCCGCTGGCAAACCGGCTGGGTGTATTTGCCATCAAGTGGGAGCTAGAGGATTTATCATTCCGCTTCTTTGAGCCTGAACTTTACAAGCGTATTGCCACCCTGCTGGACGGCAAACGCGGCGAACGCGAAGCCTATATTAAAAGCGTTCTGACCTCGCTACGTGGCGAGCTTGATCAACTGCATATCAAAGCTGAAATCGCCGGGCGGCCCAAGCATATCTGGTCGATCCATCGCAAAATGCAATCAAAAAATCTCGCTTTTGAGCTTCTTTACGACATCCGTGCTGTGCGGGTGCTGGTCGATAGTGTGGCGGATTGTTATGCGGTACTAGGCTTGATTCATGATCTGTGGCAGCCGATTGCGGGTGAATTTGATGATTACATCGCGCAGCCCAAGGCCAATAATTATCAGTCGCTGCACACCGCGGTTATTGATGGCGATGGCAAGACGCTGGAGGTGCAGATTCGCACCCATGAAATGCATAACGCATCGGAACACGGGGTTGCTGCGCATTGGCGATATAAAGAGGGTGGTGCGCATAAAACCGCGGCTGATAAACGCTTCGAGTCTAAAATCTCATGGCTGCGTCAAGTGCTGGAATGGAAGCGCGAGATGGTGGATCAGAGCGGGTTTTCGGAGCAGATAAAGCAAGGGCTGTTTAACGACACGGTCTATGTGTTTACCCCGCAAGGCAAAGTGGTCGATTTACCGGCAGGTTCAACCCCGGTTGATTTTGCTTATCACGTCCACACCGATCTGGGTCATCGCTGTCGCGGGGCCAAACTGGATGGGCAAATCGTGCCGCTAATTACCAAACTGCAAAATGCCCAGAGAGTTGAAATATTGGCAGCAAAGCAGGGTGGGCCTTCACGGGATTGGATCAATCCCCAGTTGGGCTATTTGGCCAGTCATCGTGCGCTGGCGAAAGTGCGGGCATGGTTTAGACAAGAGTATTTTGAGGTCGATGTCGCGAACGGACGTCAAACCCTCGAACGTGAATTAGCGCGGAACAGTGCGACCGCGATTGCGCTTGAAAAAGTAGCAGGCGCCTTGCACCATCGCGATCTGGAAGAGTGCCTGGCTGAAATCGGACGCGGTGAAATTACCCCGCATCAGATCGAGTTAGCACTTCGCGTACTCATGACAACTAAGCCAGAAGCCTCGCCAGTGCTGGAGTTTGGCGCATTGCCCTCGGATGAAATGATCAAAGGCTTAAGCGCGGTCAAGTCGGATAAAATTTCCGGTGGCGTGCTGGTTTTGGGCGTTAACAATATCGCGACCCTGGTCGCAAAATGCTGCAAGCCATTACCGAATGAGCCTATCATCGGCTTTGTCACCAAAACTCGCGGGGTGATGGTGCATCGGCTTGATTGCATCAACATCACCAGCCTGAGTAGCGAACAGCGTGAACGGTTGATGCCCGCACAGTGGGGCAATGTTGATCAACAGCCTTTTGCTGCCGATATTGAAGTCACGGCGATGGACCGCCAAGGTTTGCTGCGTGATGTGTCCGAGGCGCTATCGCATGAACGTATCAACGTCACCGCGGTAAACACGATCACGCGCGGCAGTTTGGCCTCCATGCGTTTCACGGTCGAAATCAAACGTGGCGAAGAATTGGTGCGCCTGCTGCGAACGGTCGCAGAAGTGCCCGGCGTTGAAACGGTGCGCCGCCGCTAAAAATTTAATCCTACTGATCGTAAAAAATAATGACTGAAGCCAGTAAACTCGAAAACAAAAACAACGGTCCGCTAGCCGACATCCGCGTGCTCGATTTAACCAGCGTCATCATGGGCCCCTATTGCACGCAGTTGCTGGGTGATATGGGCGCGGATGTGATCAAAGTTGAAACCCGCGAAGGCGACAATATGCGCTGGGTGGGGCCGATGAAATCGCCCGGCATGGGCCATATTCATCTGCACTTAAATCGCAACAAGCGCTCATTGGTGCTGGATTTGAAACAAGCCGCAGGCCGTGAGGCGTGCCTGAAGCTCGCGGCCATTGCAGACGTGCTGGTCTATAACGTGCGGCCACAATCGATGACGCGTTTAGGACTCAGCTATGAAGCCGTAAAAGCCGTAAACCCGAAAATTATTTATGTGGGCGCATTCGGCTATGCTGAAAAAGGCCCCTATGCAGGACGTCCTGCTTATGACGATCTGATTCAGGGCATTACTGGCATTGCCTCGCTATCGCAGCGTCAAACCGGCGAATTGCCGCGCTATTCGCCGGTGACTATCGGCGACCGCAGTGTGGGTCTGCACACCGTGAATGCGGTCCTAGCCGCCTTGTTTCATCGCGAGCGAAGCGGTAAAGGGCAGTCCATAGAGGTAACGATGTTCGAGGCGCTGTCCCAATTTGTGTTGGGGGATCATATGGGCGGTAAAACGTTCGAGCCGCCGCTGGGTGACACGGGCTATGCACGATTAATTGCGCCCCATCGCCGCCCCTACCAAACAGCGGATGGTTTTTTATGCGTGCTGATTTACAACGATAAACACTGGGCTCATTTTTTTGAAGCCATCGGGCGTCCTGATTTAAAAGCAGATGTGCGTTTTAAAGACCATTCTGCACGTGCCGCCCATATCGACGAGGTTTATGAATTTGTTGCGACAACGATTCAAGCCAAATCCACTGCCTATTGGCGTGCGTTGCTGGAGAAGGCCGATATTCCCGTCGCGACCATGCATTCGATTGATTCACTGCTGGAGGATGAACATCTTCAGGCGACAGGATTTTTGCCCGAGTTTGATCACCCCACCGAAGGTCGTATTCGGGCTACTGCACCAGTCGGTGAATGGAGTGAGACACCGCCGTCGATACGTTCACTGCCCGCGCATTTAGGTGAACATTCGCGGGAAATTTTAGGCGAGCTAGGTTATTCGAAGGCTGAGATCGATGCGATGATTTTGCAAAAAGTCACTCATGCGCCAGATTAAACATGTCGTCGTTTAGCAGCGACAAACCGGGTGAAAAGCATTCAATTTTTTTAGCCATTTTTATTTGAGGCTAATCAAGCCGCGTCAACAGCGGTATCAGCAATGCGTTACTGGTGTTGTGCAACATCAGTCAAACCACCTCTATAATTTTAAAAAAATTGAATCGTTATCAGGAGATATGTCATGCCCAATCCTCATGAAGCCCCTCGCGAAGTCGCTCATTTTATCAATCAGTCTGCGGGTATTTCCAGCCATAAAACTCATCCCATGTTAATTATTGCTGCCGTCGCGGTAACGCTTTGTGCAGGGGTGGGTATTGCTGTGATGACCGGTGTTATTCCCAGCGCAAATTCATCTGCCTCGCCTAAACTTGAATCATCCACACCACCCATTCCTACCGCAATGGGCGCGAGCGCCATGATGGGCAGCGCTGGATCTAACGCGGCGTCGGAAGCTGCGCCATGGTCGGCGAGCACAGAAAAACAGACCGAAAATAAGCCATCAACTAGCGCCAACAGCAACAGCAACACCAACACCAAAGTTTCAACGCAAGCTGTCCGTAGGCCAAGCAGCGCCAACACGCATCCTCCATCGCATGCACCCATTCCAGTTTTTGCACAAAATAACTCCAGCGCGCAGGCAGAGAGCGTCGCTTCCTTTGTTCCAGCAGCGCCGACGGTAGTCACAATCTGCCGCACTTGTGGCTCTATCGATAGTATTAATACCATTGTCAAACAAGGCGAGGGCAGCGGTGCGGGTGTAGTTTTGGGCGGGGTGTTAGGCGGCGTGTTGGGCCATCAGGTAGGCAATGGCCGGGGTAAGGATTTAGCAACCGTGGCCGGTGCGGTCGGTGGCGCTATGCTTGGCAATAGTGTGGAGAAGAATGCAAAAACCGCCAATAGTTACGACGTTCGGGTGCGCATGGAAGACGGCACATTCCAAACCGTGCGCTATCAAACCGAGCCCGGATTGAGATTGGGCGATAAGGTGCGCGTTGAGGATGGTCGAATCGTACGAGGCTAATTAAACTGTAGCAAGCCTGCACAAGTCCAACCTAAAAAATAGCCCATGCATTCAGCATGGGCTATTTTTTAACGCCACTTACGTTGTTTATGGCGATGCTGATCAGCGCAATTTAGCGGATGTGAAACGATATTTAATGTTTGCATTGCAGCAAGCCACCCCAATCGGCTAAAATAACAACTCGTTAGGCACGTAGCTCAGTTGGTTAGAGCACCACCTTGACATGGTGGGGGTCGTTGGTTCGAGTCCAATCGTGCCTACCAAAAGATCAAAAGCGGCAAACCATTCTTGGTTTGCCGCTTTTTTATTTTGTATGCTTCACGATTTGAAATTGGGTGACAAAACCTTCATTAACCAAACGCATTGAGCCCCGTCTGCGCGCGTCCCAGAATCAGCGCGTGTACATCATGCGTGCCTTCGTAGGTGTTGACGGCTTCCAGGTTCATCATATGGCGGATGACGTGATATTCGTCGGCGATGCCATTGCCGCCGTGCATGTCACGGGCGACACGGGCGATATCGAGTGCTTTGCCACAGTTGTTGCGCTTCATCAGCGAGATCATTTCCGGGGTGGCGCGACCTTCGTCAAGCAGACGCCCTAGGCGCAGCGCACCTTGCAGGCCGAGGGTAATTTCGGTTTGCATATCGGCGAGTTTTTTCTGAATTAACTGGGTGGCGGCCAAGGGCTTGCCGAACATGATGCGGTCCATTGTGTATTGGCGGGCGGCGTGCCAGCAGTATTCCGCCGCACCCATCGCGCCCCAGCTGATGCCGTAGCGGGCTTTGTTCAAACAGCCAAACGGGCCTTTGAGGCCACGCACATGAGGCAACAGATTTTCTGCGGGGACAAATACCTGGTCCATCACGATTTCGCCTGTAATCGAGGCGCGCAGTGAAAACTTGCCGTCGATTTTCGGTGCAGATAAACCTTTCATGCCTTTCTCAAGCACGAAGCCACGGATCTCGTCTTTGCCGTCCTCCGTGGTTTCGTCTTTAAGTTTCGCCCAAACAATAAATACATCGGCGATTGGTGAATTGGTGATCCACATTTTTGCACCATGGACTATGAAGCCACCATCGACTTTTTTGGCGCGTGTGATCATGGAGGAGGGGTCAGAGCCTGCGCCTGGCTCTGTCAGGCCAAAGCAGCCAACCCATTCACCGGTGGCGAGTTTGGGTAGCCATTTTTCGCGCTGCGCTTCATCACCGTAAGCATAAATGGGGTGCATCACCAGCGATGATTGCACACTCATGGCCGAGCGGTAGCCCGAATCTACCCGTTCAACTTCGCGTGCAACCAAGCCGTAGCAAACATGGTTTACGCCAGCGCAGCCATAGCCGTCGATGGTGGAGCCGAGTAAGCCGAGCTCGCCCATTTCGTTCATAATTTCGCGATCAAATTTTTCTTCGCGATTCGCTTTTAGTACGCGTGGTTGCAGTTTTTCCTGGCAGTAGCTGTACGCCTGGTCTCGCACCATACGCTCTTCATCGGTTAGTTGATCGTCGAGGAGAAGGGCATCATCCCATTTGAATGTGGCTTTAAGGGTCGGAAGGTCATTAAGTTTCATAGCGTGTCCGTACGTTTTATTGTCAAAATGTTCGATATTTTAACGCGAATTACGGCCTACGCTGTCGATTTTGAAACGGGTTCTGATCCGTTTTTAAAAGAGTCAAATTAAAAATAAATTCTGACCCTCGTCACATCGGTCACATGCGGCATATGCGGCATATGCGGCATATTGGTTCCAACGACATACGCCTAGCAGACCTCAAACAAGCCCGCAGCACCCATGCCACCACCGATGCACATGGTCGCAACCACGTATTTCACACCGCGGCGTTTACCCTCAATCAACGCGTGGCCGACCATGCGCGCACCGGACATGCCATAAGGATGGCCTATTGCAATGGCGCCGCCATTGACGTTAAGACGGTCATGGGGAATGCCCAGCCGGTCGCGGCAATACAGCACTTGCACCGCGAAAGCTTCATTCAATTCCCACAGGCCAATATCATCGATCTTCAAGCCGGCGCGTGCCAGCAGGCGCGGCACCGCGAACACCGGGCCGATGCCCATTTCATCGGGCTCGCATCCGGCCACCGTAAAGCCACGGAAAATACCAAGCGGGTTTAAATTACGTTGCTCGGCTAATTTGCCACTCATCATCACGCACGCCGATGCGCCGTCTGAAAACTGGCTGGCGTTACCGGCCGTCACCACACCACCCGGAACAGCAGAACGAATTTTTGCGACACCTTCGAGCGTGGTGTCTGGCCTAATGCCTTCATCGGTGCTGATGGTGACTTCTTTACTCATCGCCGCACCAGTCGCTTTGTCGATTGCGCCCATCGTGGTAGTCATCGGTACGATCTCATCTGCAAACTTGCCGGCAAGCGTTCCAGCTGCGGCGCGTAGCTGACTTTGCACGCCGTATTCATCCATGGCGTCTTTGGATATGCCATAACGCTTGGCGACGTTTTCGGCGGTTTTCAGCATATCCCAATAGACTTCGGGCTTATTGATGCTAAGCCATTCATCCATCATGTAGTTCATATTGATGGAGCCTTGCACGCACGAGATGGATTCCAGTCCGCCCGCGACCACAATAGGCGTCTTATCAACCATGATGCTGCCCGCCGCGTTTGCAATCGCCTGCAGGCCCGAGGAGCAGAAGCGGCTTACCGTAAAGCCGGATGTGGTGACCGGCAGACCTGCGCGCAACGCAATTTGCCGCCCTATATTGCTGCCGGTAGCGCCTTCCGGCAATGCGCAGCCCATGATGACATCCTCAACCTCATGGCCCTCAATACCTGCGCGCTCAACAGCTGCCTTGACCGCGTGGGCACCTAAAGTTGCGCCATGCGTCATGTTAAAACTGCCCCGAAACGATTTGCCGAGCGGGGTGCGGGCAGTGGAAACGATTACTGCATCAATCATAAAATTCTCCGATTCAGACGCTGCACAGTCTGTATAAATGTGAGCTGATTTTTAATTAAAAGTTTTGCCTTCAAGCGCCAGTCGTTTTAATAGCGGGGCGGGTGTCCAGCCAAATTTCGCCATACGTCGCTCAATCGATAAAAGCCCCACACTGTCGGCGTAGAACATCGGCCCGCCGCGCGGCACCGGGAATCCGTAGCCAAAGATATAAACCATATCAATATCGGAAGCGCGCTGGGCAATGCCCTCCTCAAGAATATGCGCCCCTTCGTTGACGAGCGCATAAACCAGGCGCTCCACTATTTCATCCGCAGAAATTTTGCGCGGCGTGATGCCAAGTTCCTGGCGCGCCACATTCACCAATTCATCAATGATTGGGTCTTGCAAAGCGTCACGCTTGCCTGTCTCGTAGCGATACCAGCCTGCGCCGGTTTTTTGCCCAAATCGTCCCAGCTCACACATGTGATCTGAAATAAGCTGCCGACGCGCGCCTGGATTTTCGGCATAAAAGCGCTTGCGAATGGCCCAGCCAATATCATTGCCCGCCAGGTCACCCATTTTGAACGGGCCCATCGCCATACCAAATTTTTCCATGGCAGAATCGATTTGCTGAACTGATGCGCCTTGCTCCAGCAATAGTTGCGCTTCAATCGCATATTTACCGATCATGCGATTGCCAATAAAGCCATCGCACACGCCCGACACGACTGCCGTCTTTTTTATTTTTTTCGCGAGCTTCATCATCGTAGCCAAAACATCAGGCGCGGTTTTTTCACCGCGCACGACTTCCAGCAATTTCATTACATTGGCTGGGCTGAAGAAATGCGCGCCAACCACATCCTGCGGACGCTGGGTAAAACCAGCAATTTTATTCAGGTCAAGGGTTGAGGTATTGCTGGCGAGAATCGCGCCGGGTTTGCACACCGCGTCAAGTTTTTTAAATACCGCTTCTTTCACGCCGAGCTCTTCAAACACCGCCTCGATGACTAAATCAACATCCTTCAAATCGTCATACAACAAACTACCTTTGAGCAGTGCAACACGCTCCTGCGCCTTCTCTGGCTTCATCTTGCCTTTCTTGACCTGGCTCTCATAAACCTTGCCGACTGACGCCATACCGCGATCCAACGCTTCCTGTTTGGTCTCCAGAATCACCACAGGAATACCGGCGTTTAAAAAATTGATCGCAATGCCTGAGCCCATGGTGCCCGCACCAATCACGCCGACCGACTTGATCGTGCGTACCGCTGTATCTTCAGGCAGGTCCGCAATTTTGCTGGCGAGACGTTCCGAGAAAAATAAATGACGCAGCGCTTTTGATTCATCACTCATCAATAATTGAGCGAACAAATCGCGTTCCACTTTCAGGCCCGCATCAAAGCTTGGCAGTAGCGATGCCTGCACGGCCTCAACGCACTTCAGCGGCGCAGGATAGCCTTTCGACATCGCTCCCACCATATTGCGGGCAAACTGGAAAAACGCATCAGGCTTGGCATGTTTGACTTTTAAATCGCGCACGCGCTTCAGCGGTTTGCCATCACTCACCACCTTGTGCGCAAATTCAATGGCTTGCTCAAGCAGTTTGTCATCCACAAAATGATCAAACAACGGCGAGCCCTTGAACTGCGGTGCGGGCACGATCGCACCCGACACAATCATATTTAGCGCAGCCTCAACGCCGATCAAACGTGGCAGCCGCTGAGTGCCGCCTGCGCCGGGCAGCAAGCCCAGCTTTACTTCGGGTAATGCAATCTGTGCGGCAGCATGCACGACGCGGTAGTGGCAGCTTAATGCCAACTCCAGGCCGCCCCCCATACAGTTCCCGCTGATGGCCGCCACCACCGGCTTGGCGGAATTTTCAATCACATCAATCACGGCGGGCAATGAAGGCTCCGCAGACATGGCGCGCTTGCCAAATTCACTTATATCTGCACCGGCTGAAAAACCGGCATCCGTACCAACCAGAACAACTGCACGGATGCCGACGTCGTTTTCAGCACGCTGAATACCCGCCACAATGCCAGCACGTAGCAAGTGGCTTAGGCCGTTCACCGGTGGATTATTAAGCGTAATGACGGCGATATTGCCCTGCTGTTGATAGGCGACTGCCTGATGGTTTACGGTCTGGCTCGCTTCGTTGCTCATGTTTTCCTTTCGAGGTCAAAATATGATGACACGTCAAATGCCACTATATACTGATTTTAAAGATAGCCGCAATTCGCATTGTGGGCTGCAGTGGGTCGTCAGTCTATAGAAGGGGTGATTAAATGCCCGCTATAAAATCCTCAATCAACTGCGCGACTTGCGCCGGTTGATCGTGGTGCAGCATATGGCCTGCATCGGCAATATCCATCACGCGTAGGTTTTTGATGTTATGCAAACGCGCAGCATAATCAGGTACATCCGTTAGATGCTTGCGCAGTGCAGATTCTTGACCATTCAGCCACATTACCGGAGCGGTAATAGCGCGCCAGCAAGCCATAATTTCTTCCACCCGATATAGCTGCGGGTTACTGATTTTATGAGCGGGGTCACCACAAATATGCCACTCGGTACCGTTGCCCTGTGCATTTTTTCTTTCTTCAGACCAATGCAGGGCTAAAAAATGAGCGCGTTCAGCCGTCAAACGAGGATTGGTTTTGCGCAAACGTTCGGCGACCGCCTCGCGGGATGCGTAGGCTCGCAAGGTCAGCCGCTCACGTAATTCACTTAACCACTTCGCGTAGCGTTCAGGCGCTTCTTCGGCGTGGTTGCCGCGCAGACCGAAACCTTCCAGATTGACCAGGCGTTTTATCCGTTCCGGGCGCACCCCGGCATACAGCATGGCGACATTTCCGCCCATGCTATGACCCACTAAATTGATTGGCTTGTCGGGTGACAAAGCTTCAATAATGGCATCGAGATCAGCCATGTAATCCAGGAACCAATAGCAATCTGCCCGGGGCCACTCGGTCTGGCCATAGCCGCGCCAGTCGGGGGCAATAATATGCCAATCCTTTCGCAGCGCATCCACCACAAACTGGAATGAAGCGCCCACATCCATCCAGCCGTGCAGCATGAAAATTTGGGGCGCATCGTCTGGCCCCCAATGACGCAGATGGTAACGTAGATGGCGTAATTCAAGATGTGATGAGCGTGATGGACGTAGCGGGCATGGGGAGGAATTTGTTTTTGTCATGGCAGCATGATGCATCAGGTTTTTGAATAAGACTAATGCGGTAATATGGCGTGGAACAAGTGGCGCGCTTCGTGCCATAAATTATTTTTCAAACTGTACACCAGTTTGGTGCGGTGATCAGATGCACGTCAGATGAACTTTTGTTTAAGTGCGGATGAAATCACAGCGATGCATTGCTGCGGCAATGCTCGACGTTTGTGCACTCGGGATATAATTAAATGATGAAAAAAAATATCAGGGATGCCGCATTTAAAAGTGCCGCTGAAAGTGTGGCTAAAAATATGGTTGAAAATCCTGATGGGCGCCGTACGCGCGGGCAAGCCAACAAACGCAGCATCGTAGTTGCGCTTTCTGGTTTGATTCGTGAAGGCGTCGTAGCTCCCACCGCTGAGCAGGTGGCAGCGAAGGCGGGGGTAGGTTTGCGTTCGGTATTTCGGCATTTCGATGATATGGAAACGCTCTATCGCGAAATCGCCAATGAGCTCGATCAGCTAGTGCAGCCTTCGGTGCAGAAGCGTCTGAAATCAAAAGACTGGCATAGCCGCCTGGCAGAAAGTATTGAGCTGCGGGCACTGGTGTTTGAAGGTCTGATGCCGTTTCATATTGCCAGCGAAGTGCACCGGCAAGAGTCGCCATTTCTAAATGCGCAACAGGTAAAATCTGCCAGTCTGCAGCGGGAATTACTGAGACATCTCTTGCCCAAAGAGTTAGTGCTTGATAAAACCCGTTTTGAGGCGTTGAATCTGGTTTTGAGTATGGATGCGTGGTTGCGACTTCGTCGCGAGCAGGGGCTCAGCAAGAGCGCGGCCAAACGGGTCATGCAGCACGCGGCGGCGGCATTGACGGCTGGCTAATTATTGCCTGTCAAAATTTGTTGATATCAGTCCAGAGTCTGCGATGGGTTGTATTAGGCTCGCGATGAATTTCAACAAGTCGCTGGCTAAAAAAACAGCGGCACCAATTCGGCGCCGCCCTCAGTCTACTTCTCACTCACAATGCCAACCGCCCCCCAATACAATGATAACGGTCGGCTATTTTTATCCCCTTTTGCTGTTTTTCTTATCCCCAGCTTGTTATTTTTTACCCCACTTATTGCGAATGTTTGGCTACAGTTGCGGCCGCTGCGGGGTTGTCTGCAGCGGCTATTTCCGTAAACTTACTCAGCTCTTGCCGCAAATAGGCTTGTTGTAAGCTTTGACGACGCTGGCAATACCGGTCGGGTCAAGCGCATACGGATCAAAATCTTCGCCTGCACCCATTTGTGCCATCTGATCCAGCGTGTTTTCACCAATGCTTTGACCAGATTCTTTGGCCATACGTTTGAGTTCGGCTTTGATTGCGGCTTTGCCAGCACCTTTGACGACGACATTTTTGGCGGTGGCTTTGGCGGCAGTGGTTGCGGCGGCTTTGGCAGCAGTACCAGTACCGGCAGTGGCGACAGTAGTTGCAATATTAACGGCAACATCCATCACCGAGACAACTTGATCGGTAATCGCCTGTACACATTCCGATGAAGTCGCGGCACAGCCTGCACCGCAATCTACCGGTGAGCTAGGTGGGCACTTGCCCCAACATACGGGACCGACTCCTTTGTAATCTGCGTTGCAGCCGGTGTAGCAAAGTCCTGCATCATTTTGTTTACCGCCACTGCATGCGGTTGGAATGGTGCCGGCGCCGCGCGTTTGGGTCGGTTTTGTGCAAGTTGCGCCGGTGTCACCAAAACCTGATGGGCAGTCCGGCGAGCAAATACAGCAGCCCACTTTATGAAAGCCAGGTTTGCATTTAGGGTAAAGAATCGCGCCATCTTTTTCGCAGCCGGCTGTAGGATTATCCTTATTGCAACGGTTACGTGCCCCATCAAGGCTGAACGCTTTATCGCCGAATTTCCATGGATAGCCCGCACCACGTCCATAAGGTGCCGGCTTGGTGCAGCCCACGCCATGATCGGTAAATCCGGCTGGGCACTTACCCCAGCATACCGGTCCGGCGGCACCATAGCCTGCGGCACAGGCGGGATAGCATAGGCCTGCATCATTTTGCTTGGCACCGCAATCAGTGGGAATCGTGCCCACGCCGCGTCCATATGAATCGCGCCAACAGAATTTGGCTTCAGCGGTGATCGCAAACACGGTTGCCGATACGATCATCGCGGTGAGAAGTAATTTCTTGAGTGCCCTTAACATCATTGATTCCCCTTTATATTAATGCGGTTTGTATTAATTAATCCGTTATTGAGCGTTGGTTTTGATCAGATTATCTTTACTGCCAGCTGCATTAAATGAACGTCCCAGTACTTCTCCTACATCTTTGCTATTCAATACCTTGAGTTGCGTATCTGCCAACGCTTGATTGGCTTTTTGATAGCTTGCAACGGCTTTATCCATATCGTCGCTTTCCTGCTGATTCTTAGGATTAGCTTTAGCCAGCGTTACGTTGAACGCCGTATCCGCAGCGCGGAACTTCGCCATTGCCGCATCCAGTTGAGGCTTGGCTGCCTTAGCGCTGGCGGCGTCCCGAACTGAAGCAATCACGTTAACGGCCTCAGCAGCAGCGGCCTCAACCTGTTTGGCACCCGTGTCCAAGGCAGGGTCAGCTCTTGCCGTCAATGAACATGTCAACGCAACCGATGCCGCCATGATTGAAAGTGCAAATTGTTGGGTCAATTTTCTTTTCATCGTAAAATCTCCTGTTGGTGAATAAATAAACATCAGTGTTTGAAACAACCCATTAGCGTGTTGCTGTCTTGGTGGGGGTAGGGACTATTGCGGTTTTGAGCTTTTTCATCTCCTGCTGCAAGGTACGTTCAGCGGCGACTAACCGCACCATCGATTCCAAGTCAACTGCCCCCGGCAAAACACGGTCACCGAGCACAAAAGCGGGCGTGCCCTGAATATCAAGCTCGCCTGCAATGCGCGAGTTTTCTTCAATCTGTTTAGCGATGGCAGGATCTTCCATATCGATCATCAGCTTCGCAACATCTAAGCCTACTTTGGAAGCAATGTTTTTGATCGATTCTTCATTTTGGGTTTCAGCGTTGAGCAGCAGCGTATGAAAAATACCATGTTTACCTTGGCGCTCAGCGGCGAGCGCAGCCTTGGCAGAGAGCAACGAGTCCGGCCCCAAAATAGGCAAATCTTTATAAATAACGCGCACATTTTTATCGCGCTCCAACAGTTCTGCAACTGCCGGCGCTACCCGTTGGCAGAAACCGCAGCGGTAATCAAAAAATTCGATTAGCGTCACATCGCCTTGCGGATTGCCACTCACCGGAGAAGCGGCATTATTTTGTAAAGCGTTACGATTTTTGATAACCGCTGCTTTTACTTCTGCAATTTTTGTTTCAGCTTCACGGCGTTCCAAGGTTTGTAACGCTTCCCGCACGATGGCCGGATTTTTCAATAAATAATCTTTAATCACGGTTTCCATGGCATCGCGCTGCCGATCCGCGGCAGCAGACTTTGGCGCTGATTTGGAAATTGTGGCGTTGGCCATTTCTGCTGACGTCACAAAAGATAAAGAAAGCGTAGCGATAGCCAGCGTAGTGGCACCTACGATAGTGCCAATGGAGGCTTTTGAGATGCGCAGATTGTGCGATTCGTGTTTCAAGTAAATCTCCTAAAATATTGTTATGGATGAGTAATGAAAAAGTCACTTTTCGGATGTCGGACTAAAGGTGCGGCTTGGTGTTTAGCGTTGCGCCTAGATTAAGATTGAAAATCGATGCTGAAAGTAATTTTGAAGGTGTTACTGGGTAAGCGGAATGACGAACCCTTTCCTATCAAATAGTTCAAAACTTAATCATCGTTCTACAAGGATAAAGTGATACAGGACTGGCGGCTGAACATAACGAGGGTCTTACTTGAAATCATTTACCGACAAACCATTCACGCCCGCGCCATTTAAAGACACCGGACAAAAAAATGTTTGTAGCAAGCGTCCGTCTGCAGACATGGAGTCTACTGCGACCGGGGCATTGTTAGCGCTTAATGGTTTTGTCATGTCAAAGCGTGAGTTGCGAATGAGTAAATAGCCATCGGCTAATAATTTCACGCCTGCCCGATTGTCTGCTGCGCCGCAACGCGGGTGTTTGGCGGGGTTCGGGAGGCTTATTTCTAGCGTGACATCAAGCGTTTTAGTGTAGGTAGCTGCGCAGTTTTTACTACCTTGTTTGCAACAAAAATTATCGCCGGGCTTGAGATATTTATCGCCCGAACTCAGCTTGGACTCGAACCCTGAGGGCGGCTTGTTATTCTGCGAAGTCACGCCGAACGCACTGGAGCTGTCAGCCACGGCGAACTGCATAGTTTGACTGCTAGTTTTGTTATACAGGCAGTACGCGTGTGATGATGCGGCGTTGCATAAAGCAAGTGCTGCGATTAACGCCAGAATAGGTCGGGTCATCGTTTATCTTTAAAGAAAATAGCTACTTCTGTTAATAAGCGGATTCTGGCTAGGGAAGCTATCATGCACCAGATAATCTTTCGGGCTGATTTTTAGCGGGTGCTGATGATCGGTTTGGTGGTGAGGTTAGCCGGTGCTGCTGTAGCAGCCGAAAAGGTTGTGACCGAACGATCGCTGGCTGTCATACCAGGAGCAAGATTGAGCAGGTTGGCTACACGATCAAGCTGTGGCGCCTGCGCTGCAAGCACCTTGGTTAAAGCGGGTTTAAGCACAGCGGTTAATACTCGGGCCTTGTCG
>JANYDB010000083.1 GCA_025359985.1 Burkholderiales bacterium | reverse complement strand
TGGTGGCCATCGCTTTTGAAGGCGGCGGCGGTCGTGCCAGCGCCGCCGGGATCAATCGACTCCCCGCAAACCAAATAGCCACATTGGTCGCGAAAATGGAGGCGGTATTTGGCGCATAACCATGGCGCCTCGCATCACGCGCAGCATGGCCTACTGCATGACGCGCAGTAGCAACATAAAATATCAATGCCGAACCAAGCACCACCTGAGTCCAGTTAGAATACGGCATTGATTTTTTCTCTTCCGGATAATCATCTTATGAAGCAATACCACGACCTGATGCGCCTGGTGCTTGAGCACGGCACCCCAAAATCTGACCGCACCGGTACCGGCACAGTGTCCATTTTTGGGCATCAAATGCGCTTTGATTTAAGCGCTGGATTTCCGCTGGTCACTACCAAAAAGCTGCATCTAAAATCGATCATTCATGAACTGCTGTGGTTTTTAGCGGGCGATACTAATACCCGCTACCTGAAAGAAAACGGCGTATCAATTTGGGATGAATGGGCTGACGCTGACGGTAATCTTGGCCCTGTTTATGGTTATCAGTGGCGCTCATGGCCCGCGCCGGACGGTGCGCATATTGATCAGATCGCCGAGATTATTCAGCAGATCAAAAACAATCCTGACTCACGCCGCATGATTGTGTCGGCGTGGAATGTGGCTGACATTCCCAAAATGGCCCTCGCGCCCTGCCATACGTTTTTTCAATTTTACGTGGCCAATGGCAGGCTCTCGTGCCAGCTCTATCAGCGTAGCGCCGATATATTTTTAGGCGTGCCGTTTAATATCGCGTCGTATGCGCTGCTGACGATGATGGTTGCGCAGGTTTGCGGTTTGAAGCCTGGCGATTTTGTTCATACCTTGGGTGATGCGCACCTCTATTCCAATCACCTTGAACAAGCGCGTGAGCAGTTGAGCCGCGAATGTCGGGCGCTGCCGACGATGACGCTGAACTCGGATGTCAAAGAAATATTCAATTTCAGGTTTGAGGATTTCACGCTTACCCGTTACGATCCGCATCCGGCGATTAAAGCGCCCATTGCAATTTAGCCTGACCGATTTAAGTTGACCGGCTTAATATGACACTAGCGCTAATCGTCGCCATGGCTCGTAACCGCGTCATCGGCCACCAGAATAAAATGCCATGGCATCTTCCCGCCGAGCTGGCCTACTTTAAACGCATCACCATGGGCCACCCGATTATCATGGGCCGCAAAACCTTTGAATCCATCGGCAGACCGTTGCCAGGACGGCAGAACATTGTGGTGAGCCGCAATGCAGATTTCACCGCGTCAGCTGTCGAGGTGGTGCATTCGATGGCGGATGCGATCGCTCGAACCGGTGGCGTGAATGCGTTTGTCATCGGTGGCGCGACGCTCTACCTCGAAGCCTTGCCGTTCGCGGGTCAGCTCTACATAACTGAAGTCGATGCGATGCCCGAAGGTGATACTTTTTTCCCCGCGCTAAATGAGCATGAATGGCGCGAACGTTCGCGTGAGCGGCGTGAAAAAGATGCGCAAAATTCATTGGCCATTGAGTATGTCGTGCTGGATCGAGCCCCCAGGCAGCACATCAATTTTATCGGAAAACTCTAGCATTGGCGGGTTTTTCAGGAACTTTTTGTCTGAAGATGCCCGTCAATGCTGGAGTTTCATAAAATTTAAAAATTAGCGCTTGCGTGTTTGCGTCGGTGCTCGTGCAGTTTTCTGTTTGGGTGAAGACTGCACCGTTGCCTTCGCTGTCGTTGCCTTTACCTTCGCTGCCTTCGCTTTTGTTGGTTTGATGGCAGGCGACTCGCCGGTCTGCTGCATCAACTTCATGGCCCACGCGGCCGGATTCATTTCACTTGCCAATTTTGTGAACTCGTCCAGATTGGGTACCGGATTGTTTGCCGGTTTTTCATTTTTAGTTTCCGGCTGCATCGATGCAGATGCGCTGGCAAATTGCTCTGCCAATGAATGCTGATACTCCAGCGTCTTGATCGACAGCTCAACCACCCCCACCTGAGCTTTTAGCCACATCAGGACTGTTTCAAGCTCCTGTTTCTTGCGTGCAATTTCTTTTGGATCAAGGCTTGCCATCATCACTGCGGCAGCATGGTTCGCCATGCCTTCGCCGGCATGAGCAGGGTTTGTCATAAACGGATTGAGAATATTTTGAAACAACTCAAAATAATTCGGCAGTTGCGGTGAGGCTTTATCTTTATCCGTGCTCATACCTGCTCCTTAAAACTTGTTCTTTGCCGGGGCGCCAGAAAACCTCACCCATTCGCAAATCAACCGCGACCCAACTACTGCGCGAGATTATTCAGCGATCATGCTTGGCAATGAATTCGCGGATTTTAGGGTAAATCATTTCGCGATATTTGCGTCCGCTGAAAATGCCGTAATGTCCCACCGCAGGCGCGGTGTAATGCTGCCTTCGGGCGGCCGTAAGGCCAGTGCAAAGCGTGTGCGCAGCCTGAGTTTGACCACTGCCGGAAATATCATCCAGTTCGCCTTCAATGGTGAAGAGCGCGGTCTTTTTGATCGCAGCAGGAGTAACGTGTTCACCAGCTACCTCGAGCGTGCCTTTGGCCAGAGACTGCTCCTGAAACACCCGCGCGATGGTGTCGAGATAATACTCGGCCGGTAAATCCATCACAGCATTGTATTCATCATAAAAACGACGGTGCGCTTCGGCGCTTTCGCCATCACCCTTTACCAGGTGATGGTAGTAGTCACGATGCGAATCGAAATGGCGCTCCGGGTTCATCGCCACAAAGCCGGAGAGCTGCAAAAATCCAGGGTAAACACGGCGCATTGCACCCGGATATTTCACCGGCACACGCTGGATCACCGTGTTCTCAAACCATGAAAAAGGTTTATCCATCGCAAAGTCATTCACGCTAGTAGGACTCTTGCGGGTGTCGATCGGCCCGCCCATCATGGTCATAGTTTTTGGCAGGGTTTCACCGTGCTGCGCCATCAGCGAAATCGCTGCGAGCACTGGCACGGTGGGCTGGCAAACAGAAACAACATGCACATCGCCACCGGTCTTTTGCATATGCTTGATGAAATCGCGCACATAAGCAACGTAGTCGTCGAAATGAAAAGCCCCTTCGGCCAACGGCACTTCGCGTGCGTCTTTCCAATCGGTAATCGTCACATCGTGGTCCGGCAGCATGGTACGCACTGTGTCGCGCAGCAAGGTTGAAAAATGACCCGACAAAGGCGCAAACACCAACACCTTCGGCTCATTTTTGGCTGCGCGGGATTTTTTAAAATGCAGCAATTGGCAAAACGCCTTATCGAGCACCACTTCCTCAGTGATCACAGCGGCCTGACCATTCATCTTGACTTCATCAATGCCGAACGGCGGACGGCCGTAACGTGCCGTCATGCGCAACATCAAGTCCAGCCCGGCCACCACATTTTTAGCGGTCGGGGCGTAGGAAAGGGGCGAAAATGCGCTGCTTAGCGCGTCGGCGCTGGCCTGCGCCCACCAGCGCCAAGGTTCCATCGCGGCGCGTTGCATTTCGTGCACTTGATATAGCATTTTTCTCTCCGGTTTTACGAGGCACCAAACTAGGCGCTGAAGCACACAAATGAAGCAGGCGTTAGACGAAACTTAGTGACATTGTTTTACTGCCTACAATCCATAATACTAATAATACTGCACTGCAACATAAAAAGACGTTAATTTATGTCAAGGTTTGTGCACGCTTGAAAACGTCCTCTCAAGATGCAGCGTAGCTATTGATGCAATGGCGTTTTCTGCTAGGCTTCCAATCTGATCTTTTTATCGCTGATTGATTGAATAACATGCCCAACACGAAGCTACCTATTAGAAACGATTTTTATCCGGCCATCGAGCCTTATCAATCAGGCATGTTGCGCCTGGATGAGCTGCATACGATGTATTTCGAACAATCCGGCAACCCCTCCGGTGTGCCGGTGATCTTTCTTCATGGCGGGCCGGGTGCAGGCGCTTCAGCCTCGCATCGACAATTCTTTGATCCTGCGTTTTACCGGATTATTATTTTTGATCAGCGCGGCGCGGGCCGGTCAACGCCCTTAGGTGAATTGCGCGATAACACCACCCCGCACCTGATTGCCGATACGGAAACGCTGCGACAGCATTTGGGCATTGACCGGTGGATTGTTTTTGGCGGCTCATGGGGCTCGACGCTGGCGCTTGCTTATGCGCAATATCATCCAGGGCAAGTTATGGCGTTGGTACTGCGCGGCATATTTTTATGCCGTCAATCCGAGATTGACTGGTTTTTATACGGACTCAAAAATCTTTTCCCTGAAGCCTGGCATCAATTTTCAGGCCATTTACCCGCCAGCGAACACCACAATATTCTCAATGCTTATTACG
>JANYDB010000075.1 GCA_025359985.1 Burkholderiales bacterium | reverse complement strand
ACATCGGGCAAATCGATAATCTCGCGGTCATGGCAAGCCACCACGACGCAATTATTGGCTGAAGCAGTCTGTTGAAGCAGGTCGACAATTTGTATGCGGGCTGCCCGATCCAGATTGGCCGTCGGCTCATCCACCAGCAGTACACGCGGGCTTAAAACTTTGGCGCGAGCCAGTGCTACTTTTTGTTTTTCGCCACCTGACAGGTGCTTCGGGGCGATTTGAGCGACCTGCTGCAATCCCGCCCAGATGACGGCTTCTTTAGCTAGTTGACGCCGCTTCTCGTGGCTCACGCCGCGCATTTTCAAACCATATTCAATATTGGCCGACACGCTGGTATTAAAAAGATAAGGATGTTGATGCACATAAATAATATCGCGCCGCCAGTCGGCAGGATAAGCGGGATCATCAGCGTTGCTGAAGCTGCGATTATCAAACCGGCATTGCATCGTATCGACTGGCTCAAGCCCCGCTAAAATTCGTAGCAGCGTTGATTTACCACTGCCGTTATCACCGGTCAGTGCATAGATGCTTCCAGCCTGTAAATGCAGGCCGGTAATATCGAGCAACCGTCGCGCATAAAAATTTTTATTCAGTACCGAAATGCTTAGCAGTGCAGGTGATCCGCTCATTTCATGCCGCCTTCACCCTGGAAAAAATTGAGCGCGGCATTCACTCCCAGCGCCAGCACAATCAATACAAAACCCAGCGCTATGCCCTGTGCAAATTCACCTTTAGCGGTTTCCAGTGAAATGGCGGTGGGAATGCTGCGGGTGAGCCCGGCGATATTGCCGCCCACCATCATCGCGCAGCCCACCTCCGAGATCACCCGGCCAAAGCCGTTAAAGAGCCCTGCCATCAACGCAAAACGCACCTCGAATAAGGTCGTCAAAATGGCGGCGCTACGGGTCGCACCGAGTGACAATGCGGTCTCGCGCACAATGCGATCCGCACCCTGCACCGCAGCCAGCGTAGCGGCAGCCAGCACTGGAAAAGCAATGATGGCCTGCCCCAGAATCATGGCATCTTGTGTAAACAGCATATTCAGATTGCCGAGCGGGCCACTACGCGTGAGCGCCAGATAAAGCACCAGTCCCACTACTACGGTCGGGAATGACAAAAAACTTTGCAGCGTAATAACTGCTACGCGTCGTCCGCTAAACCTAGTGGTGGCCAAGAAAAAACCCAGCAACACCGCCGGCGGCGTAGCCATCAATAATGCGGAAAGAGAGACCCTGAGCGAGACCCCGACAATGCGCCATAAATCGGCGTCTCCGGTGATCAGCAACAAGAATGCTTGATGAATAGCGTCCGCCATCAGCTTGCTTTTTTGATCGGCACTGACGTGCTGGTGGGCAGAAAAAATATCTGCTTGCCATCAATGCGAAAGGTTGTGATAGCGAGCTGCCCGGCGCTTGAAGTGATCCAGTCGGCAAATTGCTTCGCCGCCGCTGCATTAATGTGTGGATGGCGCGCAATATTGATCAGAGTAACGCCGTAAATATTAGCAAGCGGTGGCTCGGGCTCAATCAACACCTCAAGATCCAGTCGCTTTTTAATGGCCAGAAAACTACCCCGTTCGCTGAGTGCATAAGCTTGCCGTTCGTTCGCAATCAGCAGCATTTGGCCCATTCCCTGACCGGTTGAAAGATACCATTTGCCCGCAGGCGAAAGCATCGCTCGCGCCCATAAGCGCAGTTCCATTTTATGCGTGCCGGAATCATCACCGCGCGAGGCAAAAAGCACTTCGGCTTGGTTGATTTTTTTAAAAGCGCTGACCATATCCGTTGATCCACGCAATTTCAGCGGGTCTGTTTTCGGGCCAATCATGACAAAATCGCTGTACATGACTTCACGGCGCTCGGTGCCGTAACCGTTCGCCACGAATCGAACTTCATCCGCGGGTGAGTGCGTGAGCAATATATCGACATCGCCACGTTCACCATATTTTAAAACCTGGCCGGTACCGCCAACAATGGCGCGCGTCTTGATACCGGTTGCCTTCTCGAATGCAGGCAGCAACACCTCCAGCAAACCAGAGTCTTGGGTGGTGTAGGTTGAGCCTATGCGAAGCTCGCTCGCATAACTCATCCCCGCAGTCAACACCGCCCACGCGGCCGCCGTCAACATCAACATAACCGCATTTGTGGTCAGGACATAGCCGTCGAAAATTAGTTTATTTTTCAAGCTGAATTCAATCAATGGTTCGGATTACTTTGCGGCGTCGGTGACAGCAACGCGCTGGGGAAAAACATCTTCTCCCCGCCCACCCGAAAGTCTGCAATGCGGTTTTGCCCTTCAGCAGAGATTAACCATTCAATGAAACGCATGGCACCTTGATAGTTAATATTGGCGCTCTTGGCGGGATTAACCGCGATGACGCCATAGGGATTAAATAACCGGACGTCTCCTTCGACCATAATGCTCAAATCAATTTTATTTTGAAACGCGGCATACGTAGCGCGATCCGAAAGGGTGTATGCCTGCTTGCTGTTCGCGAGCATTAACACCTCGCCCATGCCGGAGCCTGCTGAAAAATACCAGACATCCTTACCGCTTTTGGGTGTGAGCCCGATCTCCGACCAAAGCCGTAATTCCAGTTTTTCAGTGCCAGAATCATCGCCTCTTGAGACGAACGGCGCGGCTTTCTCAGCAATTTTTTTTATGGCCGCCTTCACATCACGGGTCGTGCTAATTCGTGCCGGATCGGCCTTGGGTCCAACTATTACGAAATCGTTGTACATCACATTGCGACGATTGATGCCGTGACCATCTTGCACAAATTTATCTTCATCCGGCCGACTATGTACCAGAATGACATCAACATCGCCGTTTTCGCCCAGCTTGATAGCCTTGCCGCTGCCAACCGAAATGACCCGCACCTTGATGCCATATTTTTGTTCGAAAGTCGGCAGTAAAAATTTGAGCAGGCCGGAATTGTCGGTGCTGGTCGTAGTGGCAAGCCGGATGGAAGCCGCTACCGAAGCCGATGCCGAGGCAGGCGTGCCGGTTTGCGTTTGCGTTTGCGTTTGCGCTTGAGTTTGCGCCTGCACCCACCCGCCAAAAATTGATAACAGTAAAGCGGCAAAAATCACAAAAATTGAGCGGCGCATGGTTTTCCGGTAGATGTTTTCGTGGTGTCAGCTTAAACAAATTTTAGCTTAGCCGATCACTTCTTTATACTAACAATATGGTGAATCGCTTTATTGTATTTATTATTATTGTTGTTGCGTTTGTGGTTGCCCTCGTGTGGGCTCTGGCGGCAGGCCAATTTCCGATCTCAACGACAGAGATGGCGTACCTTATTTTTGCCAAAATGACGGGCGCAGATCCGGCCGGCGCACATGCCGCAGCCAATGCCGACGTGGTGCTATTTGAGATTCGTGGCCCGCGTATTGTGGCCGCCTTTATGGTGGGCGCAGCACTTTCAGCGGCGGGCGCGGCGTACCAAAACCTGTTCCGTAATCCGCTGGTGTCACCTGACATTTTGGGGGTTTCGAGCGGTGCTGCGCTAGGTGCCGTGCTAGGTATTTTTTTATCACTGCCGATTATTGTCATTCAGAGCCTGGCATTCGGCGGCGGCCTGGCGGCGGTGGCGCTGATATTTTTTATAGGTCGGCAGATTCGCGGACGTGATCCAATACTCACACTCGTACTGACCGGGGTGGTAGTCGCTTCACTGCTCGGTTCGGGCTTGGCCCTGGTCAAATATCTGGCGGATCCCTATAACCAATTGCCCGCCATTACCTACTGGCTGTTGGGCAGTTTTTCAAGTGTCACGCGGCAGAGCGCGGGCGTGGCCGCTGCGCTATTCGCAATTTCGCTGGTGCCGCTTTTTTTGCTGCGATGGCGGATAAATTTATTGGCACTACCCGACGATGAAGCCCGCGCACTAGGCCTTGATGTGAAGCGCACTCGCCTGATTGTGATTGTCGCGGCCACCCTGATGACTGCTGTCTCGGTCGCGCTGTGCGGCATCGTTGGCTGGGTGGGTTTGGTGGTGCCACACGCCGTGCGTTTGCTGGTAGGTGCAGAATTCTCACGCCTGCTGCCGCTGGCGATGGTCGTGGGCGGTACATTTATGGTGGTGGTTGATACGCTGTGCCGCACGATTGCGCAAATCGAAATTCCACCCGGCGTGCTAACTGCGGCCATTGGCACGCCGATTTTTATGGTTTTGATGGCGGCCACTTTTAAGCCAAAAAACTGAGCATGCTTTCGACCCATCATCTTGCCATTGGCTATTCGACGCGTCGTCTCGCAGCCGACATATCATTCAGCCTGCAGCCGGGGGAAGCCATTGCCGTACTTGGCCCTAACGGCTGCGGCAAGAGCACCTTGTTTCGCACACTGCTGGGTCTACACCCCGGCTTGCAAGGTGAGGTACGCTTGGGCGGGACGCGGATCAACGATTTAAGTGCGGCCGAGATCGCGTTGAATATGGCTTATGTGCCACAAGTGACAAGCGGATTTTTTAATTTCAGCGTGATTGAAGTAGTCGAGATGGCGCGCATGCCGCATCTGGCCTGGTATGCGCCTCCCGGCGTGCTAGATCGACAGATCGCAACAGACGCGCTGGCTGAATTCGGCATGGCGAAGTTTGCCTATCGACCATTCAATGCCTTGTCCGGTGGTGAGCAACAATTGGTACTGATCGCGCGCGCGTTGGCAGCCGAAGCGCCAATTATTTTGCTGGACGAGCCGACCGCCAATCTTGATTTCGGCAATCAATTTTTGATCCTCGATGAAATCATCAAACTCACCGCACGCGGCATCTCGGTGCTTTTCACAACCCACAATCCGGATCACGCACTGCGCATCGCTCACCGCACGATGACGATTTCCCGCGAGGGCAACATTGATTGTGGTTTGACTAAAGAGATCTTGAATAATGCATCGTTGGCGGCGCTTTACGGTCTCAAGGTGCAGTTAATTGAGGGGCCAAATGGCTTGATCACGGCGGTAGGTCGATGAGTTTTGTGCCGTGATTGCCGAACCACTAGTTGGCTTTTATAACCCCTTTTAAACACGGATTTACCCCTCATGGACAAACTCAATCCCCCTTCAGGCGCCAGCCCTATTTCCGCTTTAGAACCCGCAGAAGGCTATGCGGGCAACATCCCACTTGTGTTGGCTCATCAGTGGTGGCTAAGCGGTCAGGCAGTGCTGGTAGATGTTCGTACTCACGCTGAGCGTGATTGGGTAGGCTACGTGCCCGGCACCGCATGCATACCCTGGAAACACTATCCCGGCATGGCACTTAATCCTGATTTTGATTCGACACTGCTTGCCCAAGTGCCGTGCGACACACCGCTGATTTTATTATGCCGCTCCGGCGTGCGTTCAATCGGCGCGGCACGTCGAGCCTGCGAACTCGGCTATGAGCGCGCCTACAACATTCTCGACGGTTTTGAAGGTGACCCCGATGCCGATCAGCAACGTGGCCATATCAATGGCTGGCGTCATGCGGGCTTTCCCTGGGTGCAAAACTAAGCAACGGAGCGCTATCGTTCATTCAGCATTTGAGCGCATGATTTCTGTATTCCGTCGGCTTGCTATTTCAGCCCTTGGAAAGCTATGCGACATTGAGCTGTGTGACATTAATATCAGATATTGCGCGAAGCGAAGCGATGCACCACACAACACCCCGCGCAGCACGTAACACAACACTTACAGGAGATTTTTTATGAGTCTGGTCGATGAGCTGCAAAAATTGACAACCCTTCACCAGCAAGGCGGGCTGACCGATGAGGAGTTTAGCCTTGCCAAGAAAAAACTGATTGAAAGGTTGGGCCTGGATGATGCCGCAACCCCGAACGCGACTTTAAACACGGGCGCGTTCCCTGAGCAAAAGCCGTCACTACTGCATCAATTGCATCGCTCGCAGCAGGATCAGTGGATCGCCGGGGTTTGTGGCGGCCTCGCTGAAGCGACCCAAATACCCACGTGGTCATGGCGGATGCTGTTTGTACTCTTAACCCTGCTGCACGGCATCGGCGCGCTACTCTATATTCTGTTGTGGATTTTTGTACCGTTAAAAATTGAGCGGCCCGCACCGCTTGATACCGGAAATAATTAAACACCTCATGCAGGATACAAAAACGCCGATTCCAATTCTTTACACCTTTCGCCGCTGCCCTTACGCCATCAGGGCGCGGCTGGCGATTGCCGTGAGCGGCGTTGCCGCGCAGATGTGCGAAGTGGATTTGCGCCATAAGCCTCGGGCAATGCTTGACTGCTCACCCAAGGGCACAGTACCTGTATTACA
>JANYDB010000070.1 GCA_025359985.1 Burkholderiales bacterium | reverse complement strand
GCGCTGAGCATGAAAACGGCGCAAACATTCATGGCCAGTACGCTTCTCGTCGCGGCGGCGTGTATGACGGGGCTGACAGTGTTCACAGCACTTACGGCTACATCAGCGCGAGCTGAGTCCAGAGACGTGAAAGAAGCCAAGGACTCCAAAGAATCAAAGGAAACAAAAATAGCTCGTGAAGCAAGCGGCTGTGAAAAAAACGAACCGGGCAGTGTGCGCAAACCCGTCTGCGATGACCGTCCCGCCAGGCCGCGATTTTCCATCTTGGCCGCTCCGGCAGTGCTGCCGACGATTGCACTGATAGCACCGACGGCATCACCGTCGCCGCCTGCACCGCGTCCCCCTGCAATACCATCACCATCACCATCACCATCATTATCATCACCATCACCAACGCCAACCATCGCAGTCCCGGCAGCAAGTCCGTTACCCGTTGCGATACCGCCTACAGCAACATTGGTGACGCCTGCTCCAGCCGCGCCTGCTGGAATTATCACTAATCCCACCGCTAAATGGGGCAATGAAGCAAACCGCAAAGGTGCGCTACCGGTTGCGCCAAGTGAGGCGCAAAATCTCAAGCCAGTGGGCACCGCTGAAGCGGCCAAACTTCCTTCATCACCCTCATCAACCCCATCCTCCAAACCTTTGCCACCCCATCCGCCCAACCCACCCCACCCGCTGCCACCGGCACCGTATGAGTCTGGCCAGCTAGTAATCTACTGGAAAGATTCTGGCGATGCCGCGATAGGCTTGGCGGTGATGGCGCGTGAGTTTAAACTGAATCCCGCCAGCGAAAATCGTCTGCCGAATTTAGGCGGGGTGATCGCCACTTTCAAACTCGCTTCGCAGCGCGAGGCGGAACGGATTAAAAATCTGCTCACTGCACGCTACCCAAGCTGGAATATTGATTTTCACGGGCGCTATGTGCCGCATCAGAGTACGCCGACACCTTTGGCAAAAATAGCCACCCTGCCATCATCCAATATGCCGCGGCCTCGTTTATTTACGGCCAGCAAAATCGGTTACCCACTGCCCGCGCCTGACGCGGGCAGTGGCATTCGGGTGGGCGTCATTGATACCGCGGTCGAATCTGGGGCGATGCTGAAAAGTGTGTCGGTGGTGCGTCGCAGCTTTCTTGCCGCCGGTGAAATTTCTGCATCACCCACGCACGGCACCGCCATCGCAGCACTCATTGCCGGGCGCGATAACGCAGCCGAATTTAGCGGTATCAGCCCCGGTGTGAGCCTGCATGTTGCGGCCATCATGCGTATTCAGGGCGGTGAAACTGCGAGCAATACTGCGGCATTGGTACGAGCGCTTGACTGGTTGGTCGGTGAGCGTGTGCAGATCATTAATCTGAGCCTCGGTGGTGCAGGGGATCAGGTGATGGAAGAAGCGATTAGCCGGGTGGTGCGTGCGCGTATCATCATCATCGCTGCCGCGGGCAATCAAGGTGAGGATGCGGTGCCGAGTTATCCGGCGGCTTATCCTGGCGTGATTGCTGTCACCGCGAGCGATGCGCTGGATCACATATTTGAGCAAGCCAATCGCGGCCCCTATGTTGCGTTGACGGCACCGGGGGTTGATGTGTGGGTGCCCGATAAATCAGGTGGACGCTATGTCAGCGGCACCTCATTTGCGGCGGCGGTGGTGAGTGGGGCGGTGGCGGTGATGCTGGCCCGGTATCCTGCGCTCGATGCATCCAGCGCTCGCGAATTGCTGTGTCTGCATGCGCGCGATCTCGGTAGCCCCGGGATCGATCCAGTCTTCGGGTGCGGCCTGATTCAGCTTAGCTCTACCATTGCGGCTTTGCCGGTACGCGCCGCGCTCAAGTGACCCTTAACCGCTAAAAAACTAGGTGGGCCAGCGGTGCAGGTGTGGATAATAGCCGAGCCTTGATTCCCACGGAATATCTTCAGCTGTCAAAGTGGGCGTGGTGAGCTCCAATAAATCATCTGCCGGTAAGCTATTTTCTGGCGCGTCCGGTCTCAGCGGTAAGGGCGCTTTGTCTTTGTTTTTGAGCTTGCCGCGGTGCTTGTCGTTAAGCTTGGGCTGCGCCCACATGTCTACTTTTAAATGACTTGGCATCATGGCGACTGGCCCGTAAATAAAACTCTGTCGGCGCAGGGTTCTAAAAGGTTCAATCACCATGCGCTTGAACTGACAGCGAATCACCGACCCGCAAGATTCACGTTCTCCAAGATTTGCTACCATGGGCTGATGGTTTGATCCTTGTTAAACTGCAGGGCCTGCCGTGGAGAATAATTTGTGGTGACCCGAAGTAAACCCTTGCCCGCCAAACTAACGCCACCCCGGATCAAAAACCGGCTGGATCGCGGTCGCCTGTTTGCCAATCTGCGCGAATCTGCACCGTCGGTATGGATTTATGGTCCGCCAGGTTCGGGAAAATCAACGCTCGCCGCCAGTTTTTTGGCGCAGCAAAAGACCCCCCTGTTGTGGATGCAGCTTGATAGTGATGACGCCGAGCCCACTACTTTTTTTCACTTTCTGACGGTGGCCAAAGACGCGACCACGCGGCGTCGTGCGGACCTGCCTGCAATCGAAATCGACACACGTGCCAACTGGACACGTTATGCCCGCCATTTTGCGCGGGCTTTGTTTGCGGCATTGCCGCCCGGAACCGCAGTGGTATTTGATGATGTGCATAAAGCAGCTGGCGTGATTGATGAAATTCTGGCGGTATTTATTGCTGAATGCCCCGATAGTCTGCGGATTTTTTTACTCTCTCATCATGCTCCGCCTGCAGCCTACGTGGATGCATTGGCGC
>JANYDB010000069.1 GCA_025359985.1 Burkholderiales bacterium | reverse complement strand
CCAATCCGCTGCAATACATCAACGAAATAATCATACGGATCGATGTCATGCAGCCGACAAGTCACCAGCAAGCTCTGCACGATACCGACGTGCTTAGCACCGAGCTCAGTCCAACAGAACAACCAGTTCTTGCGACCCATCAAACATAAATGGGGTCAGACTCCATTATTCTATGCCCCATTCACAATCAACTATTTAACCAAAAAGCAAAAAATATCCATAAGAACACCATGGCACGCCTTCCCTGATATGTGATTCCCGGTCAGCCACAGTACATTATTCAACGTGGCAACAGTCGCTAAGCTATCTTTGCGACCGATCAGGACTTTATGTTTTTCCGCGATGCCTTGGTGGAAGCCAGCGGCCGCTTTAGGCTGGCCCACTTTAGTGAAAACAGTAATGCTCTGCTTGACTCGGGGCGTTTCAATTCAAATGTGAAAAAAATCATAGCAGCAGCAACAGGGTCTCCCATCAGATTAGGGGATACGTCCCATATTGCTGCTTCTTGATGTCGTGCTTTGGCATGCTCGCTCCACAGGCAGTGGAGTCGCTGCTTTGCAGGAGACTATTCAAGGTGGAACGGTTGGACAATTCCCCTACAATATCGATTAAGCAAATTTTGTTGAGGATGTCATTCATGTTTCACACCTGCCCATTGAATTTGATTTTAATTTTGCTGATCATGGCCGCACCGACAGCTGCATTCGCATGGGGTGCTGAAGGGCATCGCGTTACCGGGCTGGTGGCGGCTGATTTGTTGACGCCGAGAGCGCGTCTGCGCATGAATCAATTAATGCCGGGTGCGGATCTGGCCGATATTGCGCTGTATATGGATATCAATCGTCGTGAGCTCACTGAACAGATTCCGGGTTCGGATAAATGGCATTACGACAATCAGCCGGTTTGTAAAATTAAAACCTATGCAGAGTATTGTGCGGGTGGCAATTGCGCGTCGGCGCAAATTCCGGTCTATTTTAAGGTGTTGGGCAATACAGCGGCAACGCAAGAGGCGCGGGTGCAGGCATTGCGTTTTCTGGTGCATATGGTGGGCGATATTCATCAGCCTTTGCATGCGGCCGATGATGATGATCTGGGTGGCAATCTGAAATTTGTGCTGGTGCCCGGCAATGATATGCAGCGCCGCCTGCACTCGGTTTGGGATAGCGATTTGGTCAAGCTGGCGATTCGTGGCCAGAGCGAAGCAGACTACGCCAGATTGCTGCTAACACGCTACCGCGAAAAAGAAATTCCGCAGTGGCAGCAGAGCGATGGCATCGCTGTTGGTACTGCTATTGCGGTCAGTGCATGGATGAATGAATCTTACGAGCTGAGTAAGAATATTACTTACGCCAAGCTGCCCCAATTTGCGTGTGGTAAAGACTGGCCATCATCACTCACCGCGCCGGTGATGCTGCCGCAAACGTATATGGATGCTGCCGGTGAAGTGATTGGGCCGCAGTTGGCGAAGGCGGGTGCGCGAATTGCATCGCTGATCAATCTGGCACTGGATGCTCCATCGGTGTCCGCGACGATTTCTAATCCTTTGTCCGGCCCTGCATCCATCCTTGTTCCTATTCTTGTCCCCGTGCCGGTACAGGTTCCAGTTCCAAGTCAAGGCCCAGGCTTGAGTTTAGCGCCCGACAAATAAGGCTTACTTGCACATTGTTGAGTCAAATGATAATAATTCTTATTATGAATCAGGCACATAAGCGCTGAAATAGATTTTGGGATGGTGTTGAAAAGGCGTATTCTGCGATCTGGCTATGTTGCCTTTGCTATTGGGTAAATATCATGACAGACAAAATTATTAATGCTCGCCGCACCATTTTGAAACAAATTACACTGGGTCTCGCCAGCATTCCGGTTATCGCAATCACCGGTAATGCTTATGCTGCTAAAAACGATGCAATGCGTACTGCGCTTAAATATGGTGATAAGCCGGTGACCGTCGCGGGTGTGGTTCAGCGGTGCGATAACTGCATGCAATGGGTTCCAGGCAAAACCGCCAAGGATTTGGGCGGTTGCAAGATTTTGCCAGGCGATACAGAGATCAATCCGGCTGGTCATTGCACCGCCTGGGTTGCAGCACCGGCTAAAAAATAATTCAGCTTCAGTAAAGCAGCACTGTTCGCTTCAACGATAAAAAATGCCAGCCACAGCAAGAGGTCGGCTTTTTTATTTTGTTGTTGGGCCTAAGTGGCTTTAGGCAGATGAAGTCACGCGGCCTTGCAACGGATACGCCGGGTCGTTATAACCCGGCGTTGATGGGTGGCCCACTGCTACCAGCGAATCGACCAGCGCTTCATCATCCGCCGTGATGACCACCTCAAGTGCGGGAAAATAATTCTGCCACTGCGCCAGCGTACGCGGCCCGGCAATGACGGCGCTGACGGCTTGATTTGCCAGCACCCATGCAGTGGCGAAATGACTGAGCGAAGCCGGTAGGTCGCGGGCAGCGCAGTATGCTTTTAATGTCTCTGCAATATACAAAGACGCTTCGTGAAATTCCGTTTGCAGGATGCGTTTGTCACCGCGACCTGCGCGGGTATCTGCCGCGGGTTTAACGCCCGGTGCATATTTGCCGGAAAGCACACCGCGCGCGATCGGGCTATAAGGCACCACGCCCAATCCATAATGTGCACAGGCAGGGAGCACCTCAACCTCCGGCTGGCGGTTGAGCAGGTTGTAGTAAGGCTGGCAGACCACGGGTGCGGGCATGTTCAGTTCACGCGCCAGATGAAGTATTTCTGCGATGCGCCATCCCCGAAAATTGGACACACCCCAATAACGAATTTTGCCGGCGCGCAACAGCGCTTCGATGGCTCGCAGCGGTTCTTCTAAATCCATGCCGTTGTAATCGCGATGCAAATAATAAATATCAATATAGTCAGTCTGCAGACGCTGCAAGCTGGCGTCGCATTCACGCATCATCCAGGTTCGCGAGTAGTGGGATTCATTGGGGCGATCACTCATCTTATTGCCCAATTTTGTCGCCAAAATCCAATCGGGGCGGACTGATTTTAATAACGCGCCCAACATTATTTCGGATTTTCCGGTTGAATAAACATCTGCGGTGTCGATAAAATTCACCCCGTGCGCCTGTGCATGTGCCACGATGTTGGCGGCTTCCGCATGATCGGTGGTGTCCCCAAACATCATGGTGCCGAGACAAAGTCTGGAAATTTTTAGCGCTGATTTGCCGAGGTTGTGATATTGCATTTGAAGAATATCCTGTGTATTGGTCCGAGAGAAAATGGCTGGAGACGCGCATGGATGCTGGGGTTGCAAATGACAGGCTAGCGCTAGCAGGCAACATCTGTCACAACATAAAATTATTACGCGCCATTTTATGTCAAGGTATCAGTGCCTGCAGAATAAGCTAGCGTCAAAACATTTCGTGATCCCGTCAATTCATCATATCGTCAGTCAGGCTTGAAAATTATGCGCCTTCATCGCTTTGCTTTTTCTCCTATTTTCTACCTCTGCGTCTGTCTCTACTTTTGCCTCCTGTTGCCGGGCCTGATTTGGGCAACCTTACCGGCAACAATGGAGCGCTATAACCATTACAAAAAAATTCAGCCCAGTGCTGACGGCATTGGTAAAGCATATCAGGGCCGCGAAATTGCCCAAGTGATGGGCTGGCAAGGCGCCACATGGCTGGAGCGTGATGAGCGCGAACGCGAGGAGCGAACCGATCTATTGTTGCCAGAAGTTGCGCTTCTGCCAGGGCTGGTGGTGGCTGATATTGGCGCAGGCACGGGCTATTATGCCCGGCGCATGGCGTCACTGGTGGGTGTCAAAGGCATGGTTTACGCAGTCGATGTGCAACCTGAAATGGTGGCCATGCTGAACGATCTCGCGAAGCGTCCAGGCTTCAGCCAAATCAAGCCGGTCCTGGGTGCGGTGGATGATGTGAAATTGCCGACCGGCATGGTTGATCTTGCGATTATGGTTGATGTTTATCATGAGTTGGAATTTCCGCAGGAAGTCATGACCAGCATCGTGCGTGCACTCAAGCCTGGCGGGCGACTGGTGTTTGTGGAATACCGCGCGGAAGATGAACGCGTACCGATCAAGGCATTGCATAAAATGAGCGAAGCGCAAATCAAACGCGAGGTGGGCGCCTACCCGCTTGTCTGGGAGCGCACCTCGAACAAGCTTCCATGGCAACATGTGGTGATATTCAGAAAAAAATAATGGCAGATTGCGCATCGGGTCGGTAGCTCGGTAAAATCATGGTTGCTGTGTTGCATTCAAAAATCGTTTATTCATTCATCAAAGGTGCCTCTGTGTTAAACCCTAAAGACAATGTCAAGCACGGGCAACTTCTCGCCATGAAGCAAGGCTATATTGATGAAATTCAGCGGGTGCGCGACCAATTTAAAACGGGAAAGGTCAGCGCCCCTTATCTGGCCGGTGTTGAACAGCAATTGGCGAGCAAAATTATCCGCTTGAATAAACGCCTCGGCATACGCTGAGCCAGGACCTGCAAGGCTGCACATGAAAATCGTTTTCTGCGCGCCGCATAAAGATTTTCAGCCGTGGCTTGACGACATCGTCGCTAACATTCCCGCCGCTGAAGTTTGGTCATGGTCGCCACCGGATGAGGCGCAAGCGCTGCGGTCTGATGAACCGCAGGCCGACTATGCGTTGGTATGGGCGCCGCCGACAGAATTTTTTAGCGCGCAGAAAAATCTGAAAGCGGTTTTTACTATCGGCGCAGGTGTGGATCGTTTGATGAAGCTTCCGAATCCGGATGGCGTACCTATTGTGCGTTTAAATGACGCCGGTATGGCGGTGCAAATGGCGGAATATGTTTGTCATGCGCTGATCCGCCATACGCGTGAATTTGCGGCATATGAAGCGCAGGCGAGACACGCCGAATGGACGGTGCGAGCGCCGATTGACAGAGCGGCATGGCCAGTCGGCGTAATGGGGCTCGGCTCAATTGGTGCGCGCGTTGCACAAGCCGTGGCAGCATTTGACTATCCAACATTCGGCTGGTCGCGCACGGCCAAATCGCTGCCCGGTATCAGCACGTTTGCGGGCACTGAAAATCTGGAAAAATTTTTACAATCGGTACGGGTTCTAGTGTGCGTGTTGCCCTTGACGCATGATACTGAAAACATTCTAAACTTCGTCACGCTGTCCCGGCTGAAGCCGCCTGGCTATCTCATCAATGTCGCGCGAGGTGCGCATCTGGTCGAAGCGGATTTGCTGGCGCTAATCAAAACAGGTGCCATGTCAGGTGCGGCGCTTGATGTGTTTCAAACAGAACCGCTGCCGCCCGATCATCCTTTTTGGCATCATCCCGAAATTAGGATCACGCCGCATAGCTCGGCGATTACACTGCGGAAAGAAAGCGTGATGCAGATCGCCGCCAAAATTTATGACCTCGAACAAGGGCGCAATATTGAAGGCGTGGTAAACCAGCAAGTGGGTTATTGATGGCCGGCACAGGAATTCGGATAGAAGAATTCATAATTAATTATCAAGGGAGAAATTTTTTGAACAAGATGATCATGGCTTCTCGTATTGCTGCAGCTTTCACTGTCGCTACAATCACGACGACTATCGCCATACCGGCGTTGGCTGCGCCGATTTTTTTGCATTGCGGCCGGATGATTGATGTGCGCGCGCTTGAGGTTTTGCCCGAACGCACGATCGTGATTAACAATAAGAAAATCGCTCGAATTGATCGCGGTTACACTGCCGCTGACACCACCAATGGAGCCACCCTGATTGATTTGAAAAACCACACCTGCATGCCTGGCCTGATCGATCTGCATGTGCATCTTTCATTGAGCGTGACCGCCAGTTCGACGATGGAAAGTTTTTCCTTCAACCCGCCTGATTACGCCGTGCGTGGGGTGGCCAATGCCGAAAAAACACTCATGGCAGGATTTACCTCGGTGCGCGATCTCGGTAGCGCGCCAGGCGTTGGGGTCGCTCTGCGCAATGGAATTAATCAAGGTATCGTCAAAGGCCCGCGCATCCAGGCCGCCTGTTTTATCGCTACCACGGGCGGTCACGGCGACCCCACCAATGGTCTGCGCACGGACCTGGTCGCCTTTGCTGGATCAGATCGTAGCGTGATCAGCGGCGCAGATGAGGCGCGCCGAAGTGTGCGTCAGTGCTACAAAGATCAATTTGACTTGATCAAAATCGCCACGACCGGCGGTGTACTCTCGCTCGCAAAAAGCGGTGATGCACCACTCCTGGCTGATGAGGAGTTGGCGGCGATTGTCGGCACCGCGCGTGACTATAGTTTTCAGGTGGCGACCCATGCGCATGGCGCTGAAGGGATGAAACGCGCCATCCGCGCTGGTGTGCAAACCATTGAGCATGGAACATACCTTGATGAGGAGGCCATCGCGCTCATGAAACAAAAAGGCACATGGCTAATTGCGACCCTTTCGGCGGGCAAATTTGTGGTCGAAAAAGCCAAAATAGACGGGTTTTTTCCGGAAGTGGTGCGCCCTAAAGCACAGACTATTGGACCGCTGATGCAAGGCATGTTCAGCCGCGCTTATAAAGGCGGCGTTAAAATTGCATTTGGTACCGATCAAGGTGTCGCCCCGCATGGCGAAAATGCGCGTGAGTTTGAATACATGGTGGAGGCCGGGATGCCGCCGCTCGAAACGATTCGCGCCGCTACCCTTTACGGTGCCACGGTAATGGGATTAGACAAACTGATCGGCACGCTGGAAACTGGCAAGGTCGCGGATATCATTGCGGTAGCCGGTGATCCTGCAAAGGATATTGCGATGATGAGCCAGGTGAAATTTGTGATGAAAGATGGCGTGGTGCATCGGCAACCTTAAAACATTAGCAGGCCATTTTTGTAGCAGACGCGTAAATCGATGTTGGCAATTTAAAACTGAAACTCTAGTAGCAACGGGCGTCTTGGAGCTTTTTTGCTCCAAGAGCCGCTCCAGTGCTAGAGTTTTAAAATAATTTAATCACTGTTTGCGCCTTCGTTGAACCTGAGACATGTTCAACCTCAGACATGTCCAACTTGAGACATCCGGCAGCGCGCTCTACACTCACCGGCATTCAATCGGTAGCCACGCAGGCTTTCCACGCGGGCTTTATATCCGTTAAATCTTGTCCTTTGACGGTCATGCCATCGGGGGTGCGCTTGGCAGCACAGATCCATGCGATGCGGACTTGTGGAGTGTCTGCAACGATCGCGGGGCGCAGCGTTAAGCCGCAGCTTTTTCGCCGCGCATTACGATTTATCATGGATTCATCATCGATTTATCCAGTCTTTAACAAAGGGTTTCATGCAGATCCCTTGCTGTGTTCGACGGCTTCGAGCCAGCCTTGCATTCTAAGCGCTGCCTGCCCTGACGGCAGGGTCGGCGTAAAGATTTTATCCTTGGTTTGCTGCGCACATAAGTCTGTAATTTCAGCCTGACTTTGCCAAAAGCCAACGGCCAAGCCAGCCAGATAGGCCGCACCTAGCGCCGTCGTTTCGGTCATGTGTGGACGTAGCACCGGGGTGCCGAGCAAGTCGGCCTGAAATTGCATCAGCATATTGTTGGTGCTGGCGCCGCCATCCACGCGCAGTGCGGTAAGCGCAATGCCAGCGTCGTCTTGCATGGCGGCGACGAGCTCGGCACTTTGGAAAGCAATGGCTTCAATCGCGGCGCGGGCGATATGCGCCCGCGTGCTGCCTCGAGTGAGCCCCAGAATGCTGCCGCGCGCGCTTGGGTCCCAATGGGGTGCGCCGAGGCCCGTGAATGCCGGTACCAGGTAAACGCCACCGGTATCAGGCACGCTGGCTGCCAGCGTTTCGACATCGCTTGATTTTTCAATAATGCCCAGGCCATCACGCAGCCACTGGATGGTGGCACCTCCCATAAAGACGCTGCCTTCCAGCGCGTAATGCGTGGTGGCGCCGATGCGCCACGCCACCGTGGTGAGCAGACGATGGCGAGAGCGTACCGGTTTTTCGCCGGTATTCATCAACATAAAACAGCCGGTGCCATAGGTATTTTTTGCCATGCCGGGTTGATAGCAAGCTTGGCCGAAGAGGGCGGCTTGTTGATCACCTGCCACGCCGGTGATGGGGATACCGCCGGGGGTTTCTGGGAAAATATTCGCGGTTATACCCACTAAGCCGGATGAGCTGACAATCTGGGGCAAAACGCCGCGCGGAATGTCCATCAAGCGCAGCAGTTCATTATCCCAATCGAGGGTATGAATATTAAATAGCAGTGTGCGCGATGCGTTAGTGACATCGGTGGCATGGACTTTGCCTGCGGTAAGGTTCCATATGAGCCAGCTATCAATTGTCCCAAACGCTAATTCGCCGCGCCCGGCACGCTCGCGAGCGCAGGGAATATGATCTAGCAGCCATTTCAGTTTAGTCCCCGAAAAATAAGCATCAATAAGCAAACCGGTTTTTTCGATCACCATCGTTTCATGGTTACCCGCTTTAAGCTCATCACAATAGCCAGCCGTGCGGCGATCCTGCCAGACTATGGCCGGTGCAAGTGGCGCGCCCGTGGACCGATCCCACAGCACCGTGGTCTCGCGCTGATTAGCAATGCCAATCGCGATAATGTCATGTCCTTTTTGCTTCGCCTGCGCGATGGCCGCCACAGCGACCGCAAGCTGCGTGCGCCAAATTTCCATCGCGTCATGCTCAACTTGGCCGGATTGCGGAAAATATTGGGTAAATTCATGTTGCGCTTGGGCCAGCACGCTGCCGCTGTGATCAAACACCATAGCGCGGCAACTGGTCGTACCTTGATCGAGGGACAGTATGGCGTGCATATGTCAATAGAGTTAAACAAAAGAGTTAAACAAAAGAGTCAAACAAAAAAATAACCGGACTGACTTCAGCACCCCGAGTGAGTTAAAATAACATGATTAGCAGCATGTACACATTCACACAAACATACGCAAACACGCGCAAACACATGCACTCAGAATCACGGGAGGCCTTATGGGGCTACTTGACGACCTAAAAAAAGAAGCAGACACCCTAAAAGATCAGGAATCCGTACGTACCCAGTCGCTGAAGGCAAACGCCGCTTCAGTGGATCGGGCATTGCGCAAGACTTTTCAATATCTTAATGAATTATTCCGCCAGCTCAATGTGGTGAAGCCGGCGTGCGCCCAAGTTTATGTTTTGCTGACGGTGGGGAAAATCAGCGGCTTTACACAAATCGATTACCGCATCGATTACCGCACCTCACAGCGCGACAACATGGAGCATTACGAAAACCTGACGGTTACGTTCAAGCGGACCAAGCCGGAACAGCTAACCGTCAAGCGTGATGCCGAGCATATCGAACGCTTCCGCGATTTGTTGTGGCAAAACAATTTACGCTTTACGTCTGAACCGACGCGCAATGAACGTCGGGTGGTAGTGAGCGAAACGTTTTTAATTAGTTGCGACATTATCTGCGGTGTCGATGTGGTGGGAGATTATGAAACGGGTGCGATTCGGTTCAAGCTCAAAAACGTGGAAGATTTTGGTCCCTCCCTGTATACGCTTGAGCCAGATGCTGTCACCGATCAAGCGCTAGAAGAGTTGGCAAAACTTTTGATTGGTAAGGATTCAGATTTCAGAGCATTCAATCGTCGTCCGCAGATTGTTGCACCGACTACAACCGGCCAGTTTGCCCGCAGCAATGCCAAGAATGCGCAGTATGTGGCTAACCCGGTTCCGACTCCGGAAGCAGAAAAGAAAACCGGTTTGTTTGGCTCGTTCAAGTCAGTCTTTAAAAAACCGGATTGAGGATACGCTTTTATCGGTGTGTTTTTAATAAAAAAGCCGCGCTGATTGCGCGGCTTTTTTATTGAGCTTTTGTTTTGCAGTACTAGCCTGCGGCGCACCGCGGTGTTTTTAACTACGCACCCAAGCGAAAGTTTTTAAGCGCCGCAATCCGTTCTGCCATCGGTGGGTGACTTGAAAATAATGCCATCACGCCAGCCTTGTCGGAAATGCCCGAGGCCGCCATTGATTGGGGTAATTCCCCAGGTTGCATACCGCCTAAACGGGCGAGCGCATTGACCATCGGTTGAGGGGTACCCATCAAATTAGCGGCTCCCGCATCTGCGCGGAATTCACGTTGACGCGAGAACCACGCTACGATCAGGCTGGCCAATAAACCGAACACAATTTGGCAAACGATGTCGGTAACGTAATAGCCTATGCCCGGCCCGGCGCGGTCATTTTTCAGAACTACCCGATCCACAAAGTAGCCCACGACCTTGGCAAAGAACACCACAAAGGTATTCACCACACCTTGAATCAGGGTCAGTGTCACCATATCGCCATTTACAATATGTGAAACCTCGTGCGCCAATACGGCTTCTACTTCTTCTTTCGTCATCGATACCAAGAGACCCGTTGACACAGCCACCAGCGATGAATTTTTGAATGCGCCGGTCGCAAACGCATTGGCTTCACCTTCATAAATCGCAACCTCCGGCATGCCGATATTGCCTTTGGTAGCGAGGCGCTGCACCGTTGCCACCAGCCAGCGCTCGGTTTCGTTTTGGGGTGCTTCAATAACCTTTGCACCAGTGCTCCATTTAGCCATTGGTTTTGAAATCAACAGCGAGAAAATGGCGCCGGTAAAACCGACGACAGCAGCGAAGGCCAGCAGCATCGGGTAATTTAGCCCCTGTGCCGTCAAAAATCTGTTGATACCCAAGACGTTGGTAATCACTGTCAATACCAGCATCACCGCCATATTGGTGGCCAGGAACAGAAAAATACGTTTCATAAAAACTCCCAAAAATAGCTTGCTCTTGATGCGGAGATAAACTGAAGCATTGATAAAAACTGATTACAGATACTTAATGTAAATCGAGGCAATTAAATAAATTTCAAGACCGCTAGTTTCAAGACGATAGATGCGATTTAGTAGAACATATTCGAATATCAAAAACCTTGAAAGTTCAGGCGGCTTTTTTCCCGTTTCCATTTCCGTTCCCGCCCCCGCCACCGCTATCGTTTATGTCGCACCCGTCGTGCAAACAAACTGCCACCAAACAGCGCAATTGCCATACCCCAAAATAACGGCGCCATGCCCAGCGCGGCGCCGAGCGCGCCAAACACCAGCGG
>JANYDB010000053.1 GCA_025359985.1 Burkholderiales bacterium | reverse complement strand
GCACGCGGCTGGCCATCCAATCGAACTGGTGCAGATGGCCGTCAAGAGTTTATGGGAAGGCAAGGAAGCGCCGCATGAATATCTGGAGCGTCTGGGGCTGGCAGACGCCCGGAGTTTTCGCGATATGTTTGTGCGTAAATTGTTTGCGGGCAATCTCTAGGTTTTTTGTTTTATTTTGCTTTATTTGGCGCTATTTAACTTTACGCGCGCGCGATCAGTTTGGTTTCCAAATCGGGACGCGACCGGGCGTCCAGGGCGCGCCGAGCGCTTCAGCCTGTGATTCAATTTGTTTAAGGTCGATCTCGATGACGGTGCGCAGTCTGTTTAAAACAGGCGCAAATTCACCGGCTGCAAATTCATAGCTGCGTTGATGCGTGCCCGTCGGCGCCGACGTTATGGCCCACACCGAGCTGACGATACCGCTCACGCGCTCAACAATCGAAGATGGCACGGGCTCCTGATATTTTGCCAATATTTTATCGCCGCTCAGCAGGGTGTCGAGGTCTTTGAGTTTTAGCTCTGCGTCACGCAAGCGGGTCTGCAGTGTGGCAGTGCTGGCCGGCGTATCCATGAGCGCAAGTTTCATCGCATCCATGCGGCGCTGGGTTTCTTTCACCAGCTCCACTGCGCCTAGCACCGCCCGTTGCAGGCTGGCGGTCTTGCTGGCGAACGCAAGCACTTGGGCGCGATCCGGTGCGGGCAAACTGGCGGCACCGAGGATTTCAGTGGTGAAAGTAACCGGCTCTGCCAGCGATCTGACGGCCCCGTCAACTGATTGTTCCAGCGTGGCGGTGTAAGTACCCGGCAGGGCTAACTGGCCGCGATTGCGGTCGGCAAAAGGATCACTTTCTTCCTCAACCTTTGCGGGTTTGGGCTGCGCAGGATTAGCCGCTGGGTAGCGTAAATCCCAGGCTACGCGATGCATACCCGCTTTGGTTGGCCCTGTGATGCGGCGGATCACATTGCCTGCGGCGTCAGCTATTGTCAGCACGATCGCTGGCGCAGCTTCGCGGGTCTCGCGTTGCAACGCATCCCAGGTGGGATAAAAAACATCGCCCCCTTTAACGGATATTTTTTTCTCGATAGCGAGCCGCGCTTCTCGCCGGGTTTTGATTTCGTCTTTCAGATAATAAGTAAAAATAGCGCCAAACGGCGGGTTCGGTGCCGTATAAAACGCCGCGCCCTGAAAGGCTTTTTCGCGTAACCCCAGTGGCTGGGTGGGAATGAACATCCAGGCTTTTTTGACGGGCATGAGTACGGCCTCTTTGGCGAGCAGCTCGTCGCTGGCGCGGCGGATAGGCGTCAGATCATCCAGCACAAAAAAGCCGCGACCGAAAGTAGCCGCCACCAGATCGCCTTCACGTTTATGCACCACAATATCGCGCACGGCGATGGTGGGCATGTCACCTTTGAGTTGAATCCAGCGCTTGCCGCCATCGGGTGAAAAATAAAGCCCAAACTCGGTTCCGCAGTACAGCAGATTGGGTTTGGCAGGGTCTTCGGCGATGGTGTAAACGGTGCCGCGTAGGGGCAAGTCGCCCGCAATCGAAATCCAGGTTTTACCACGGTCTGCACTTCTGAGAAGATAGGGTTTGAAGTCGCCCATTTGATGATTATCGAACGCAGCATAGACTACGCTGGCCTCATGCGGTGAAGGCTTCAGGTCTGACACATAGGTATTAGCCGGCACGCCTGCAAAGGACTCGATGCGGCGCCAGTTTTTGCCACCATCTTCGGTGATGTTTATCAGGCCGTCATCGGTGCCCGCGTATAACAATCCTTCTGCTTTGGGGGATTCTGACAGTGAAACAATATTGCCGTAAAGCGAAGTCGACGCGTTTTTTGCCACTGCATCAACGCTCCAAACACGGCCCATCATTTTCAGTTTATTGCGATCAATCTGGCGGCTGATATCGCCGCTGATGGGTGTCCAGTTATCGCCGCGATCATCGCTGCGAAAAATACGCTGCGCGGCAAAGTAGAGCCGCTTATGATTATGCGGGCTGATGATAATTGGGGCATCCCAGTTCCAGCGTAGGGGCGTTTCACCGGGTGCTGATTGTGGCTGTATATCGGTGCGCTCGCCGTTCTTGCGATCAAAGCGGATCAGCCCGCCGTATTGCGATTCAGAATAAACAATGTTTGGCTCAGTCGGATCAACCGCCGCAAAGAAACCATCACCGCCTGCGGTAACGAACCAATCGGCATTGGTGATGCCCTGGCTGCTGGTGTTGCGTGAGGGGCCTCCCAACGTGTTGTTATCCTGAGTGCCGCCGTAGATGTTATAGAACGGTGTACTTTCATCGACTGCAACCCGGTAAAACTGGGTTACCGGCAAGTTGGATTTATATTGCCAATTAACGCCGCGATCCCATGATTCATACACACCGCCGTCGTTGCCGTTGATCAGATGATCAGTGTCGGCAGGATCAATCCAGAGCGCATGGTTATCCACATGTTTGTGTTTTTCGCCGAGGCGTTTCCAGGTTTTGCCGCCATCTTCGGTCACATGATTAAAGGTATCCATGGAATACACGCGTTCTGCATTTTTGGGATCGGGGATTAGCTCCTGGTAATACTGCGGGCTGCTGGTCATATATTCAGACATCCGATTCCAGCTTTCACCGCGATCGTTTGAACGATATATACCGCGATCTTTAAGCTCTGCGGCTTCAATGATGGCGTACACCACATCAGGATTAGCCGGTGATACAGCCAAACCAATGCGGCCCAAGTCGGATTTGGGAATGCCTTTATCCAGTTTGCGCCAAGTGACACCAGCGTCGGTTGATTTCCAGATCGCACTTTCAGGGCCACCGTTTAATAGCGACCACACATGACGTCGCCGTTGGTACGAGGTAGCGTAGAGCACGCTTGATGAGCGCGGGTCCATCCATAAATCAGAAATACCAGTGTTTTCCGAAATCGTCAGTGCGGCTTTCCAGGTCTTGCCGCCATCAATGGTTTTGTATAAGCCACGTTCGCCATCTGGCCCCCACAACGGGCCTTGCGCGCTGGCGTAGACAATATCGGAATTACGCGGATCAACGATAATCTTACCGATATGCTCCGAGGATTTAAGACCGGTATTTTTCCAAGTCTTGCCACCGTCAAGGGACTTGTATACACCATCACCGTAGCTCACACTGCGTTGCGAATTATTTTCGCCGGTGCCAACCCAGATCACATTGATATTGTTCGGATCAATCGTCACACAGCCGATGGAATATGAACCCTCGCTATCAAAAATCGGCGTCCAGGTGGTGCCTGCATTCATTGTTTTCCAGACGCCGCCCGATGCCACGGCGACGTACCAACTGCTGGTATGTCCAGGCACCACGGCAATATCAATAATGCGCCCGGAGGTGACGGCAGGGCCGATTTCGCGGAGTTTAATGCCGGAAAATGTGGCGGATGAAAACGGCAGCTTGGGCTTATCGGCAGAAGCTGGTGCAGTTTGATCGGAGGCTCCCGCATTAACGCTGAACTCGGCCGCAGCCGCCGCGGTGTGAATGGGATAGGTGAATAATGTAATAACAACGGCGCTGGTTGCGATGGCAGTGATCCTTGTTGTCATTACAACACTGCGACGCATACGGCTAAATATATTCATTCGTGTGTTCATTGGTATGTCGCTAATATTTTCATACATTGTCCCCAGACATTATTATTTAGCCGCCAAGAATATCATCGCCCTACGTCTAAAAAACCATCACGCATCAACGAGGCGCATCTTGCCTCGACGCATATTCATAAATCGCATCGTCTAAAACGGCGCTTCTGTATGAGTGTCACCGAAACTTCATAAAACTGACGCCGTAACGACGCTTGCGCAACCTATCTTGTGCTAACGATTGGATAGGAGCATATGGTGTTTGACGCGATTCCTCCCGAAACGAGCGGCTCTAAAGATAAAGTCGGCAGTGAAGCCGGTGACCAGATTACCTATTATCGCGCGATTTGGATTTCCGATCTGCACTTGGGCACCCCGGGTTGTCAGGCTGAAAAGTTACTGGAATTTTTACGCTGTACAGAATCGCAATATCTTTATTTGGTGGGTGACATTATTGATGGTTGGGCGCTACGGCGTCGCTGGTACTGGCAGCAATCACATAATGATGTGGTGCAAAAGATTTTGCGTAAATCGCGTAAAGGCACATTCGTTACCTACATCGCCGGTAATCACGACGAAGCCGCGCGACATTTTCTGGGGCTGGCATTTGGCGGCATCGTGATTGAAGATGAGGTGGTGCATATTACCGAGCGCGGCGAGCGGTTATTGATTTTGCACGGTGATCGTTTTGATGCGGTGATTCAGTGCGCAAAATGGCTGGCTTATCTGGGTGATGTGGCGTACGAATTCACTCTGAAAATGAATGTCTGGTTCAACTGGGCACGACGCCATGTTGGGCTGCCGTATTGGTCGCTCTCGCAGTATCTAAAACACAAAGTCAAAAACGCCGTTACTTACATAAATGCGTTTGAGGTTGCGCTGGCACGCGAAGCAAAATCCCGTGGCATGGATGGTGTGGTGTGCGGACATATTCATCAGCCGGAAATTCGCATGATCAACGGCGTCAAATATTGCAATGACGGTGATTGGGTAGAGTCTTTGTCGGCCTTGGTGGAAACCATGGACGGCGAATTGAAACTGATTCACTGGATTGACGCTGCCGCAAACACAAACTCGAACGCGAACGCAATTATCAAACCGATGCCTATCGCGCAACCGCAGTTGGAACCAGTCGCTGCCGAGTGAAAATTATTGCGCCATGGCTCGGTAAAACAGGGCTGAGTAAAAACATCGCCGGGAAAACGTGGCCGCGCAAAAATAGTCGGGCAATGACTATGTTCTACAGCATCGCTAAAGATAGTCCGGGCAGATAGCCGCGCGTAAAGTGGTTATATGATTATCCTCGCGGGAGCGATTAGTCAGCCACCACGCCGCCCCTTTACGGATGCTCAAATCTTGTTCTACCCCGAACAATAGCAACGAAGCCAACCGTCCCAACGCAGGCTGGTGGCCGATGATCACCACCGGCTGGCGGCTATCAGGCCAGCCTGCCGCTGCCAGGATGCTGGCAACCTGCGCACCGGGTGCCAGCTCCGGAATAATTTTGAACTTTCGGCCAAGTGCGCTCGCGGTTTCAACACTTCTTACCGCCGGACTGGCCAGTATTTTGGTCGAGTCCGGCAAATGTTTCTCCAGCCAAACAGCCATAGACGCAGCCTGACGGCGGCCCTTGCCGGTCAACGCACGTTCCAAATCTGCTTCGCCAGGGTGCGCATCGGCGTGACGCCAAAGAATTAAATCCATAGCATGAAAAATACAGGC
>JANYDB010000036.1 GCA_025359985.1 Burkholderiales bacterium | reverse complement strand
CATAATTTCCAGGCCGCTACGGTCTTGAACTTGTGTGAATTTCAGCAATTACTTAACTTAACTGTTGCGCGCTGAACCTATGACTGTCTGATACGCACAGCGCATTGCGTTCCAAAGGCAATATTTATTATTCGCGAAATACAGTTTGGTAGCTGGTGTAATTGCTGATGGCCAGTATCGGCATCCAGAGAATGAGCCCGATGAGGGAAAACGCCGCTAGAAAAAAGCTGCCGAGCATCATCACAGCAAATAAAATCATGGGCATGAAATTGCTCAAAAATGCAAAGAAACTCCAGCGTAAAGCGTGTGAGGGCGGCATCGGCTTGAATGCCAATAGGGGCGGCGCAAACCAGAAAATACCCATTTGCAGCAGCGTCAAAAAAAAGCCCAAAATCACGAGCCACTCTTTGCCCTTCATGGCAATATTAATTGCCTGCAAATCAGGCAGACCATTCGGATCGCGCGCGAATTCCAGCGGCGTCCCCATCCCAGCCAATGCCAGACCCATCAGCGTGCCGATAAGTAGCCCCACCGCACCGATCATCAGCAGTGAGCGGATGGTACGGTGGCCCAGGTGAAATGCAGCAAACAAATGTGCTGGCCTGACTGGCTTGCCCGCTTCCTGATCGCGGCAGGCCAACATGAATCCTGCAAAAAATGCGGGCTGCAATAGGTGCATTGTGCTCAAGCCAATGAATGGCACGATCATTATAAAAAGTGAGACCAATAGCCATGCCGCCATCAATCCTAGCCATCCAATCGGCTGTTGGCGCAGTAACTGAAACGCGGCTTTAATCCATCGCGTACTACTCAGGGCTGGGGTATCAATAACTTGCATAAATATTCAGATAGGTAAGTGGTAAAGAGCGGAGTGGGATAAAAATTGCGGTCACGATCAACGCTAATAATGTGCAGCAGTATTTTAAAAAAATGCTTATTAAACTAAGGCATCAACGTCCGATTCTGCGCTTCGTGGCTAGCGTGATAAGCCAGCAAGCGCTCAGAAAAAGGATGGTCTTTCGGGTGTGTTAGTTCCGAATCGCGCGGGAAATGATAATACCCCAGCCGTCCCAGCCAAGAGCGCAGCGCTGCTGCACGTAGTACTTGCGGCCATGCGGCCTGTTCTGCGGGTGTAAAAGCGCGCACGCTTGCATAGCCGGCAAGTAGCGCGTGCGTATTATTAGCGTTTAATGCCGCTGCCGGGTAAGCGCTAATCTCCAGACACCAGTCATTGGCCGTGATCGCGACATCCAGCAATAATTGATCCTCGCAGGCGAAATAAAAATCGATCATTTGCGGTACATGCCCATCATGCTTTTCATCCCACAAAATATTATCGCGAAATAAATCACCGTGGATAATGCCGCGTGGCAGGTCGAGTGAATCAAAATTTGCTTGATGCTTTAATTCAAGATCCAGCACAGTATTTTCGCGGTCAGAAACATGGGGTTGTAACGCTGACCCATACTCACGCCACCATGAAAGTCCGCGCCAGTTGGTCATCTTGAGGCTAAACCCGGTAGCGGCCTGATGCATATTAGCGAGTGCTGTACCCACTGCAAAACAATCTTTTGGCTGCGGATGGGCAATATCGTTACCGTTTAAGCGCGTCACCAGCGCAGCCGGTTTGTTCTTCAGAGTTTGCAAAATCTGCTTGTGATGATCAACTAACGGCGCAGCACAGGGAACGCCGACGCGGCTCAAATGCGCCATTAGTCCCATATAAAAATCAAGATCGGCTCGCGGAATTTTCTCAAAAATGGTCAAGACATAACGGCCCAATGTGGTCGTGACAAAAAAATTTGAATTCTCCACCCCGGCCGCGATGTTTTGAAAATCAATAATATCGCCAAGGCAATAGGGCGTCATAAAGGCGCGCGCCTCATCAACCGTTACAGGCGTAAAAACGCTCATGGCAAAAACATTTCTATGCAGTAAGCAGGCATTGGAAAGTGGTTAACGCAAACCCGCGGCATGAACTTATCAGGCCAGGCTATTTCCATTCGAACAATACCCATGTCGGCACAGCCATTTTTAAATCAGGCCCATCTACTCGCGCAAAGCTGCCATCGCCTTTAGCATCCACCAAAATATAGGCGGGCCCTGATGCGGGCACCACGCGCATTTTGTAAAGCTTGCCATTGACGCGGTACTCCTCAACCGTATCGGTACCTTTTTTAACGGTCGTTACCTTGGCTTCAAGAGTCGGATCGTCTTTATTATCTTTTATCTGCGGAGGTGGGGGCGCAGAAATGAGCGCAGGCGCCTCATCAACAGGCTGCAAATCTTTTGGTTTGGGATGTTCTTTTGACGGCGCTGGTGCTGTTTTTTGCGTCGGTACCGTCTCTTTTGTTTGCGCGATGGCACGAGTGACCATGGTAGTCGCCATCGTCGCAACGGCTGAACAAATGAGCCCCATCCGCATGACACGCATCATCTGCAATGAAATATTTTTCATCATTTACTCCTTAAGAACCTGCTCATAAATTATAAAAAAATGATCCATAAACTATCCATAGATTACCCGCGTACTGCAGCCAAACACCAAACTGCAAAACAAACTACAGGGACATCTCTAGTGCTTTTTCATGCGCGTTTGGCATAATGCTGCGCATCGCGTAATGTTCAAAAATAATATCAACAACTTGCTGCGCATCATCCGTCACTTTAAATAAATCAAGATCTTTTGCGCTGATTACGCCTTCAGTCAGCATGGTCGATTTAATCCAGTCCAGCAGACCCGCCCAAAATTCACTGCCAACCAGCACTACCGGGAAGCGGCGAATCTTGCCCGTCTGTATGAGCGTCATCGCTTCAAATAATTCATCGAGCGTGCCAAAACCACCCGGCATCACCACATAGGCTACCGCGTGTTTTACAAACATCGTCTTGCGCGCAAAAAAATGCTGGAACGACATTGATACGTCCTGATAGCCATTCCCGCTTTGTTCAAACGGCAGCATAATATTCAAGCCCACGCTGGGGCTTTTTCCTGCCACTGCGCCCTTGTTGGCAGCTTCCATGATGCCGGGGCCGCCGCCGGAAAGCACGCCGAACCCAGAGTCTGATAATTTGCGCGCGATTGTTTCGGTCAGCGCATAGTAAGGATTTCCCTCCTTTAAGCGCGCGCTGCCAAAAATCGCCACGGCGGGAGAGATGTTTTCTAACTTGTCCGTCGCTGAAACCATTTCGGCGATAATGTTGAACATCCACCATGATTCCCGAGCGGCGGTTAACGACTGATGTTTCAATTCCGGGTCGGCCCGTTTAGGAATTTTTTCAGCAGCGCTGATGGTTAATTTCGTTAATTTTGCTGTTTCCGCTGTTTTTTCCGCATTCAAAATAAATTTCTCCATGAATAATCCTGACGAACTCCAGTTCGGCGACAAGTCCGCCGACCCCAAGCATTTATTGCTGGTCGATATTTCGAGCTATTTCTATCGGGCTTTCCATGCCATGCCCGATTTACGAAGCCCTGCAGGTGCACCGACAGGGGCGATTCGCGGGGTAGTCAACATGCTCAACCGGCTTCGTGAAGAACATCCTCATGATTATAGCGCCTGCGTGTTTGACCCCAAGGGCAAAACATTCCGTGACGATATTTACACGGACTATAAAGCCACCCGCACCAGCATGCCCGAAGACCTGGCCGCGCAGTTAGGGCCAATGCGTGAAACCATTGAAGCGCTGGGCTGGCCTTGCGTGGTGGTGGATGGTATGGAGGCCGATGATGTCATTGGCACGCTGGCCGCCCACGCCAGCGCACGAGGCGTAAAGACCATGGTGTCTACCGGCGATAAAGATTTGGCGCAGTTGGTGAACGCACAGGTTACGTTGGTAAATACGATGTCAAATGAGCGCCTGGATATTGCCGGGGTTAAAGAAAAATTTGGTGTGCCGCCTGACCGCATCATTGACTATCTGGCGTTGATGGGAGACACCGTGGATAACGTCCCCGGCGTTGAAAAAGTCGGCCCCAAGACCGCCGCGAAATGGATCGCCGAATATGGCTCGCTGGATGGGGTGATGAACAATGCCGCAAACATCAAAGGTGTGGTGGGTGAGAATTTGCGCAAAGCCCTTGAGTGGCTGCCCACCGGGCGCGTACTCGTCACCGTGAAATGCGATGTGCCGTTGCCGTTCGAGTTTGACGCGTTGGGCTACCAACCCGCCGACACCGAAAAACTCAATGCGCTGTACGATCAATTTGGTTTTAAAAGCATGCGTGTTGCGATGCCAGGCGCAACGGCCAAGCCCGCCAAAGATGGATTTGCCAGCAATGAGAGCAGGGCCGAATCCGGTGTGTTTGCGCAGGCCAATAAAGACGCGACGGCTACCCGCTGGTCATCCGGTGAAGTCAGCGCCTTGCAAACTGAATTCATCAACACCCGACAATACACCTGCATTTCCACCGAAGCTGAGTTGGATCTTTGGCTCGCCAAACTCAACGCTGCAGAATTAGTCGCGCTTGATACCGAAACCACCAGCCTTGACCCGATGACGGCAATGATTGTTGGCCTGTCGTTTGCCTGCATCGCCGGTGAGGCCGCGTATTTGCCGCTGCGCCACATTTATCCCGGCGCATCCGATCAGCTTGATTTTGATTTAGCGATCCATAAATTGCGCCCGTGGTTAACAGATGCGAGCAAACACAAGCTCGGGCAAAACATAAAATACGATTTGCATGTGTTCGCCAATCACGGCATTGACATCCTCGGCTACACCCACGACACCCTGCTGGAAAGCTACGTGCTCGAATCGCATCAGCGTCACGATATGGATTCGCTAGCCACGCGGCATCTAGGCGCAAAAACCATTTCGTTTGAAGAAGTCGCTGGTAAGGGCGCTTCGCAAATCAGTTTCGATCAAGTCTCAATTGAAACCGCGACCGACTATTCGGCTGAAGATTCGGACGTCACGCTGCAATTGCACGGCGCACTTTACGGGCAGGTCGGCGCGGATGAAAAGCTAAAATTTGTTTATGAACAAATCGAAATGCCCACCACTCATGTGCTGCTGACCATTGAGCGCAATGGTGTGCTGATTGATAGCGCATTACTCGAAAAACAAAGCGGCGAGCTCGGCATCAAAATGCTGGAGCTCGAAGCCAAAGCGCATGAAGAAGCAGGCCAGCCATTTAATCTCGGTTCACCCAAACAGCTTGCCGAAATATTGTTCGACAAAAAAGGCATCAAGCCGCTCAAGAAAACCCCTGGCGGCGCGCCATCGACGGATGAAGAAACGCTCGCCAAATTAGCCGAAGATCATCCGCTGCCGAAAATTATTCTTGATTACCGCAGTATGGCCAAACTAAAAAGTACCTACACCGATAAATTGCCGCGCATGGTCAATGCCAAAACCGGTCGGGTGCATACCAATTACGGCCAAGCGGTTGCGGTCACGGGACGGCTATCGAGTAATGATCCCAATCTGCAAAATATTCCAGTGCGCACAGCTGAGGGCCGACGCATTCGCGAAGCCTTTATCGCGCCGCCCGGCAGCGTGATTTTATCAGCGGATTATTCGCAAATTGAGCTGCGCATCATGGCGCATTTATCGTCTGACCCTGGCCTGCTCAAAGCCTTCGCCGAAGGCATGGACGTGCATCGCGCCACCGCCTCCGAAATTTTTAGCGTCGAGACGCGTGATGTGAGCAGCGAACAGCGCCGCTACGCGAAAGTAATTAATTTCGGCCTGATCTACGGTATGTCAGCCTTCGGCCTCGCCGCGAATTTGGGCATCGAGCGCGGAGCTGCTGCGAGCTACATCGACAAATATTTCGCCCGCTATCCCGGCGTCAAACAGTATATGGAACGCACCCGCGCTGAGGCCAGCGAACACGGCTACGTTGAAACCGTATTCGGCCGCCGCCTGTGGCTGCCGGATATCCGCTCAAGCAATCAAGGCCGCCGCCAAGGGGCTGAGCGTGCCGCAATTAATGCTCCAATGCAAGGCACGGCAGCTGATTTAATCAAGTTAGCCATGATCGCGGTGCAGGGCTGGATTGAGCAGTCGAAATTGAAAACCAAACTGGTGATGCAGGTGCATGATGAGTTGGTGTTGGAAGTGCCGGAGGATGAGTTGGAATTGGTGAGGCAGGAGATTCCGGGGTTGATGACCAATGTGGCGAAGCTGGATGTGCCGTTGGTGGCAGAGCCGGGGGTGGGGGGGAATTGGGAGGAGGCGCATTGAAATCAAATACAGGAGGTAATCAGTGGCAGACATTAATATAGAGCTTGATTTATATAGGCTCAACAAAGTAAATCGCGATGACCTGTTATCGAATTTAGAAAAAGCTGCGGAAAAAGATCGCGATCTGCTAGCAATTATTCAAAATGCTTGCGAAAAGCTGTTTGACGATAAAAGTACGGGTATAAAAAATAGCTTCGTTTGGGGGCTTCGCAATTATCGATTGCATTTTGTTCAAAATGATCATGATGATTTTCATAATGCAATTGCGTCTGTCTGCATATTTCGTGCAATTGAAGCCAAATACGGGCTCGTTGTGACCGAAGATGGCATTACTGAAGATTTCTCTTCTGAGAATCCGCCGTCTGCTTTAGCGGTGCGAATTATCTTTCATATGCGGCGACACCTCGTTGCAGTCGAGTATTCAAGCGCATTGATGAACTCGAATGTTTGGCGCGAGATGCTGGAAAAAATACTTTACAAATCGTCTCAGGCGTTAGGGTATCGCACAGCTATTCATTTAGAACCCGTGCCACAGGAAAATGAGGTCATGCGCGAGTTTCAATCATTTGAACTGCTTAATCGACTTAAGGTTCGGCTCAGATTGCCAAACCCAGAAATTTCAAGATCCGCCAAGCTAGTCTATGACCAAATGCAAAATGGGGGAATTGACGAATGGTTAACGGAAATGAAGAGGAAACAAGGATTGAATACTGCAAGTGGCAACCTTCCACATAGCGTTGCCTCTCTCGCGCAGGCCGGATATAAATCAGGGTCAGTTGTTATGACGGGTTATTCGGGCGGTGAGTATAAAAAAGTTGTAACTGGAAATCACGCGTGGAAGGTGATCACCCAAGTGCCTAAAAATTCTGCAAGTGGCTCAAAGCCTGCCGCCGTTCTTAATGATCTTGATAGCTCTATAGCCGAACTTGCCAATCGCATCGATGCAAGTTATCCAAGCGACGATACTCAATGAAAAAAGCGCTTTTGAAGACCTTTTGGATCGCAATGGCGGGAGAACTTCTTTTTTCCGCTTTGCTTTTCGCAGCGATTCTTTTGGTTTTTGAACAGCCTAGCTTATTGGGTTTTATGGTTAAAACGGCTGGCGATTGGATCACTATCGCGAGTCAAGTATTTTTCCCGGCAAGCATCGCGATATGGATAACGTTCGTGAATCTCGAAGCAACAAAATTTGGAGAATACCTGCGTCATTTTGGGAATGACCTGACGTTTAGACTCTCCTTTATCTTCCCTGTTCTATTGTTTGCGCTGACGTGTTTCATCTTGGTGTTGTATAAAGGTATCGAGTCGCCGATTCTCGCAAATTTGGCGATTTTTGCGATTGTTTATTCTGGAGTTGCTCTTTTTATATTGGTGCGCAACGTGACGGAGTTCATGCGCATATATGGAGAATTTCGAGAACAAATGCGAAGTAGGCGTGAAGACCCATAGAGCTCGTAGGGCGCAGTGAGCGAAGCGATTTGCGCCGCATGTGTTTGCCCCCGGTGATTCATTCACGAGGCCGGGGGTAGCCCGGCGGCTAGTCCCTTTCTTTTGCTTCGCCAAAAGAAAGGAACCAAAGAAAAGGCGACCCGGGTTCGTCGTTTTTGTCGCGATAAAGCTGCGACAAAAATCCCCTGCGCTATTAGAAGCGACAGGCCGCTGCGGAACTCGCTTTGCGAAAACGGGTTGTGATCAAAGAAAAGGTCGCGGCGCAAAGCTCAAACAGTCATCGCGGAATGCCCCTGTCGCTTCTGCGTTGCTCGGCGACTCTCACGGGGCCCTCGTGCTTTTGCATTGGTCGTTGAGTTACACGACGAAGAATAAATTCCTCGCGAATAAACTTTACCTTATATATGCATAATTATATGCATATAATGCATTATGCAATTCAATTGGGATGAACTCAAACGTAGGGCGAATCTCGCCAAACACGGCATTGATTTCAATGATGCCGCGCGCATATTCGCCGGGCCACTAGTGCTCTTTTAGGATGATCAAGCCGACTATAACGAGCAACGCATGATCGTGATGGGCTTGCTGGATTCACTTGTTGTCATCGTTGTTCATGTTGAATCAGACAGGACTATCCGAACCATTTCCATTCGAAAGGCGGACAAATATGAAACGAACCTCTACTACCAAAACCTCGGCGCGGGCTGATGACGCGCCTCAGCTCACACAGGCCAATTTTGATCGCACAGAGTACCGTGTTAGCGGCAAGAAAGTCGCCAAGGCCGAAAGGCAGGCGGCTGCGCAGAAGCAGCTAGGCAAGAAGCGCATTAGCATCATGCTGGATGCCATTGTGATTGAGCATTTCAAATCAGCGGCGGGCGAGCGCGGTTATCAGACGTTGATTAACGATACCTTGCGCCGAGCCGTTGAAGGTGAGGCGCTGTTGAGTGAAGTGCGCCATGTGATTCAGCAGGAGTTGGCGGTTTACAAGCGACGTTAAATTTTGGGCGTTCTATGATGCAAGATTGGGTCAAACAAAAAAACGGCAGATTTTGATCTGTCGTTTTTTATTGCTGGATTAAAGCCCTAGTACTGGTGAGACTCGTGGCGGCATTTTGCTTGTAGAAGCACACCAGTGCTAGGGTTTTATTTTCTCTTGCCGTGGTTTCAATTTCGCTATGGTGATGCTGCTGCTTTTGTATCGTTGGCTCATGAGCGCCTTGTCGTATGGTAATTTTCCAATGTGGCGGTGTTGAAATACTTCGGTGTGAAATATTAGCGTCGCAGTGATTTATTTTACGGCAATGAACACATCAGCATGGCGTGAAGCGCTGACGACGATGGTATTCATTTTTTCGATGGGTATGCGTTGTGCGGTGATAACGATGGCGTCCATTTGTTGTAGTTCGGCGGCAGCTTGATTGACGCTAACGGGTTGGCTGTTGGCGACGGCAGCGATAGAGCCGATAAATAAGCTGACCATGACGATTGCAGTTGCGATGTTGTCTTTGACGTTAGTTTGGGTTTTCATGATTATTTCCTTCGTGTGGGTAGTTGGGTGGGTGTTGCGCGTTGTTGTGTTTTGTTAATGAAGCCACTTTATTTAAAGCCGTATGAACCCTCAAACGGATTCCGATGAATTGCTCAAAATGGGGTGTGAACCCGCAAAATCGCGGCTGAATTGATTGCCAGGCGCGAAATTTATCCAACGGTTTCCCATAAAAAAGCCCCGCACGGCGGGGCTTTTAGACGCAAAGGCTAGCGGAGCCTTTTTATCATGCAGCCAATCAGCAGCTTTGCCCTGCAATTGAGGCGGTGGCCATCATTTCATTAAACAACGCCATCGATACCTGACCTGATACCGCATAGGGATCCAGCTCAGCTTTTTCGGAATACTTGATCAGCAGCGATGGATTGATGCGCGCCAGCGGTACTTGGCCCATAGACCAGTGTGCAAAGCGACGCTCCTCGATCTCTTCATAGCAAAGCAGCATCACTTCTTTATGGCGTGGATCGTTGGAAATTTTGTTATAGAGGGTGTTGACTTCCAGGCGGCCACCTTCGAGCACCTGCAAAAAAATCTTGCCACTGCAACACAGCACGCCAGTAATACCGCGTGGTGGATTATTGGCGCGAGATTTTGACACGATCGCATTCAAATCTTCCTGGGCAATGGTGTCCTGTGCGCGGCTGCAATACATAAGACGAACTAGCATGAGAATTCCTTCGTTATTTTAATGATGATCGTTATGAATTCTTTTTGGTCAGCAACGACAAAAATTCACGGCGCAAATTTGCGTCTTTCAAAAACGATCCACGCATCAGACTATTGGTCATTTGCGAATCACTGTCTTTCACCCCGCGCCAGTGCATGCAAAAGTGATCAGCTTCCATCACGATCGCGAGGCCATCGGGTTGCACTTTTTCCTGCAACACATTGGCTAGCTGCGTGACGGCTTCTTCCTGAATCTGCGGCCTACTCATGATCCAGTCACACAGTCTGGCGTATTTGGAAAGACCAATTAAATTCGAATGTTCATTTGGCATCACGCCGATCCATACCCGGCCGATGACGGGGCACAAATGATGCGAGCAAGCGCTGCGTACCGTAATCGGACCCACAATCATCAGTTCATTTAAATGCTCGATATTGGGAAATTCAGTAATGGCAGGAGCTGCTGCATAGCGACCATTAAAAATTTCCGTGAGATACATTTTGGCAACACGGCGTGCGGTTTCATGGGTGTTGTGATCATTCTCGGTATCGATGACCAGGCTTTTCAGGACTTCGGCCATTTTTGCGGTTACTTCTTCGCGCAATAAATCGATTTCGCCTTCTTTGACAAATGCTGCAATATTGTCGTTGGCGTGAAAGCGCTTGTTCGCCTGCTTCAAGCGCGCGCGGATTCGATCCGAAACAATGGCGCTGTTTTCGCCGTCGTCAGGATCACTTTGAAATAATGGGGTCGGCTTGGATGACATAACGTCGCTCTTAACAAGCCATCAACCGCAAGGCACGGCTGACAGCGGGGTTACGTGCAAACAGGTTGGCTGGTTGAAGAGTGTGCGAATGCACTACTGACCATCAGACCACAAAGATTGCAACGTCGGAATTTGCAACTGTATTTTCTATACATGACGGCTCGGCCAAATTCAGCTTTGCCTTTTACTGAACGCTTCTAAATTTTCTAACCATTTAATAACCCACATTCAGCGGCGGGATTTATCCCGCTCAACAACGGCATACGCAGAATGGTTGTGAATCGATTCAAAATTTTCGATTTCGACCCGGTACGCGTCCACTCTGCTGTCCATGTCGAGCCCTGCGGCAACATCGCGCACCAAGTCTTCCACAAACTTCGGGTTATCGTAAGCACGTTCGGTGACGTATTTTTCATCGGGGCGTTTTAGAATGCCATAAACCTCACTGCTGGCCTGGTCTTCGGCAATACGCACGATTTCTTCAACCGTCATCACTGACTGTCCATCGACGGCGATAGTAATGTGCGAACGCTGGTTGTGCGCGCCATACGCGGAGATTTCTTTGGAGCATGGACATAAGCTGGTGACCGGAACAACCACCTTGGTGGTGATGCGTGTGGCGCCACTTTTTATGTGGCCCGACAGCGTGACTTCATAATCCATCAGCGATTTCACGCCCGAGACGGGGGCGACTTTTTCAATAAAATACGGGAACCTCAGCTCGATGCTGCCCTCGGCAACCTGCAAACGATCAATCATGCTCGCCAATAAACCAGCCAGCATCGGCACGCTGTACGCAGCCTGATTGGATTCCAGAATTTCGATGAATCGGGACATATGCGTGCCCTTCACATCATGAGCCAGACGCACCGCCATCGCAAAGGTGGCAACCGTATGCTTAACTTCACCGGCGGCGGCTTCGATCCGTACAGGGTGGCGAATGCCGCGAATGCCGACGCGGTCAATCGCGATATGACGAGCATCAAAGCTGCTCTGAACATCGGGCATTGGCATGCTGGTATCACGTTGATTCATTTAGGATTTGGTTCCAAAAGGTGAGCTAAACAGTATAGCGCGGGGACTATCATTGCGTAAAGTTTAAGGCGTTTATCAAACATAACAACGATTAAATAGATCGGTCCGGCAGGTGAGAGTTCAATGGCGCACCACGCAACCCAATTTGAAAGGCGAAAAAAAGGGCGCTCAATCGAGCGCCCTTTTAAGGTGTTAATTTGCTTAATGATTTTTAGTGGGTTTTTAGTGGTTGTAAGCCGACTCACCGTGTGAAGTGATATCAAGCCCCTCGCGTTCCTCTTCTTCCGGCACGCGCAAGCCCACCACCATTTTCACAATGAACAGAGAAACTGCGGCTACCGTCGCCGACCAAACCACCGTCACGCCGACCGCTTTGGCTTGCACCACAACCTGAGCCATGATGGTTTCAAAGCCCGGCTTCATTTCAAACCAGTTGTTCGGGAAGCCGGGGCCGCCTAAGTCGGGTGAATTAAACACGCCAGTCAACAATGCGCCCAAGATGCCGCCCAGCGCATGCACCCCAAACACATCGAGTGAATCATCCGCTTTCAGTAGTTTCTTCAGCCCCGTGACGCCCCACAGGCAGACCACGCCAGCCAAAGTCCCAATCACGAATGCGCCAGGAATTCCCACATTACCCGCCGCCGGGGTGATTGCTACCAGGCCAGCTACTGCGCCGGATGCCGCGCCGAGCATGGAAGGCTTGCCCCGCAGCAACCATTCAGCCGTGATCCAGGACAGCACCGCACAAGCCGTGGCCAGGAAGGTATTCATGAACGCGAGCACGGCGGAATTATTGGCTTCCAGCGCCGAGCCAGCATTAAAGCCGAACCAGCCAAACCACAACAACGACGCGCCGATCATGGTCATCGTAAGGTTATGCGGGGTCATTGCTTCCTTGCCGAGGCCGATGCGCTTGCCCAGAAAATACGCGGCCACCAAGCCGGCCACACCGGCGTTGATATGCACCACTGTACCGCCCGCAAAATCAAGCGCACCCCACTGCCATAGCAAGCCCGCTTTGGCGTTTTGTGCATCCACTACCGCCGCCGAAACATAAGCATCAGGGCCGGGCCAGAACCACACCATATGGGCGATGGGAATATAGCTAAAGGTAAACCACAGCGCCATAAACAAAATGACCGCACCGAATTTCATGCGTTCTGCCACAGACCCTAAAATCAGGCAGCAGGTAATTGCGGCAAAAGTCGCCTGATACGCGGCATACAACATCTCTGGCAGCACCACGCCTTTACTGAAAGTGGCTGCGGTGGAGAATTCACCTTTTACCAAATCGGCCATGCCTTTAAAGAACATCCGATCTGTTCCCCCTAAGTAAGGGCTCAAGGCCCCACTGCCCTCGGTGAAAGCAAAGCTATAACCGTAAACTACCCACAGTACGGTAATGAGCGAGAACGTCACAAACACCTGCATCAACACCGACAACATATTCTTTGAGCGGACTAATCCACCGTAGAACAAAGCCAATGCCGGAATGCTCATCAACAAAACCAGCGCGGTGGAGGTAAGCATCCAAGCAACATCGCCTTTATTTGGCGTAGGTGTGGCCGCGACCGCAGGTGCCGTTGCGGGCGTGGCTGCGGCTGGCGTGGCAGGTGCGAGTGCCGCTGTTTTGATGTCCGGCGCGGCTACAGTTGCTGGCGTTGCTGCCGGCGTTTCTGTTGATGGGACCGCTACGGGCACTGGTGACAGAGCCTGAGCCTGCACCAGTGATGCGGCAAATCCAAAACTGAGGGCTCCACAAACGGCCCATATTGCTAAAAATTGTTTGCTCGGTTTCATGTTCAAATGCCCCCTGAATTAAAGCGCGTCCGCGCCGGTCTCACCGGTGCGAATGCGAACAACTTGTTCTAGATTGAACACAAAGATTTTTCCATCACCAATTTTGCCGGTGTTGGCTGATTTTTCGATCGCTTCAATCACCTGTTCGAGTAGATCGTCTTTAACGGCTGCTTCGATTTTTACCTTAGGTAAAAAATCAACCACATATTCTGCGCCGCGATAAAGCTCGGTATGGCCTTTTTGTCGCCCAAAGCCTTTAACCTCTGTAACCGTGATTCCCTGAACGCCGATGGCAGAAAGGGCCTCACGGACTTCGTCAAGCTTGAACGGCTTGATGATGGCAGTGACTAATTTCATTTTTGTACTCCCGTGGTGTTGAAAATAGGCCGCCGCATAAGTGCATGTCGTGCAAATCGTGCGGTGGTGCTGGCGATGAAAATACTAAATACGGTTTAAAACTATTTGATAGCGGCTTATGAATATTTATACGAATTAGAAAGTTTTAGAAATAAACGCAACTAGACGATTTTTGCTCCAGTCACGGCCTTTGAAGGTGTAATTCTCTTTTTTCGCGTTGGTGCCTTTGTAATAGCCGCCGATATTCCAGCCATCGCCCAGGTCATACGACGGGCCGAATTTGTAGACCACATAGGTAAGCTCTTTATCGTTATTAAAACCGGCGAACGTGCCTTTGTATTTTTGCTGCGCAACCTGGCCTGTCAGGGCTAGCTTGGGAGCGATTTCCTGCGAGTAATTCAGCTCAAGAAATGAGGTGCCTTTGCTTTTAGGCGTGCCAAAAGTATCGCCTGTTGAGTAAGAATATTTGACATTAAATACGCTATATGTGGCACCGATATAAACCTCGTCTGTATTGGGCTTCGGCAATCCCGGCAGTCCTTTAGCGCCCGGATATTCATAGTGCAAATAACCGAGATCGAGGGTTATATCTTTAACCACTTCGAATTTATAACCGCCAAACAGATCAATCTCAACCGACGAGGATTTGCTGACCAAGCCGAGCGATTTGTAATCTTTGAGCCAGGAAATATTGGAAACAAAAGTGCCCAGATAAAAACCGCTCGAATGTACATAATCCAGATTAAATTGCACGGCGGGTTTTTCGGATGTTTGCGAAATGCCGCGATATTCATATTCGCTAAATAAAGAAATTTTAGGGGTGAATGTGTGCTCCGGTGTGGCGGCTGGCGCTGCCGGTGCTGTTTGAGCGGCGGCATTTATGGCGACCAATGATATTGAGTACAGCGCAGCAACAGCGCCTAGTCGTGCGAGTGGAGTCGCGTATGCAATTTTTTTCATGTGAGGTTTTCCCTATTAAAAATGTTTAGCGCTTTATCATTTAGCAGATAGCGTGCCATCCGAGAATGAATTTGAACGCGTTGATTTGTATAGGCTTCCGGTAATCGACCGGGATTATTGCACCACAATGTTGCAAATTTTATCCTGCCCGCACAGGATTAGCGCATCGCGCTGTTCGCATATGAGACGCCGTCTTTAACCTACAAGAATAGCTCCGTGCGAGAGCGGGTCAGCTACAATGTGCAATTGTATAATTTTTAAAACTGTATTTGGCCACCCTTGGCCTGCAATCGAGCCATGATCACACCCAAACCCAAGCTGATGGAAACCCTGAGTCGCATTGTCAACAGTGCGGCAGCGCGTGCGGATGAGCTGATACAACAAACGCCCATCGCCGACCTGGATAAAAATGTGCGTCAGCATCTGGTTTCTCAATTGGCTAAACAAGGGCTGGTGACGCGTGAAGACTACGATATTCAAGTCGCTTTGCTTGCGAAAACCCGCGCAAAACTGCAGGACCTTGAGTCCAAACTGGCCGCGTTGGAAGTCGCACAGTCAGTTAAAAATTCCACTCATGAAAAATGATTTGCGCCTTGATTCATGTCGCAACGCAGGCTGTGATCCATGCGGTGATTCACACCCCTTGCCAATGACCTCCGCCGCCGTAACTGCGATACCCACCATAACCGCCATATCCCCCATAGCCATTCCGACTGTCGTGGAGCGCTACTGAATGTCACTGGCCGTGTTGTACAGCCGTGCGCTCGATGGCATGCAGGCGCCGCTGGTGACGGTGGAGGTGCATCTCGCCAACGGCTTGCCGGCCTTCACCATCGTCGGCCTGCCGGAAATGGAAGTGAAAGAAAGCAAAGATCGGGTGCGCGCCGCGTTGTTGAATGCGCGTTTCGAGTTTCCTGCCCGACGTATCACCGTCAATCTGGCGCCCGCTGACTTGCCCAAAGAAAGTGGCCGTTTTGATTTGCCGATTGCGCTCGGTATTTTGGTGGCGAGCGGGCAGATTCCGGGTGATAAATTAAAAGATTATGAATTCGCTGGTGAACTGGCCTTGACCGGTGAGCTGCGGCGCATTCGTGGCGCGCTTGCCATGACTTATAAAGCCCACGGCGATGGTCGTGCGTTTTTGCTGCCGACCGCATCTGCAGAAGAAGCGGCGTTGGTCAAAGATGCGACAGTGCTCGCGGCCAAAAATTTATTGCAGGTATGCGCGCATTTAGCCGGGCGCGAAACGATTCCGCCGTTTGTAAGTAATGCACCCGCCGCGGTTTCCCACTATCCCGATATGGCCGATGTTAAAGGCCAGAATCACGCCAAACGTGCGCTGGAAGTCGCGGCAGCAGGCCGTCATAGTTTGCTCATGATGGGCCCGCCCGGCACCGGCAAAACCATGCTTGCATCGCGTTTTCCGGGCATTTTGCCGTCGATGACAGATGCCGAGGCGCTTGAATCTGCTGCAGTGCAAAGCCTCGCTACGGGCGGCTTCAAAACGGAAAACTGGAAAAAGCGGAATTATCGCAGCCCGCACCATACCGCGTCGGCGGTGGCGCTGGTCGGCGGCGGCGGCAACCCGAAGCCCGGCGAAATTTCATTGGCGCATCAAGGGGTGTTATTCCTTGATGAATTGCCTGAGTTTGATCGCGGTGTGCTGGAGGTATTACGCGAGCCTTTGGAGTCGGGCCGCATTACGATTTCACGGGCGGCGCGGCAAGCTGATTTTCCGGCCGAGTTTCAATTGCTTGCCGCGATGAACCCGTGCCCTTGTGGCTACCTGGGCCATTACATGAATAAATGTCGCTGCACGCCCGATCAGGTGTCGCGCTATCGCGGCAAAATTTCCGGGCCCTTATTAGATCGAATCGATTTGCAGATCGAAGTACCTGCCGTGCCGCAACTTGAATTGGTAAAAGCTGCAAAAGGTGAAGCAACCGCCGCCATTGCGGCGCGAGTGGAGCGCGCCTACCAAATTCAAATCGCGCGCCAGGGCAAGCCCAACGCAAAGCTTGAGCCCGCCGATATTGATGTGTTATGTGTGCCGAACGAGGCGGGTGAGACGCTGCTGAAAAACGCGATTCAGCGGCTGGGATTGTCCGCACGCGCCTATCATCGTGTGCTAAAAGTTGCGCGCACCATTGCAGATTTAGCGGGTGTGGAAAAAATTGAAACAGGCCACATTGCTGAAGCTATCCAATATCGGCGCATGGACAGGGCCGCACCATAATGCATTGTGTAAAATTGAAACTCAAGCACTGGTGCGGCTCACGAATCGATTTAGGCTCAAAAGCCGCTCTGCAAGCTATTCTTGGTTTTGACGCTTATTTTAAGTTTGGCAATGCCACCTAAAAGCCACGCGCATCACGCCACGCCGCCCTGGGTATTCGCGTTGTTGCTGGCCGCACTCGCGATGCTCGGCCCCTTCGCCATTGATACGTACATCCCGGCGTTCACCGGCATGGGTCGCGATCTGGGTGCCAGCACACTACAAATGCAGCAAACACTATCGCTCTATCTGGCGGCGTTTGCATTCATGTTTTTATTTCACGGTGCACTGTCCGATAGCTTCGGCCGCAAGCCGGTTATCGTCGTGGGACTCGTCGGGTTTTTGATCGGCTCCATCGGCTGCGCGCTGTCGCCTAATATTGGCACGCTGTTAATTTTTCGGGTGGTACAGGGCTTATCGGTTGGCGCCGGCATGGTGGTTGGCCGCGCCATGATTCGCGATCTGTTCAACGATACCGACGCACAAAAATTAATGTCAATGGTCACACTCTGGTTCGGTATTGCGCCCGCGATCGCGCCGATTATTGGCGGCTATCTTTACATCTGGTTTGGCTGGCATGCCATCTTCTGGTTTTTAGCGATCATCACCGCGCTGCTCATCGTTGTCATTTTGTTTTCCATTCACGAAACTTTGCCTGACGATAAGCGCCACGCCTTTCGCCCCAGCCCCTTGTTTGCGGGTTATCGGGAAGTCGGTGCCAATGTGCCGTTCCTGCTGCTCTCGCTCGCGGTCGGGTTTAACTTCAATGCGTTCTTTTTATATTTCATGTCGGCCCCCGTGTATGTGCCCGAATCATTAAAGCTCGGGCCGCAGCAATTCGCGTGGCTGTTTATTCCAGGCATCACCGGCATCATGGTCGGCGCGTTTATTTCAGGCCGGGTGGCCGGGAAATTATCTCTCGCCAAAACCGTATCGTATTCATACCGGTTCATGGTGGTGGCCGCCAGCGTCAATCTGGTTTACGCATTCACCTTCGAGCCCTCAGTACCGTGGGCCATCATCCCGTTATTTTTCTACGCCGTTGGCAGCGCCATGGCCATGCCCTCGCTGTCACTCATCGTGCTCGATATGTTCCCCACCCGGCGCGGCATGGCCGCGTCGCTGCAAGGCTTTGTCTCCGGCATCGTTAATGCGGTGGTTGCGGGTTTAGTGTCCCCCGCGGTTTCGCATTCACCGAAGTGGCTGGCGATCACGATGGTACTGCTAATGTCAGCGGGGCTGGTGTGCTGGCTGGCGTACCGCTGCCTGCAGCCGAAACCATTGGATGTCGCCAGGTAGCGCCGCGTTTAAATAGTTCGTCAAGCGATCTAATTGAGGCGCACCAGCACACGCCTTATTTGGCAAACCTTCTTAAACGGCAGTGCGAATTATTTCCAACCATATCAACTAATGCTTACCCGCTGGAATGGTGGAATGCGTTTAGATTTAGTTAACTTTTGGGTGCAAAATACAGTCTGAACTTAAAAGTAAAAAAGCTATCATTTCGGTCAGCAACCACTTAAAAATAGAGACCCATAAATGCAACGACTGATTCAGATTATCTACATAAGCCGCTCAACCTTCATTTCATCGGGGCTGGTGAGGGGCATCGAGCCGAACGTCGCGCGGATTCTGGCGAAATCGCGCATCAACAATCGGCGCGATGGCTTGGTCGGTGTTTTGTATTTTGGCGACGGTTGCTTTTTTCAGTGCTTGCAAGGCGAGGAAGTAGCGGTTGATGCGCTGTATGCGCGCTTGGAGTCAGACAACCGCCATAAGGACTTAAAACTTCTTTCGCGCAAGCAGATAAGCGCACTCTCTTTCGCTGATTGGTCGATGAAATATGTGCCGATTGAAAAGGACATGACTCGTTTGTTGGTCAAAGGTGGATTTCAGAAATTTGATCCATATCTATTTGATGATGCAATGATTCAGGATGTGATGTCATTATTGCAAAGCTCCGCCGATCCTGAGGCCGACGGTATAGTTGAGGATATGATTAAGCAATCGATTGCGCCATCCCCAGCCAAAAACTTAAAACCTCAATGGGGCTTGGTTGCCGCCATTGCTGTAGTCGTCATTATTGGCATCGTGGTTTTCATACTGAAAAAATAGCAATCATCAATGCCAAGAGCGCCATTTGACGGGCTTTCCCAAGCAAAAATGCCGCGAACGGCAAGTGGGGCGCACAGTTTAATGGGCGCGGAATGGGGCCTATAACATTGCGCACTGCGCATTGCCCGCTGCGGCGTGATTAGCCATCAGGCCAGCAAATCGTTGCGACTTCCCCGCAGGCTTCGAATAGCGGTTTGCTGAACAAGAAGCCCTGCATCAAGCTGATATCGAGGTGTCTGAGGAATCGATATTCGTCAACGGTCTCGACACCTTCAGCAATGATGCGGATACCAAGCTCTGTGCAGATCTGAACGACGCCGCGCGCAATCGCTTGCTTGACGGGAAACGTATCGATATCGCGTATCAGCTCCATGTCGAGCTTGATAATATTGGGTTGAAACTCGGCCAACAAATTTAAGCCCGCGAAGCCCGCGCCGAAGTCATCAATTGCCGTCAGAAAACCGATCCGCTGATATTCACGAAACACCTCGGCCAGCCATTTGCCGTCGCTAATATGCTCCCCCTCAACTGTCTCGAACATAATGCGCTCAAGCGGAAACCCGTAGATGCGTGCGGCTTCAAATGTGGTGCGGATACACACCTCGGGCCGATAGATGGCGTTCGGCATAAAGTTGATCGACAAAATCGTTTGCATGTTTAATTGTGCGGCGATCTTGATTGCCTTGACGCGACAGGCTTGATCAAAACGATAGCGGTTAGACTCGTTGATTTGCGACAGCACGCTAGCGGCTGTCTCGCCGTTAGGGCCGCGCACCAGCGCCTCATGCGCAAATATCTGATGCGTTGCGGCGTCAATAATCGGTTGAAAAGCGTAGCTGAAT
>JANYDB010000020.1 GCA_025359985.1 Burkholderiales bacterium | reverse complement strand
ATCAGCTTGACCGCCGATTCGACTCGTAGTTATATCGCCAACCTCAATGCACCCGGGCTTAAGCCAAATGGTTGGGATCAATTAGCCGCACCGAACCGGGTGGCTGCGCAAACGGATATGGCAATTTATGAATTGCATGTGCGTGATTTTTCGATCAATGATCAAACTGTGAGTGCCGCTAATCGGGGTAAATATCTGGCTTTTACCGAGGTGAGCTCAAACGGCATGAAGCACCTCACCGCATTAAGCCGTGCGGGCATGACTGACGTGCATTTGCTGCCGGTATTCGATATTGCCACCATCCCTGAAGTAGGCTGTGTGTCACCGACCCCAACTGGCCACGCCGATAGCGAAGCGCAGCAGGCCATTACTACTGCTAACGCCGCATACGATTGTTTTAATTGGGGCTACGACCCGTATCACTTCAATGCACCCGAAGGCAGCTATGCGAGCAATGCGGTCAATGGCGCCACGCGCATTCTGGAATTTCGAAAAATGATCATGGCGCTGCATCGCACCGGGCTTCGCGTCGGTATGGATGTGGTTTACAACCACACTACCGCGTCAGGACAGACCGCAAAATCTGTGCTGGATCGCATCGTACCTGGTTATTACCACCGTTTGAATGAAGCCGGGCAAATCGAGCAATCTACCTGTTGTGCTAATACCGCCACGGAAAATATGATGATGGGCAAGCTGATGATCGATTCAGTCGTTGTCTGGGCCACCGCCTACAAAATTGATTCATTCCGCTTTGACCTAATGGGCCATCAGCCGCGGGCGGTGATGGAAGCGCTGCAAACCAAGGTTAACAGCGCTAGCGGGCGTACCCTTAATTTGATTGGCGAAGGCTGGAATTTCGCTGAGGTAGAAAACGGTGCGCGCTTTGTACAAGCCTCGCAGCTGTCCCTCAACGGCAGCGGCATTGGCACCTTCAGTGATCGTGCGCGTGATGCCGTGCGCGGTGGTGGGGCAGGCGATAGTGGCGAAGCGCTGATTAAAGCGCAAGGCTACATCAACGGTCTGGTGTATGACCCTAACGCATTGGCGAATAAGGCGCAGCCCGTCAGTGATCTGATGCGCACCGCCGATATGGTGCGGGTGGGCTTGGCGGGCACGGTACGCGATTATGTTTTGACCACCTACCAGGACACGAAAAAACCATTGCGCGAAATCGATTACGCTGGCCAGCCTGCTGGCTATGCGAGCCAGCCCGGCGAAGTCGTGAACTATGTTGATAATCACGATAACCAAACATTATTTGATATTAATGTTTATAAATTGCCGTTGAATACCTCGCGTGAAGATCGTGCCCGTGTGCAAATGCTAGGCGCGGCCACCACTGCTTTCAGTCAGGGTGTGGCGTATTTCCATGCGGGCATTGATATGCTGCGTTCCAAATCAATGGATGGCAACAGCTATGATTCAGGCGATTGGTTTAACCGACTGGATTTTACCTATCGTGATAATTATTTCGGCACCGGTATGCCTCCAAAGCGCGATAACGAAAAACACTATGCGCTGATCAAACCGTTGTTGACGAACCCGGCCATTAAACCTACCGAGCAGGAGATTTTATGGGCGCGCGATACGTTCCGCGATTTACTGAAAATTCGCGCCAGCTCAACCTTGTTCCGGCTGCGCACTACCGATGAAATTAGGTCGCGACTGATTTTTTATAACACCGGATCAACGCAAAATCCGGTGGTGATCGTCGGCCATCTGGATGGCACTGGCTATGCCGGTGCGAGCTTTAAAGAGGTCATGTATTTTTTGAATGTGGATAAGGTCGCGCAGGCGGTGGAGCTGACTGCCGAAAAAAACAAACCGTATGTATTGCATCCCGTTCATACGAACATGGAGGCGGCGGACAAACGCCCCGCAGCCGATGCGCATTATGACCGCGCCACAGGCCGCTTCATCGTGCCCGCGCGGACTGCGCTGGTATATGTCATAAATTGATTTTTTGGGCGCAATTTGCTAACGCGACCTGCCGTTTACTACCAACTTGAGGTTATCGACTGTGTGAAGTCATCCGCGCCAAAGGGGAAGCCATGCTCACTCCGGGTGCAGCACTTAGAGCACCGCTGGGAGAGGCAGGTACGGGGTTGGCCGCAGCGGATTCATCAAGCTGCTCGTCCACATTATGTAATAACCCAAGACCTGCCGGGTTACGACGCAACGCCACACCTACGGCCAGAATATCAATGAACAGCAAATGCAGGATGCGGCTGATCATCGGCAAATGGGTGCTGACATCTTCCAGATGATCCACAATCAGCGCGGCATCGGCCTTGCGTGCCAGCGGGCTTTGGCTGGCGGTAATCGCCACTACCGAGGCGCCACGTTCGCGGGCTTTGTCGGCCACTTCCATCAGTTCAGGCAAGCGTCCGCCGCTGCTGATAATGACGGCAACGTCACCCGGTTTTAATACCGCTGCCGCAAGTAGTTGCAGCCGTGGATCGGTATACGCACCGCTGGAAATACCGAAGCGCAAAAATTTGAATTGGGCATCAAGTGCTACCGCACCATAATGACCAACTGCAAAAAATTCAACGCGATTGGCATGGATCAAAAGCTCGATGGCCCGATCAATGGTTTCGCGATTAAGCTGGCTGCGAACCTGCAGAATCGCCGAGGCCGTATTGCCTAATACTTTGGCGCCCAGCTCAAGCATGGAATCGTCGTTGGTCACCTGCACATGAGTTACTGGAACGGTGCCGGTCAGGCCGGAGGCCAACCGCAGTTTGAAGTCGGAGAGGCCTTCGCAACCCAAGGTGCGGCAGAATCGAATCACGGTCGGCTGGCTCACCCTGGCGGCGCGCGCGATTTCGGTGATCGGGTCATTCAGCACTGTGCGTGGATGCGCCAATACATGTTCGGCCACGCGAAGTTCAGCCGGTGATAACTCGCTGCGCGCTCGCCGGACTTGATCAAGAATCGCTGATGCAGATGTTGTTAAGGTGCGCAACTGCGCTTCCAGAATGGCTGAAACCCCGGTAAAGGTGGCATGCTCAGCCGTGATGACAAAAGTCGGAATGGCGGTGACATAAGCACTGAAACGTCCTTTATCTTCGAAGCGGGCGCGGAACAGGGAACGATCAAAGTAGCTTCCCAAACGTGGCACGATGCCGCCGCCAATATAGATACCACCCAGCGCGCCCAGCGTTACCGCTAGATTAGCCGCCGCAGTGCCGAGCAGCGCACAAAATACTTCCAGCGTTGAAACTGAAACAGGATCTTGTTGATCAAGTGCACGCTGCGTAATTTCAGGGGCCGATAAATTTTGTGCGGGCGCGCCAGCATGCTCGGCCATGGCGCGATACATCAATTCAAGGCCGGGGCCTGACAGCAGGCGCTCAAACGAGACGTGATCAAAATGCTTCCATGCGTAGCGCAGCACAGCAATCTCGCGTTCATCGCGTGGCGAAAAACTGGCGTGACCGCCTTCAGAGCCGAGCGAAATCCACCCATCCCCCGCGGGTATCAACCCTGAAACACCCAAGCCACTACCAGAGCCGAGTAGGCCAATTACACTTTGTTTGTGCGCCTCACCGCCACCCACCTGACGCACATCGTGCTTGCCCAACCTGGGTAACGCCATGGCCAGCGCAGTGAAATCATTTACCACTACCAGCGTGTCCCAGCCCATCTGTTGGCGCATCTGCTCGATGGAAAATTGCCAATGGTAATTGGTCATGCGCACCAAATCGCCATCAACCGGATTGGCAATGGCGACGGCAGCATGCTCAATATGGACGGGTTGGAGCGCGGCCAGATAAGTGGTTACGGCAGCATGAAAATCAGCGTGATCGGCGCAGCGTAATGAAGCTATTTGCGTGAATTCACCCAGCGCTGTTTCGAGCGCAAACCGTGCGTAGGTGCCGCCGATATCAGCAATGAGTCGGGGACTATCAAAAGGTGACATTAAAGCTCGCGAAAGGTTATGAATGTGCATCGATTGTAGCGCCATTTTCACGCCATAATTGCAGTGTTGTGCGGCCGTGTTGTTTACGATCGACTGCAGCACCTTATTTTCTTTAATATTCATTTTCCGGAGTGCACATCCATGCAACAGCGAGCGTTTGGCCAGACTGGTCTTTCGGTTTCAATACTGGGTTTTGGGGCGGGCCAAATTGGCGATGCCAATCAAAGTGAATCAGATGTCGGCGAGCTGTTGAATACCGCTCTGGATTTGGGCATAACGCTCATTGACACCGCCCGTGGCTATGGGCTGTCTGAGGAACGCATTAGTCGGCATCTTGCGCATCGCCGCAATGAATTTGTGCTGTCAACGAAAGTGGGCTATGGGGTGGCCGCCCAGCAGGACTGGACCTACGAATGCATCATGGCGGGTATTGATCTGGCCTTGCGCAAACTGAAAACTGATGTGCTGGATATAGTGCATTTGCATTCGTGCCCAATCCAGATGCTGGTCGAGAATGGCGTTGTTGAGGCGCTGCTTAAAGCACGCGAGCAGGGCAAGATTCGGGTGGCAGCGTACTCAGGCGAGAATGAAGAGCTGGCGTGGGCGGTAGCAAATGGTGGAACTCAGGACAGCGCAAAATTGGGCAGCATTGAATGTTCAGTTAATCTCTTTGATCAAATGAGTCTGGCGGCGTCGCTTCCGGCCGCAGGTGTGTGCGGCATGGGTGTGATTGCCAAACGTGCGCTGGGCAATGTGCCGTGGCGTTTTACCGAGCGACCGCAGGGGGATTACTGCGAAACCTATTGGACGCGCATGCAGGCAATGGGGCTTGATGCGGACAATATGCCATGGGATGAATTAGCACTTCGCTTTAGCACCTTTGCGCCGAATGTCAGTAGCGCCATTGTGGGCACATCATCGATTAAGCATTTGCGCCATAACGTGGCGCTTATTGAAGCCGGACCGCTGCCGCAATCGGTATTTGATGGCTTGCGGTCGCGATTCGTAGCACTCGGCGATGATTGGCGCGGAGAAATATAATCATCTTATCGATATGCGGCGCCCGCGCTTTTCGCCGCCAAATCTCACTCGTGCCAGGAATGTCCATGTCGTTCGGTGAGCGCTATGGCGGCTGTCGGCCCCCAACTGCCTGCGCTATACGATTTGGCCTGATAGCCCGAGGTGCGCCAGCCATCAATAATGCCGTCAATCCATTTCCACGATGCTTCTACCTCATCACGCCGCACAAATAATGCGGAGTTGCCACGTAATACATCCAGCAGCATGCGCTCATAGGCAATGCGCCGACGAGTTTGACCGAATATCTCATCGACTGATAAATTGAGACCCACTTCGCCGAGCCGGGTTTCATTCACGTCAGGTTTTTTATGCATCAGGGTCAGCGTAATTTTCTCATCAGGCTGCAATTTAATCAGCAGAGTATTCGGCGCCAGAGTGGCACCGATGTCGGCAAAAATATTATGCGGGGCCGGCCTGAACTGAATCACAATTTCACTCATGCGATCCTGCAGGCGTTTGCCGGTGCGCAGATAAAATGGCACACCCGCCCAGCGCCAATTATCGATCTCGGCGCGTATGGCAATAAATGTTTCGGTATCGCTGGTTGCGTTGGCACCAGCGCCGGTTTCGTCGCGATAGCCCACCACCGCTTTACCTCCGCAAAAGCCTGCCGAGTATTGACCGCGGACGGTCTGCGTAACCACGTCTGCGCCAGTAATAGGCCTGAGCGACCACAGCACTTTCACTTTTTCATTGCGTACAGCTGAAGGTGTAAAGCTGGCGGGCGGCTCCATGGCGACCAGACAAAGCAATTGCAGTAAATGACTTTGCACCATATCGCGCAGTGCACCGGTGCTGTCGTAGAAAGGCCAGCGGCCATCTACACCCACCGTCTCGGCGACGGTAATTTGCACCTGCTCAATCGCGTTTGCGTTCCAGAGGGGCTCAAAAATGGAATTGGCGAAGCGTAATGCCACCAGATTCTGTACCGCCTCCTTGCCTAGATAATGATCGATACGGAAAATCTGGCCCTCGTCAAATGCCGCACCAATCGCGTCATTGGTGATGCGTGCCGTGTCTGTGTTAGTGCCAATCGGTTTTTCAACCACGATGCGACTTAATTTGTCGACAATGCCTATCTCGCGTAGCGCCAAACAGATAGGGCCGAATAATTGAGGGCCGGTTGAAAGATAAAAAATCACGCCGCCTTCTGGCTTATGATCCCCGGCAGGCGCGAGTACAGCTCGTAAGGGTTCTAATCCATGGTCAGCCTTGATATCAACCGGCACATATTGAATGCGTTTTGAAAATCGCTCGAACGCAACATCGTTATAGAGCTGTTTGTTAGCCGAGGTCTGAATCGATTCCTTCACTTTTGCAATAAAATCTTGCTGCGAAAGTTGTGAAGTGGCTGCGCCAATCAGTTGAAATATCACGGGTAATAATCCGTCACAGTCCAGCGCGTACAGAGAGGGCCACAGCATGCGCTTGGCCAAGTCGCCGGTGGCGCCAAATAAAACCAAGGCACGACATTCAGGAAGGCTGGGTTCGATATTCATGGGTCAGTTTATGCCATCAATGGAAGTAGGTTCAGTTAATCGATTTTTGTAATGGGATTTTTTTGTTATTAAGTTTTTTCGATCATCTTTTTTGCTGCCAAATCTTTGTTGTTAATCCTTACTGTTAAACCTTTGCTACTCATCGTATTGAGCAGTGGCCGTTAATTAAATCACGGCCAGCTGGCAGGCAAGTTCAGCGCGACGCGTAATTTCGGCCCAGTTTTTTTGTGCCACAAGATTGGCTGGTGCCAGCCATGAACCGCCCACGCAGGCGACATTGGGCAGCGCCAGATAGTGCGCGGCTGATTCTGCATCGATGCCGCCGGTCGGGCAAAAAAGTAATTGTGGAAACGGGCCGCCAATGGCTTTCAGCATCTCAATTCCGCCTGCTTGTTTAGCGGGGAAAAGTTTCAGCGCGGTAAAACCGGCGGCGAGTGTCTGCATCGCCTCCGATGGTGTCATCACCCCGGGCAAGTAGGGAAAATCGCAGGCAGCTGCGTGCGCCAATAATGCAGCCGTCGCGCCGGGGCTGACTCCAAACAGGGCGCCGACTGCACGAGCAGCATTAAAATCGGCCACACTGCCAATAGTGCCCACGCCCACAATGGCGTCGGGTACAGCGGCGCGAATTGCCTTTACGCAATCCAGCGCAGCAGGTGTGCGCAGAGTCACTTCAAGCACCCGAATGCCGCCCGTGACCAACGCTTGTGCAAGCGGCACGGCGTCGGCCACATGATCGAGTACGATCACCGGCATCACCGGGCTAATCTTCAATATTTCACGGATAGATATCATGCGGTAATTCCTTCCATCGTCGTAGCGCTTACGGTATTGCCAAATGTGGTGGCACCTTGCTCTGCCGTTAGTGCGTTACTGCGTGCGGATACAAACAATTCTCGACCCATGCCAAACTGGTTTGAAGAAAGATCGGCGGTGGCTAACGACCTGCTAGACCAAACCTCGGCAGCCACGCGAGCTTCCAAAATACCATTATCAGCATCAAGATAAATCATGTCGCCAGTCCGAATTCGCCCAATCGAGCCGCCTAATAAGCATTCCGGTGAAACATGAATGGCAGCAGGCACTTTGCCGGACGCGCCCGACATGCGACCGTCGGTCACGAGCGCGACCTGGAAACCCGCATCCTGCAACGAGCTTAAGGCAGGCGTCAGCTTGTGCAACTCCGGCATGCCGTTTGCGCGCGGGCCCTGAAACAATACAACAGCCACGAAATCACATTGCAGTTCACCCCGCTTGAAACTGGCTAATACGTCATCTTGATCATTAAACACAATAGCCGGCGCTGCAATGATGCGATGTGATGGCTTGACCGCTGATACCTTGATGACAGCACGACCCAGATTGCCACGCAGCACTTTTAATCCGCCATCTGTGCTGAATGGATGCGTCGCAGGCCGCAATACGTTTTCATCAAGGCTATGTTGTGGTGCAGTACGCCAGCTAAGTTTGTCGTCCTGCAGCGTAGGCTCATGGCTGTAATGCATGAGCCCATCACCTGCAACGGTGCGCACTTCGTCATGCAGCAAACCAGCATTCAGTAATTCTCGAATCGTAAACCCCGCGCCACCGGCCGCATGGAAATGATTTATATCAGCGCTGCCGTTGGGATAAATTCTGGCCAATAACGGCACCACGCCAGACAATGCATCAAAATCATCCCAGTTGATGATAATGCCGGCGGCACGGGCAATAGCGACGATATGAATCGTGTGATTGGTGGAGCCACCCGTTGCCAGCAAACCGACAATGCCATTGACGATGGCACGTTCGTCTACTATTTCGGCAAGCGGTGTGTAGGCGTTACCCAGATGCGAAATTTCCGCGGCGCGTTTCGCAGCAGCGCCCGTTAGCGCATCGCGCAACGGGGTGTTGGGCGTAATAAAAGCCGCACCCGGCAAATGCAGCCCCATTATTTCCATTAAAAATTGGTTGCTGTTGGCGGTGCCATAAAAAGTGCAGGTGCCAGGCCCGTGGTAGGCACGGCTTTCTGCTTCGAGTAAGGCGGCGCGATCTAGTTTTCCTTCGGCGAATTGCTGGCGGATTTTTGCTTTTTCATCATTGGATAGTCCGGATGTCATCGGGCCAGCCGGTACAAAAATAGTGGGCAAGTGGCCAAAGTGCAGCGCACCAATCAACAGACCGGGCACAATTTTATCGCACACGCCCAAACACAGCACAGCATCAAACACATTATGGGAAAGCGCAATGGCAGTTGACATGGCAATCACATCACGCGAAAAAAGCGAAAGCTCCATGCCAGGCTGACCCTGCGTCACGCCGTCACACATCGCGGGTACACCGCCCGCGAATTGGGCAACTGCACCGGCTTCACGAGCGGCTTTTTTGATAATGTCCGGAAAGCGCGCTAGCGGCTGATGAGCCGAAAGCATATCGTTATAAGCCGAGACGATACCGATATTGGGCTTGCGGATTTCGCGTAACGCCAATTTATCGGTGGGCCGCTCGGCTGCGAAAGCGTGGGCGAGGTTAGTACATGAAATACTGCCGCGCATCGCGCCCGAAATGCGCGCCTTGGCAACACGTTGCAGATAAGCCGTACGAGTGGCAAAGCTGCGCGCTAAAATGCGTTCGGTTACAGCTGCAACAACGGGATGAAGGACCATCTTTTCCTCAAGCTTTGTAATATTCAGGCTGTATATAATTTACAGCTGCAATAATATCGATCCTTAATTGTAGATTTTCTACATTAAAAAATCAACTAAATCTAAGGTAAAAAGGTCGTCTTGCCTAAATGTTCTTAAAAATGCGCATAAAATAAGGTAGTTAAAGCCTCATCTGTTGATTATCTACATGAATAACGTCAATATGTAGGCGTGCATTGATGCTTGGGTTTATTTACTGGTTTTGTTTCTCATTTATTCCCGGGACTATTTATTATCGATCCTTTTAAATTTGATTGTTTGATCATCCTTCAATGATTTCTTATGGCTAAAAAATCAATTAACGATTTGCAAAAGCCAGCTCGTCCGTTGAAGGCGGCAGATTTCGTTGCGGCGGCTAAATATAAGCCTTCTGCGCTACTGGACAGAATCCAAAATGGCCTGGATCAATTACGTCCGTCTGAGCAGCGGGTAGCGCGTTTTGTATTACGGCATCCTAATCTGGTGATCAATTTATCGTTCCCTGAAATCGCTGCCCAGACCGGCGTCAGCCAGCCGACCGTAGCCCGGTTTTGCACAGCGGCGGGCTTCAGTGGTTACCGCGATTTCAAGTTACGGCTGGCGCAAAGCCTTGCGAATGGTGTTCCGTTCGTGCATCGCGATGTAAATTTAAAAGACTCCATGGCAGAGGTAGGCGCAAAAGTATTTGATCGCGCTATTGCTGCTTTTATAACGGTGCGTAATCATCTTGATCCGTTGGCGCTAGATCGCGCTACCCGCCTGCTCGCGCAGGCCCGAAAAATTGAATTTTATGGCGCGGGCAATTCCGGTATCGTGGCGATGGATGCGCAGCATAAATTTTTCAGGCTCGGTGCCCCCGCCGTTGCCTACTCGGACCCCCATGTCCATGCGATGGCGGCGTCATTGTTGTGTGCGGGCGATGCTGTTGTGGCGATTTCAGGCAGCGGCAGCACGCTTGATTTAATGCGCAGCGTTGAAATTGCACGCGGCGCCGGTGCCGATGTGATTGCCATTACGTCCAGCGATTCGCCGCTGGCCAGATTGGCTAACGTAACGTTGTTTGCCGATGTGCCCGAGGATCTGGATGTGTATGCGCCGATGACTTCCCGTCTGGTACATCTGGCCATTATTGACGTGCTCTCGGTCGGCGTAGCGGTGATGCGCGGCCCTGCCTTGGGGGCGAGGCTGAAGCGGGCAAAGGAAGTTATTTCAGAGCGCCGAACAAGCTAAATTGCGCCGCTTAGATAGCAACTTTAAACAGCAGATTTAGATAACAATTTTAAAACAGCCGGTTGGTTCTGTTGCTGGTGTTCGCAATCAAATGAAGGAAGCATCATGATGAGTAACGATTCAGCATTTAAAAACGCAATTAATGATTCTGCACATCAGCCCACAGATGATGCGCCGATTGATGAAAAACTGCGCGAGGAAACCCGTTTGCTGGGCCGCTTGCTGGGGGACGCCATCCGCGCTGTTTCGGGTGAAAGTACGTTTCAAAAAACCGAACAAATTCGTCAGCTTGCGGTTGGCTTTCATCGTGCTTACAGCGGCGACCGTGATGCCATTCTGCGTCAGCTTGATCATGAGCTGACGGCGCTGTCAATTGAGCAAACCCTGAGCGTGATTCGGGCCTTCAGCTATTTTTCGCTGCTCGCCAATATTGCAGAAGATCGGCAGCAGAATCGTCGTCGACGGGCCCATCGTATTGCTGGATCAGGGCCGCAGGTGGGCAGCATCGAGCAAGCAGTGTCCGCATTGGTCGCGCAGGGGATAACGCAGCCGGAAATCCGTCGCTGGCTCGACCATGCAAAAATCAGCCCGGTGCTGACCGCGCACCCGACTGAGGTGCAGCGCAAAAGTATTCTGGATTGCCAGCGTGAAGTATCTGCCACGCTTAGTCAGATGGAGCAGGCCAGTCTGGATTCAGAAGAGGCTAGAGCCCTTGAAATGCATCTTTATCGAACCATCTTGCAGCTATGGCAAACCGCGATGTTACGGCTGACCAAGCTGCGCGTGGTGGATGAAATTGATAATGCATTAAGTTTTTATCGCCAGACTTTTTTGAAGGTTATTCCAGCGCTCTATGCAACGCTTGATGCAACGCTTAATACTGATGCAACCCCGGAAAATACACTTTCAGTTTCTGCGTCTTTAGGGTCGTCGCTGCCCACGCCGCAACCGGTGCGGCTACCACCACCACAGCCGCTGCCGCTATTTTTCCAAATGGGTTCATGGATAGGTGGTGATCGCGATGGCAATCCGTTCGTCAACGCGGCGTCACTCACGACCGCGATTCGCCGACAAGCTGGCGTTGTGTTTGACCATTATCTTGAAGAAGTACATGCGCTTGGTGCTGAGTTGTCCATGTCGAGTCGGCTGGTAGCGCAATCAGCGGAGCTTATAAAGCTGGCCGAGTTATCCGAAGATACCTCGGCTTATCGGCAGGATGAACCTTACCGACGGGCACTGAGAGGGGTATATGCCCGGCTTGCGGCCAGTTGTGAAGTTTTAGCAGGACGCTCCCCAGCCCGCCCCACTACATTGCTGCTAATGCCGTATAAAACAGCAACCGAATTTATGGTTGATCTAGATATTATTTCAGCATCACTTTATGGTCATGCGGCGGGCGCATTGGCGGCGGGCCGATTGGCCACCTTGCGATGCGCTGTCGCTGTTTTTGGTTTTCATCTAGCCTCTATTGACCTGCGACAAAATGCAGATATTCATCAGTCCACGGTCGCTGAATTGCTACGAAGTGCAGGGGTGGTGGATGACTACGCGTCGCTCAGTGAAGCCGATAAAGTTAGCCGACTTGTTGAGGAGATCGCTAACCCCAGACCATTAATTATTCCGCAATATGGATATTCAGACTTGACGGTAAGTGAGCTGGCGATTTTCCATGCGTCTGTTCAAATACGGATACTGTATGGTGATCTGGCGATTCCGAACGCGATCATTTCAAAAGCCGAGTCAGTTAGCGATTTGCTCGAAGTTGCGCTGCTGCAAAAAGAAACTGGGCTGTTGAAAAAAACGCATGCTGCATCCGTGCAGCTTGCGCTTTCGATCATTCCTTTATTTGAGACTATTGGCGATCTGCGCGCGGTCAGCCGCGTTATGACCAGCGCGTTTCAATTGCCGCTTTACCGAAGCCTGATCGAGGCTCAGGCAGACCTACAGGAAATCATGCTGGGCTATTCGGATAGCAACAAGGATGGTGGCTATTTAACGGCAAACTGGGAGCTGTATCGGGCGCAAAAAGAGTTGGCGCAGTTAAGCAAAACCTCTGGCGTAAAAATTCGTATCTTCCACGGACGTGGTGGCAGCGTGGGTCGTGGTGGCGGCCCGACCTTCGACGCCATTCTGGCGCAGCCCGCAGGTTGCGTGGGTTCCGGTTTGCGTATTACCGAGCAAGGCGAAGTGATCGCCGCAAAATATTCGAGCCCGGAGCTGGGTCGTCGCAATTTTGAAATTCTGGTTTCCGCTACGATGCTGGGCGCATTCCCGGCCAACGGCAGCGTAGCGGAATCGCCACAATGGTTTCAGCTCATGGAGCAGTTCTCAGAAGCCTCTTATCAAACTTATCGTCGTCTGGTTTATGCGACCCCCGGATTTACCGAATTTTTTCGGGGAGCGACGCCGATTAATGAACTGGCGGGCTTGAATATCGGTAGCCGTCCGGCCTCACGCAAACCCTCCTTTGCTATTGAAGATTTGCGTGCTATTCCTTGGGTATTCAGCTGGAGCCAATCACGTATGGCCTTGCCGGGCTGGTTTGGGTTTGGCAGTGCCGTCACGCAGTGGCTGGACCATGAGCCGATGCTGCGCGATGAGCGGATCGGCGAATTAAAAGCGATGTACGCTAACTGGCCATTTTTTAAAACCGTGCTGAGCAATATGGATATGGTGCTGTCAAAAACAGATATGGCGATCGCCGAAAGCTATGCCAATCTGGTAACCGACAAGGCGCTGTCGGCACGCATTTTTGCGCTCATCAAAACGGAATGGCTTCTAACGGTGGCGGTGATGCAAACCATTACCGGTCATACTGACTTTTTGCATGACAACCCGGCGTTGGCACGCAGTATTCGCAATCGTTTCCCCTATCTGGATCCGCTCAATCATTTGCAGATTCAGTTACTGGTCCGCTATCGGGGTGGCCAAGCCGATGAGCGCACGCAACGTGCCCTGCATTTGACCATCAATGGCATTGCGGCAGGGTTGCGGAATAGCGGATAGCCGATGACGGATTGTGGATAGCTGATCGTCAATAATAGATTGTGGGTCGTGGGTCGTGGATCGTAAATCGCAGATAGCGAATCCTAAACTCATCCTGCTTGCAGAGCAGTAAATAATATGGCACGATAAGTGCCAGTAATATTTAAGTTAGATATTCAGCCTGTTCAGCCTATTCCGGCACTCCCGTTTTTTCGAGCAACCACCATGAATCTTGATCCCAGCGAATCAGAACAAGTTTTTCGCGCTGAAGTGCGCGCCTTTATCGAGCGTGAGCTGCCTGATGATATTCGGCAAACCGTATTGATGGGCCGCGAGCTTGCCAAAGAAGATTATTTGCGCTGGCAGCGCATTCTTTACAAGCGTGGGTGGGGAGCTCCCGGCTGGCCGACGGCATTTGGCGGTACCGGCTGGAATGCGGTTGAGAAACATATTTTTGATGAAGAAACCACGACTGCCGGTGCGCCGGGGCAGATTGCATTCGGCCTGGCGATGGTTGCGCCGGTGATCATGGCTTATGGCACGCCGGCCCAGCAGCAGCGCTTTCTGCCGCGTATTTTGTCAGGTGAAGATTGGTGGTGTCAGGGTTATTCCGAGCCCGGTTCAGGCTCCGATCTGGCATCGTTAAAAATGCGCGCAGAGCTTGCGCACGATGCCGAAAATGGTAATCACTATATATTGAACGGGCAGAAAACCTGGAACACGCTGGGTCAGCACGCTGACTGGATTTTCTGTCTGGTACGCACCAATATAGAAGGTCGGCCGCAGGCGGGCATCAGCTTTGTACTGGTTGACATGAAATCCACCGGCATTACGGTGCGCCCGATCATCATGCTCGACGGTGGACATGAAATTAACGATGTATTTTTTGATAACGTTAAAGTGCCGATTGCCAATCGTATTGGCGAAGAAAATAAAGGCTGGTCATATGCAAAATTTTTGCTGGGTCATGAACGTACTGGCCTGGCTTTAATTGGACAGTCGAAGCGGGTCTTAAAACGACTGAAAAATATGGCGGCGCTCGAACGCGCCAACGGTCGGCCCCTGATTGAAAATCAGCGCTTTCGTGATCGTATCGCCCGTGTTGAAATTGATCTCACCGCGTTGGACATGACGATGATGCGGCTGTTGTCTGCCGGTGAAGGCAAGCCGCTTGGCCCGGAAGTATCGATGCTAAAAATTCGCGGCACTGAAATCTTGCAGGTGCTTACTGAATTAAGCATGATGGCCTGTGGTCACGCTGGCTTAGCTTCGCTGCCGCAGGCGTGGAAGCCCGGCTGGACCGGGGTGCCGATCGGCTATGCACACACGCCGCCCATGGCGGGTGTTTATTTCAATATGCGCAAACTCAGCATTTTCGGCGGTTCAAATGAAATTCAGAAAAACATTGTTTCCCAGATGATTTTGGGTTTGTAAAAATCCCGGGTTTAATATTCAAGGCCATCATGAATCTCACACTTTCCGAAGAACAATTAGCGCTGCAAGAAACTCTTAACCGTTTCGTGGCAAAAGACTACAGCTTTAAAACCCGTCACGACATCATCGGCTCAGCGACTGGAATATCCGCGCCGCACTGGGCGCAATTTGCTGAGCTGGGGTTGTTGGCATTGCCGTTTGCCGAGACGTATGGCGGTCTCGGTGGCAGCGCTGTGGATACGATGCTGGTGATGGAAGCCATGGGGCGCGGGCTGATGGTCGAGCCGTATCTGGCGACGGTGGTGCTGGCAGGCGGATTGTTGCGCGACGCGGGCAGTGAGGCGCAAAAGGAATTATGGTTGCCCCAAATCGCAGACGGCAGTCTGTTGATGGGGTTTGCGCATTACGAAACCGGCGGACGCTACGAGATTGACCGGGTAGCGACTCGTGCGCAACGAACCGGCGGCGGATATGTGCTGAACGGGACCAAAACTTTTGTGCTGCATGGTGCGCAAGCGAATCAACTGATTGTTTCAGCCCTTGATATTCATGATGCCCAGCCTGCGGGTACGTTATCGCTATTTATGGTTGACCCCAATGCGGAAGGTGTGAATATTCACGCTTATGTGACGCAGGATAATTTGCGCGCCGCTGAAATATCCTTCACCGATGTCAAGCTGGATGATCATTCGCTGCTCGGCGAAGCCCACGCAGTACCAGCCCTGCCCACAATCGAACGCGTACTGGATGCCGCTAACGCTGCGCTCTGTGCTGAAGCCGTCGGCGCGATGGAAGCATTAAACCAAGCCACGCTGGAATACCTGAAAACCCGCAAACAGTTTGGGGTGCCGATTGGCTCCTTCCAGGCGCTGCAGCACCGCATGGTTGATATGTTTACCGCGGCCGAACAGGCGCGTTCGATGGCGATCCTAGCGAGCATTCGCATGCAGTCGGCCAACGCCGCCGAGCGCCGCTGGGCTTGTGCAGCCGCTAAAGTATTGGTGAGCGAATCGGCGCGTCTGGTGGGCCAGCAAGCGGTGCAATTACACGGCGGCATGGGCGTCACCGATGAATTAAATATCAGCCACTATTTCAAACGCCTCACCGCAATCTGCGCAACCTTTGGTGATGCGGATTATCATCTAGGCTATGTGAGCGACAGCTTGCTGGCGGCGTGAGGTTGCGCCGCACAAGAACAGCACTAGAGCCGCATTAGAGCCACACGAAGGTATGTTGGCTAGATGCCGCAATTTTTAAAGTCTAATTTAAAATAAGACACTAGAAGAGGTGAGGCTTTACAAGCATTTTTGCCTTGAACGCCGCGCCAGTGCTTGACTTTAAAATTAGCCGTGTTAAGTCACGCTTTTTTCATCTGAAAACCCCTGAAGCCCAACCATGGGCGCGGGTTTCCAGCCGTTTGCCCGGTGTTCTGCAACCACCGTTGTAAACACGCCACCGCGCACCCAAAACTTGGCAGTCAGTCGCGCAAAACGCGGCTTTGTGGCCTTCACAATGTCGTCCAGAATTTCATTGGTCACGGCCTCGTGGAATTTTCCTTCATCGCGAAATGACCAAATGTAAAGCTTTAAACTTTTCAGCTCCACACATCGTTTTTCGGGAATGTAGTCGAGATACAGAGTGGCGAAATCCGGCTGGCCGGTCTTGGGACACAGGCAGGTGAACTCGGGGATTTGCATATGGATCAAAAAATCACGATGGGGCGCAGGATTGATAAAAACCTCAAGCGCCTTGGTGGCCGCGGTCGTGGGTTTGTCACCAAGCTTGGTTAAATGGGCGGCTGATTCTTTGCTGGTCAAGGGTTTAGCTGATTTTGTTGAAGCGGATTCTTTTTTACGAGCGGATTTTTGCGGTGAGTTCATAGGGGAAATTGGGAATTAAGAGATCGATACGTTAGAATTACTGATTGTAGCTGACCCGCGTTGTTGCATGATAGTGCCAGGGTGCATTCACGGCACAAGACCCGCTTAGAGGCGGGTTTTCATTATGCAAACAGCCGCCGGTTAGCCAGTTCAGGGAAATTTAAGGAAATTAAGTTGCGTCTCACTCAAATAAAACTCGCTGGTTTCAAATCCTTTGTAGACCCAACCGTGATTGCAGTACCCGGCCAATTGGTCGGCGTGGTCGGCCCGAATGGGTGCGGCAAATCCAATGTAATTGACGCGGTGCGTTGGGTGTTGGGTGAATCATCGGCTAAAAATTTGCGCGGTGAAAAGATGGAGGACGTTATTTTTAACGGCTCTTCCGAACGCAAGCCGGTCGCGCGCGCTAGCGTGGAATTGGTATTTGATAATTCGCTCGGCCGGATCGGCGGGCAATGGGGTCAGTACGCGGAGCTTAGTGTGCGACGGGTGTTATCGCGCGACGGCAATTCGGATTACTACATCAACGGCCAACATGTGCGCCGCCGCGACATTACCGATGTTTTCCTAGGGACTGGTCTCGGCCCGCGCGCTTACGCGATTATTGAGCAGGGCATGATTTCACGCGTGATCACCTCAAAGCCGGAAGAGCTTAGGGTATTTTTGGAAGAGGTGGCGGGTGTTTCAAAATATCGCGAACGTCGCCGTGAAACCGAATCCCGTCTCGAAGATTCAAAAGAAAATCTAAGCCGCGTTGATGATATTCGTGGCGAGTTAAATAAGCAGGTTGAAAAATTAACCGGTCAGGCCGAAGTCGCAGCTCAATACAATGAATATTTGGGCGAGTTAAAACTTAACGAAAATCTGTGGGCCTTTACCAAACAGCGCGAAGCGGGTGCATCGAAAGCACGTTACGCCAACGAGATTACCAAAACTGAAACCGGCTTTGAGGGCGAAACCGCCAAACTGCGTGAGGCCGAAGCCGCGCTCGACAAACTGCGTCAGGATCATTACACCGAGACCGATGCGCTGACGACATCACAGGCGGCCATGTTTGAGGCCAATAGTTCAGTGGTGCAGCTTGAACAGGAGATCAGCTATTTAGGTGATAACCGCCGTCGTCTCAGCGCGCAGATCGAAGCGCTTGCACTGCAGGTGGCCGAGGTTCAAAGCAGTCGCGAAGCCACCGCCACTGAGCTGGAGCGCTGGCATCATGAGTTGGCAAGCGGCATGGATCGTGTGGGTGAAGCGCGCGAACGGGTGGAAATTGTCCGCACCGAAGTGCCTACCTTTGAAGACAAAGTACGTGAATCCATTGCGGCTACACGTGCCTCTGAAAACGCAGTGCGTGAAGCAGAATCAGGCCAGACGCTGGAAGAAGCGCGTGAATCCAATGCACTGAAAATTTTATCGCAGCTAGAGCAGCGTAAATCGCGGCTGACCACTGAAAATATGGCGCTAGTGGTGCCCGATGAAGATGAAATTGCCCGTGTTGAAGGTGAGCGCGCCGAAATGCAGGAGGCGTTGCTGCAGGCCGAAGAAAAAATGGCGGGTGCTGAGCAACGCATGGCTGAGCTGGATGCAGTGCGCAAGCGTTCCGTTGATGCGATTGGGGACGCAACACGCGAACTGGCGCGAATTGAAGCGTCGTTGCTGGCGCTGCAAAACCAGCAGGCGCGCATGGACAATAACAACCGCCTTGCAATGTGGCTGTCCAAATATCATCTCGATAACGCGCCGCGCTTATGGCAGCAGATAAAAGTCAAACAGGGTTGGGAAGATGCACTGGAATCCGCGCTCGGATTGAAACTGAATGCGATTAGGGTTGCCGAGCCGTCCGCGATAGAGCGCATGGCGCAGGATGCGCCGCCCGGCAGCGTGGCGCTGTTTTTGGAAAACGGCAGCACCGATGCTACTGCCGCCACCAGCAATTTCACGCCGCTGTCGGCGTGGGTCACATCTGACCATGCCGGCGTTTTGCCTTTTGTACGCGAGTGCTTAGCGAATATTTTTATCCTTGAAAATGAAGCCGACACACGCAAGAAAATGGCCGAATTGCCCTTCGGCGCATTGCTGGTAACCGCAACGGGGCATATGTATTCGCAGCACGGTTTACTGTTCCACGGTCCGCAGTCGGAACTGCATGGGGTGCTACAACGCCAGCGCGAAATCGAGGCATTCAAAATTGAGCTGCCCGGTAAAATTGAAATTCGTCACACCCTGGAAGCCGCACAAAAAGAAACTGAACACAGCTTGACTGAAACCCAAGAAAGCCTGCGCCAGCTTCGCAACCAGATCCAGGAAGCCAAAAATCGCGAGCATCAATTACAGATGGACGCGCTCAAGTTATCGCAGGCGCTTTCACAGGCGGAAGGTCGCCGTCATTCGATTCGTGAAGAGCTGGTGCTGATCGAATCTGACATCGAAAAAGAACGCGCCGAAATGCTGGAAGCGCAGGCGCGTCTGGAAGAAGGCGGCAACCGGATTGGTGAATTAACCGATGCCTTGATGCTCATTGAAGATAAGCAAAAAGAAACTGAGCGTGCTCTGACGGATGCGCGCGAGCGCGTAAATGCGGCCGAGCGCAGCGCGCAAGAAGCTAATTATTTTGAGCGTTCGTGTCACGATAAAATTAAAGCATTGTCGGACATGACGGCACAACTGTCCAAGCGACATGAGCTCGTTACCAGCAGCCAGCTTTCAATGTTGACCGAGCTTGAAGGCCTTCAGGAAGGCAATATTCGCGAACGGTTGCAGGTGTCGCTTGCAACCCGTGCCGAGCGCGAAAAAGCCCTGGCGGGCGCACGCAATGCAATGGAATCAGCCACCGGTAAATTGAAGGAGCTCGAGGAAAGCAAATCGGCGATAGAGCGCAGCCTAACGCCGCTGCGCGATAAAATTACCGAGCTGCGCATGAAAGAGCAGGAAGCACGCATTAATGAAGAACAGTTCACGCAGCAATTAACCGCAGCAGGCGCAAACCTTGAAGAGTTGGCGGATATGGTGGAAAAGAAGGCGCGCTCTACCGCCTATCAAGCCGAGATTAATCGCTTGAATACCGCGATTACCGAGCTGGGTGCCGTCAATCTGGCCGCCTTGCAGGAGCTTGAGCAGTCCAAAGTGCGTAAAGAATTTCTAGACGCGCAATCGGCCGATTTGACTGAAGCCATCAATACCCTCGAATCAGCGATAAAACGGATTGATCGTGAGACGCGTGATTTACTCCAAAACACCTTTGATATCGTCAACAAAAACTTCCAGGAATTATTTCCGTCACTCTTCGGCGGGGGGCATGCGTTCCTGAAATTGACCGGTGAAGAGATTCTGGATTCGGGTTTACAGGTGTTTGCGCAGCCACCCGGCAAGAAAAATTCATCAATTCAATTATTATCCGGTGGCGAGAAAGCATTAACGGCGTTGTCGCTGGTGTTCTCTTTATTCCGCTTGAACCCTGCACCATTCTGCCTGCTTGATGAGGTTGATGCACCGCTGGATGATTCCAACACAGATCGATTTTGTGATTTAGTGAAAAAAATGTCCGTATCCACACAATTCCTGTTCATCACCCATAATAAAGTCACCATGGAAATGGCTGAGCAGCTCGTCGGCGTGACCATGAATGAGCCGGGGGTGTCGCGTATCGTGGAAGTGGATATCAATGCGGCGAAAAGATTTGCTCTTGACGCACCTTCTGTAGCCATCGCCCCCGCGCCCGCTGCAGTGGCTGCATAATGAGTTGTTTGAATTCAATTAAACCGGAGCCGCAATGATTTCGGATTTTCAATTAGCGCTGGTGGGTCTTGCTGTCGTGGTGGTGGTGGCCGTCATTATCTACAATCGTTGGCAAGAATCAAAATATAAAAAGCGTGCGGAACAAGCGTTTGGCACCTCGCATCCCGATGTGTTGATTGATGATGTTTCAGCGTCGTCAGCGCCTCTGGTTGCGGCAACACGTCGTCAGCCCAGTCAATCGATCAACGAACGGGTTGAGCCCCGGCTGGGCTTAAGCTTGCCTGCGTTGGCTGCCGATGATGCAGACGACCTGACCCCTATCGGTGACAGTCACTCATACCCGACGAATGTTGAGAAGGCAGCGTCCCCGGTGCATTATTCTTCAGCGCCGGTACTGCAGGCCGAGGTTGATTCGATTGCCCTAATTCTGGCGGACGCCCCGCTGGGAGTAGCGCAGTACGAAAACGTGATTTCACAATCCAAGCTGCTCGGTAAAGGCGTGCGCTGGGAAGGGCTTCAGGCGGGCTTGTGGCAGCCTATAACGCTACCGGCGATTGATGCGTATCGGGAATTACGGGTGGGCATGCAATTGGCTGACCGACGCGGCCCAATTGATGTGATGGCGCTCAATCAGTTCAGTGATATGGTGGCGCAATATGCGGCGAGTGTGGGCGCGGTATCGCAACGCGAGGAAGTGTCCGCCGCTATTTTGCGTGCGCAGAGCGTTGATGCTTTTTGTGCCGATACCGATATTGAAATTGCCGTAAATGTGATCGGTAAAAGCGGCGTGACCTTTGCCGTGACCAAGGTGCGCGGCCTCGCGGAATCCAATGGCTTTATGGCGCTAGATTCGGGTGAATATGTGATGCGTGATGAACAGGGCCGGGTGTTGTACACACTGCGCAATTTTGATCCTGCAGAACCGCCCGGCATCAAGCGCACCACAGGCTATTTGAGCGGGCTGACGTTTGCACTTGATGTGCCGCACACCCCAGATGCAACCCGAACCTTTGAGCGCATGTTTATGGTGGTGATGAAAATCGCGGATGTACTGCAAGGTGAAGTGGTGGACGATAACCGCAAGGTGCTGACCGCCGCAGGCCGTAAAGTGATTGCCGACACCATTACCGCCATTACCGCGCAGATGGAAGCGAAGGGCGTGCCAGCAGGTAGCGCTACTGCGTTGCGCCTTTACGCCTGACGCGCATTACTGCTAGCGCAATCATATTGAACTTCGATTGCCCGCATCTTTTCCTGAATCCATGCCGTCATGCCGACCCCCGCCGACATAACCCGAGCAGCAGAACTCAAACAGCGATTGGATGAGCACGGCTTTCGTTATTATGTGCTTGACGATCCGGTTGTTACCGATGCCGAGTACGACCGATTGTTTCATGAACTGGTTGCGCTGGAAGCTGCCTATCCACAGCTCGCGCGTGCGGATTCACCGACGCATCGGGTGGGTGGAAAGATTTTGGCTGAGTTTGCCGAGGTCGTCCACCGCGTGCCGATGTTGTCGCTGGGGAATGCTTTCACCGATGAAGATGTGGCAAATTTTGATCGGCGTTGCCGCGAAGGATTAGCTGCGGACGATGCTGATACCAACACCGAAATCGAATACGCCTGCGAGCCAAAATTTGATGGCCTCGCAATCAGTCTGACCTATGAAGACGGGGTTTTTGTGCAGGGTGCGACGCGTGGCGACGGTGCCGTGGGCGAAGATGTGACGTTGAATTTAAAAACGATTCGGGCTATCCCGCTGTCTTTACCGGCAAATACTTTTCCGTTAAAGTTCCCCAAGCTGCTAGAAGTGCGCGGCGAAGTGTTGATGCTCAAAAAAGATTTTGCAAAATTAAATGATCGACAGTTAGCCAAAGGCGAAAAACTTTTTGTAAATCCACGTAACGCAGCCGCGGGCTCGCTGCGGCAGCTCGATTCGAAACTGACGGCGGAGCGGCCTTTGCATTTTTTTGCTTATGGCGTCGGCGCGGTGGAGGATTCTGCAAATGCGGAAGGATTGAATCAACGAAGCTCTCACGCGCAAATGATGAACTGGCTGGAAGCGCTACGCTTTCCGGTTTCGGCAGAACGCCGTGTTGTAAAAGGCCTGCAGGGTCTGTTGGCGTATTACCGGCAGATTGGGGAGCGCCGGGCAACCTTGCCGTTTGAAATTGACGGTGTGGTCTATAAAGTAAATAGTTTTGCAGCTCAGGAAAAATTAGGTTTTGTCTCACGCGCACCGCGCTTTGCAACTGCCCATAAATTTCCCGCAGAAGAAGCCACCACGTTGCTGTTGGGCATTGATGTGCAGGTTGGCCGTACTGGTGCGATCACGCCGGTGGCGCGACTGCAGCCAGTGTTTGTGGGTGGAACCACGGTCTCGAATGCAACCTTGCATAATGAAGGTGAGATTCGTCGCAAGGATTTAAGAATTGGCGACACGGTGATTGTGCGCCGCGCCGGTGATGTGATTCCCGAAGTCGCTGCGGTTATTTATGCGAAGCGTCCCGCGGATGCCCGTGAGTTTGTGATGCTCACCCGGTGCCCTCAATGCAACTCGCACATCGAAAAATTGGAAGGCGAAGTCATTGCGCGCTGTACCGGGGGCTTATTTTGCCCTGCGCAGCGCAAGCAGGCGTTGTTGCATTTTGCGCAGCGGCGAGCGATGGATATTGAAGGTCTTGGCGATAAGCTGGTGGAGCAAATTGTGGATGCGCAACTGGTTCGTACCCCCGCCGATCTTTATCGCCTGGGTTTGACCGCGCTCGCGCAACTGGAGCGAATGGGTGAAAAATCAGCCAGCAATTTGCTCGACGGTATTGAAAAAAGCAAACACACTACGCTCGCCAAGTTTTTATTTGGTTTGGGTATTCGTCATGTGGGTGAAAGCACGGCAAAAGATTTGGCCAAGTATTTTGGCAACCTCAATGCGATTATTCACGCACCGCATGAGGAGCTGCTTCTTGTGAACGATGTTGGCCCGGTGGTGGCGCAAAGCTTGCGTCATTTTTTTGATGAGCTGCATAACCGTGAGGTGGTTGAACAATTGCGCGCGTGCGGTATTGTTTGGACGGAGCAGACCATGTCCATCAAGGAAGCTGACGCGAATACTGCACTCGTTAACGTGAAGGCGCCTGGGCTATTTGCGGGCAAAACAGTGGTGCTAACCGGAACCTTGCCTACGCTCTCGCGTGAAGACGCCAAAGAGCAACTGGAAGCAGCTGGCGCCAAGGTAGCGGGCAGCGTTTCCAAGAAAACCGATTTTGTCATCGCCGGTGCAGAGGCCGGTAGTAAACTGAATAAAGCCGTTGAGCTACGCGTCGCGGTTATCGATGAAGCACAACTAATTGAAATGCTGGCAGCCCATTCAAGGCAGGAAAAATCAAATTGAAAAAAATCACCCAAATTACCAAAGCTATTTTCCCGGTCGCAGGTCTCGGCACGCGCTTTTTGCCTGCGACCAAAGCTAGCCCGAAAGAAATGCTGCCCATTGTTGATAAACCGCTGATTCAATATGCGGTAGAAGAAGCCGCTGCAGCAGGTATTACGGAAATGATTTTTGTCACGGGGCGCGGCAAACGCACGATTGAAGATCACTTCGATAAAGCCTACGAACTAGAAGCGGAATTGCAGCTAAAAGGCAAACTCAAAGTGCTGGCCGAAGTGCGTAATATGCTGCCGGCGAATGTGCAATATGTATATGTGCGCCAGCCCGAAGCGTTAGGTCTTGGGCATGCAGTGTTATGTGCGAAGCATTTGGTCGGTGATGAGCCGTTCGCGGTGATTTTGGCGGATGATTTGATTGATGCTGAAGTGCCGGTGATGAAGCAGATGGTGGATCTGTATGCGAAAAAGAAAAGCTCGATTATTGGCGTGATGACTGTGGCGCGCGAGGAAACCTCGCAATACGGTATCGTTGACGCAAAGAAAATTTCTGCCGGGGTTTCAAAGCTGTCCGGCATTGTGGAAAAGCCAAAACCTGAAGACGCACCGTCGACTCTAAGCGTGGTGGGCCGCTATATTCTGACGCCGCAGGTTTTTGCCGAGCTGGAAAAAATTCAGGCAGGGGCGGGCAAGGAAATTCAGCTTACCGATGGCATCGCCTCTTTGCTCAAACGTGAGAGCGTGTTCGCCTATGAATTTGACGGGATACGTTATGATTGCGGCTCAAAATTGGGTTATTTGAAGGCAACCGTAGCACTCGGCATGAAGCACGCAGAAGTGGGTAAAGGCTTTAAGCAATATTTGGCCGCGCAGTCGTTCGGTGGTGTCGCCGGGAAAGCAACACCGTCTTCAGGCCCAAAGTCATCCAAGAAAAAATAAAAGCGAGCGGCATTTACGATGCCATCAAGCGATATTAAAACCTGCGCGTTCAATTTACGATCAAACCTTCAGTCATGAAAAAAAGGGAACTCATATGCTTAGCCTAGCCGAAGCCAATGCGATATTGCACGATGGAGATCTGTTGTTTACGGCTGAAGAAGTGGCTGCCGCAACGGCGCGGATTGCCACTAAAATTAATCGCGATTATGCTGAAAAATATCCGCTGCTATTGTCAGTCATGGGTGGGGCCGTGGTGTTCAGCGGGCATCTGCTTTCGCAGCTCGATTTCCCGCTTGATTTTGATATTGTGCAGGCATCGCGCTACGGTAATGAAAAAGTGGGTAGTGAGCTTACTTGGCGGGTTGCGCCACGCGATAATATTGCGGGCCGTCACATTATTATTTTGGACGATATTCTGGATGAAGGCGTGACGCTCGCCGCGATTGTGGATTTGGTTAAAAAGCAGGGCGCGCTCAGCGTGAGTTGCGCCGTGTTTTGCGTTAAAGATTATGGTTCTGAAATCAATGCCCGGAAACCACTGGTCGCCGATTACGTGGGCATTACCGTGCCCAATCGTTTTGTGTTTGGTTATGGCATGGATGTGTCGGGTGCTTGGCGCAATTTGCCGGCAATTTACGCGATTAAAGGCAAATGAGTTTTAAGAAATACGTTTTTAAAAACTCTAGCACCATAGCGCGTTTTGAGGACTTTTTGCTCCATTCGCCGCGCCAGTGCTAGAGCCCATTAATTTTATTTGGTGACGTTTTAAACATGCTTGCAATTATCGGTGGTACCGGCTTGACCAACCTGGCGAACCTTGAAATTACGCGACGTGAAGTGGTTCGTACGCCTTACGGCGAGCCCTCGGGACATTTGACGTTTGGTGAAATCAATACAGGTCGCCATAAGGCAGAAGTAATCTTCCTCGCCCGGCATGGCTATGGCCATACCATTCCCCCACATGAAGTAAATTACCGCGCCAATATTTGGGCGCTGCATTCGCTCGGCGTAACGCGGGTGCTGGCGGTTAATTCCGTCGGCGGTGTCGCGGCAAATTTAGGCCCGGGCCAGATTGCGGTGCCCGACCAAATTATTGATTACACCTATGGCCGCAAGCACACATTTTTTGAAGGCGATAAGCCGGTCACGCACATCGATTTCACTTTTCCGTATTGCCATCGTGCGCGGATGCTATATCTGGCTGCCGCCAAAGCAAGCGGCATCCCGGTGGTCGATAGCGGCGTGCTGGGTGTTACGCAAGGCCCGCGCCTAGAAACCCTGGCCGAAGTAAACCGGATGGAGCGCGATGGCTGCACCATGGTCGGTATGACCACCGCACCCGAAGCAGCATTGGCACGTGAGCTTGATTTATCCTATGCGACGCTGGCGCTGTCCATGAATCACGCTGCCGGACGCGGTAGCTCTAGCGCCGGCATCAAGCTGGAAGAGGCCGAGGCGGTATTAAAAGTGGGTATGGAAAAAATTCGCACGGTGCTGGCCCAAGCTGTCGAGCTGCATGCTGCCATGCCGACTGAAGTGCGTGGATTTAAATAGGGGCCGCTTATGATTCGAGAAATCCTGAAAATGGGTACCTCCAGTTTGATGCAGGTGTCTGCACCGCTGCCGCATGCGGCATTTGGCTCGCCTGAGCTGCATGAATTGTTAACCGATATGAATGAGACCATGATCGCCGCCAATGGCGCTGGCCTGGCTGCGCCGCAGATTGGTGAAAACCTGCGTGTCGTGATTTTCGAATTAAAGAACAACCCGCGTTACCCCGATGCTGAGCCGGTGCCATTCACCGTGTTGATCAATCCTGAACTTACGCCGTTGTCACCAGAACTAGAAGACGGCTGGGAAGGGTGCCTATCCGTGCCGGGCATGCGCGGCTTGGTGCCGCGTCATTTAAAGCTGCGCTACACCGGTTTTGACGAGAACGGCCATAAAATTGATCGCACTGTGTCTGGCTGGCATGCGCGGGTGGTGCAGCATGAATGCGATCATCTCGACGGCGTGTTGTACCCAATGCGGATGAACGATATGTCGCACTTTGGTTTTACCGAAGTGTTGTTTCCGGAGTTGGCAGGACAAGACGACGATTGATCCAACACGCGTTTAATTTATCAACCCACATACTATTCACCCCACCAATCTGAAAGGCAATAACCATGGCAGAGACCATTGATGTAACGCCCACCAACAGTGGTGATGGCGGCAGCAACAGTAACAACAATAGCAACAACAATAGCAACAACAACAACGAGCGTGATGTGTCCGGCTCCATCACCATCACCCATGTCATGTACGGCATGCATGCGGTTGCACCGTTTACACTCTGGACGTTTGCGATCATCGCCATGATTATCGGCGTGGTAAAGCGTGACGATGTGAGCGGCACATGGCTGGATACGCATTACGCCTACATGTCCCGCACATTTTGGTGGGGACTTCTATGGGCCATCGCTGCCTGGGTCGTGTTCTGGGTGCTGGGCCTACTCACACTTGGCATTGGCATGCTCGTTTTGTGGGTGCTGCCGGTGGCGGTGCTGGTTTGGTATTTGTACCGCGTGATTAGAGGCTGGATCAATCTGAGCGAGCATAAAGCGGTTGGCTGAGTTTAAGCAGTCGGTTTTTTCTTTGATTCTTTAACTCGATGCGGTCGAGAGCGCTGGTGTGAACGCCTATCACTATCAAGTCGCGCTCAATCTATATCCAATTCTCATGGGTTGAAGCTTGATTTTTTTGCTTCCACCCATTGGCGTGGCATGAGGCCCTATCATTCCTCAATAAATTGTAGTTGCGAATCATTGTCATTACAGATATTATCTGTAATGGGAATGATTCGCACTTAATTTGTCAGCAGGAAAGGTCAATTCAGCTATGTACATTTGCGTTTGCAACGCCGTCACTGATCGTGAAATTCGCCACGCGGTTGAGCTGGGCTGTGACAGCTACCGGAAAATCCATTGCGAATTGGGCGTAGGGACTTGCTGTGGCAAATGCAAAAAAGATGCAACGCGTGTGATTAAAGAACACAAATCGGAAATGCGGGCGCTGGAAAATGATTTTGGTATGGCGATCTAAGCTGATCACCATACCCATACTGTTGTGCTCAATGCGGTGGTGCTGAAATCATGAACTTACTTCACCTACCTGGGTCTGCAAATAGTTTTGAATGCCCAGCTTATCAATCAGCTCTTGCTGCGTTTCGATCCAGTCAATATGTTCTTCAGTGTCGTCAAGAATTATCTGAAACAAATCACGGGAAACAAAATCACGTGCGGTTTCACAAAGGGCAATTGCTTCTTTCACCACGGATTGGGAAATATATTCAAGCTTTAAATCTGCAGCGAGCGCTTCTGGAACGGATTCACCTACGGCGATTTTGTGCATGTCCTGCAGGTTAGGCAGGCCGTCCAGCATCAGAATGCGTTCGATTAATTTATCGGCATGTTTCATTTCACCGATCGACTCTTCATATTCTTTTTTGGCAATTGCAGCCAGACCCCAATGTTTGTAAATGCGTGCGTGCAAAAAATATTGGTTAATGGCCGTTAGCTCATTGGTGAGCTGTTTGTTGAGATGCTTAATGACAGTTTTATCGCCCTTCATGGCAGAGCCTTTTTTAGGATGGAAAATATTTTAATCAACATTAGATTTTAATCTGTTTAGGCTGCAATCCAAAGCAAGCGATGTCGATTGTTATTGCGGTTAAGAACGAGAGTGATAATTGATCGTATCTGGATGAGGTTGAGTGGCCGCGTGTGAGCAACACACGAAGGCGCAACCAGCACAAGATAATCGGGCTGTAAATAAATCGAGATATGGAAATCCCTAAAGAACTACGCGACTCCGGGCTCAAAGCAACGCTGCCGAGATTGAAAATCCTGGAGTTGTTCCAGCAAAGCGATGTACGCCATCTTTCGGCAGAGGACGTCTATCGTCTGTTGATAAGAGACAATATTGATGTTGGCCTTGCCACTATTTATCGGGTGCTCATGCAGTTTGCCGAGGCGCGCATTTTATGGCGCCGTCAATTTGAAGGTGAACGCGCAGTATTTGAATTAAGTGCCAGTGAACATCACGATCATATGGTGTGCGTTGATTGCGGCAAAGTAGAAGAATTTATAGATGAGGCGATTGAACGGCGTCAGTCGCTGATCGCCAAACAGCGCGGCTTTATGCTGCGCGATCATTCGCTTTCGCTCTACGGTTCATGCAGTTCCTGTACGGCGCTTGCGCCGAACACGCTGAAATAAACTTAGATCACAAAATGTTTTCTACTGACGCGATCACTCAGGTGCAAGCTGTAATGCCAACACCGCCATCAACGCCAACGCTAACGCTTGATCAGCTACGCAAAGGCCAGTCGGCGGTGGTCGCGCAGGTTATGCCACATGTTCAGGAAGGCGGAACTGATTTTTCCCGTCGCTTGATGGAGCTGGGTTTTGTGAAGGGCGAAGCGGTCACGATATTGGCAAAAGGATTTTGGTCAGGTGAGCCGATCGCGGTGCGGGTTGGTGGCTCACACGGTGGCACACATGGCGGCTCGCATGGTGGCAGGAACAGTGGCGGCACTACCTTTGCGCTACGGCGATTTGAAGCGGCGCAAATATCGGTGGTCGCTGCATCGGTCGTGGCAGACTGACTTATCGATGAAACGCTGCTGATGAATGCTGCTATAAATCCCGCGCCGTCACTCATTGCTTTAGTGGGTAACCCTAACTGCGGCAAGACCGCGCTGTTTAATCGGCTCACCGGCGCTCGTCAAAAAGTCGCGAACTACGCCGGCGTTACAGTTGAGCGCAAGGAGGGCAGCTTTGTTTCTCCAGGTGGCCGGGTTTGGCGGGTGCTGGATTTGCCGGGTGCGTATAGCCTGGTGGCGACCACGCCAGATGAAGCCATTACGCGTGATGTGGTGTTGGGCTACCGGCATGACGAGCCTGCGCCCACCGGTATTGTCTGTGTCGTCGATGCTACTAATCTGCGGCTTAATTTACGTCTCGCGCTGGAACTGAAGCGGTTGGGTAAGCCGCTGGTGCTGGCGCTGAATATGAGCGATGTTGCGAAAAAACGCGGCATTAAAATTGATCGCGAGAAACTCAGTCTTGAGATCGGTGTGCCAGTGGTGGAAACGGTCGCGGTGCGTTCCGGCGGCGAGGCCAAATTAGTGGCTGTGCTTGATTCACTGGATGCGTCAGTTTTTGTTACCGGTCAGGTTGCCGAAGCCTCGCACACGTTGGCTGAAACCCAGCAGGAAGTACGACGTATTTTGCAACTGTGTGTTGAAGAGCCGGTGACGCCGCATCGCACGACCGAAAAAATTGACGTTATTGTGCTGCATCCGGTACTGGGCCTCGTGGTGTTGGCGATACTGATGTTTATGGTATTTCAGGCCGTATTTAGCTGGGCCAAGTTGCCCATGGATTTGATCAAGAATGGTGTGGCGTGGCTCAGTGTATTGGTCGCATCGACACTGCCCCACGGCATGCTGAATAGTTTGCTGGTGGACGGCATTATTGGCGGCATTGGCGCGGTGCTGATTTTTTTACCGCAGATTCTGATTTTGTTTTTCTTTATTTTGGCCCTCGAAGATTCGGGCTATTTGCCGCGCGCCGCTTTTTTGCTGGATCGGGTGATGGGCCGGGTTGGCTTGTCCGGTCGTGCGTTTATTCCGTTGCTGTCCAGCTTTGCCTGCGCGATTCCCGGCATTATGGCAACCCGCACCATTCAGAATCCGCGCGACCGTCTGGTGACGATTATGATTGCGCCGCTGATGACGTGCTCAGCGCGGTTGCCGGTCTACGCGTTGATCATCGCAGCTTTTATTCCTGACCAAACGATCGGGCATATTTTTAATTTGCAGGGCATCGTGCTGTTTACGCTTTATGTGGCGGGCATTGTTTCGGCGATGGCGGTGGCGTATGCATTCAAGCAGTTTGCAGGCCGCAAAATACACCAGTCGCTGATGCTGGAGTTGCCTGATTATCACTGGCCGCATTTGCGAAATTTAGCGATTGGTTTGTGGGAACGGGTCAAGATTTTTTTGATGCGGGTAGGCACTATTATTTTATCGCTGATGATTTTGCTGTGGTTTTTGGCGAGCTTTCCTGGCGCACCACCGGATGCAACACAGCCCGCGATTTACTATAGCCTGGCCGGCATCATGGGGCGTGGACTCGAAGTTATTTTTGCGCCGATTGGCTTTAACTGGCAAATCTGTATTGCTCTGGTGCCGGGCCTGGCGGCACGCGAGGTGGCGGTCAGCGCACTGGGTACGGTCTATGCGTTATCGCAAACAGGCGATGCACTGGCTTCGCAGCTAACGCCCATTATTGCGAGCACCTGGAGCCTGCCGACGGCCTTATCGCTGCTGGCATGGTATGTGTTCGCACCGCAGTGTGTGGCGACATTAAGTGCCGTCAAGCGCGAGACCAATGGTTGGCGCTATCCCATTTTAATGGCGGCCTATTTGTTTGGTTTGGCCTATCTAGCGTCGTTTATGACTTACCGCGCTGCACTGGCGATATGGGGGCCTTGAGATGGCTGAAAATATTATCGTGGCGTTAGTGGTTGCGTTGGCCGCCCTTTATGCGCTGTATCGGTATGCACCAAAATGGCTGGTTAGAAAATCCGCAGCGTGGCTTGCGCAAGGTGCATCGAGCTTTGGCCTGCAAACGCTAGCAAAAATCATGGCGCAAAGCTTTCCAATAGAATCGCCATCGGGAAAGTCTTGTGGCAGCGGCTGTGGAAGTTGCGGTGCCTGCGGTTCCGATGTCGGTGTCGGTGTAGGCGTTAGTGTTGATGGCCCTTTTGAATCGACCGCCCCCGCTAATCATTCGCAAAAGTATTCAGTGATAAAGATTCATCAGCGCGAAGCAAATCAGTCGGCGCGATGATTAGTTGGTATTCACAACAACGGTTTTATTGTGCCGCACGCAAACGTGCACGCCGCCCCAGGCCAATATGCAACACGATCAACGGTGCCATTGCCAGTCCCCATAGCCAATGAACGATGCTGATCAATGGCCGCCATTGCTCACCACCAACATAGTAAAGTGCATAGCCGGTTAAAGTGAGCGCGATCATGCTGGTCACCATCGCAACGCCCGAGACATAGTTTTTTCGATGCTGCCATGCCTTACGAATATGACCCGGCATCAATGAGCCAAAAATAACCAGCGCGCCCATGGCGGTCAAGCCGTGCAGCTTTAGCCACCAGAGCTGCAAAGGATGAGGGCCGACACCAAATTCGCTGACAACCGACATGAAATAGTGAAAGACCAGCCACAATAATCCGGATACCCATAGCAATATGAAACAGGCATAAGTAAGGCGACGGTGTTGTGGCCCTAATTGATGGGTGACGAGTCTTTTAGACATGCTGTAGTAAATGGTGAGAAGGAGACGTTATCGTTCCTAAAGCTGCGAAAGCCAATAAAGCTATTAAAGCTATTAAAGCCGATGCACTATGCCCGCAGAGTTTATCAGCGCGGCGTTCGCCTTAAAATGCTTTAGGGTTTTATGTATTTCGGGACTATTCGGATCGCCAAGCCATACCACTTTAGTGAGCGCATCCGCCACCGCGCAACTAGGCGCCATCACACTGACAGAATCATAATGCGCGGCGGCGATGCTGCGCGCGCCCACGATAGCGCCATCAACATGGGATGAATAATAACGGGCTGTAGTTGCACAGCCCAGATTGCGCAAGCTCGCAATGGGCAGCACTGTAGTCGGCGCATGGGGGACACGCACACTCACAACTTGTTCAATATCGCCAAACACCCGCAGATCACCGCCCGCATTCACCATGCCATGCGGAATCTCATGGGCGATCAGTGCATCAACGGCGGCATCAACCGCGTAGCCTTTGGCGATACCGCCTAAATCAATCCATACCGGCGTACGAATGTGGATGTGAAAATTTTCTTCCAGCGTAATACTTTTTTTAAGACTGCCTTGCGGCGGCATATGATTCTCCCCGTCTGGATCAAAAGCAGGCAGCAGCCCGCGCTTGACCAATTCGGGCGCGATGGTCGGGTTAAAGATCCCGTTGCTGCGTGCTTCAATATCAAGCGCGAGCGCCAATGTTTTCCAGGTATCTGGCGAGATCGGAAAAGCCGCATTTTTTTTGGCACGGGCAATGGCGCTTAAATCGCTGGTGTGCTCATGAAAGCTCATCACTTGATGGATGGCCTCAATGCGCGAAAAAGCAGCATTGCTTGCACGCATAAAGGCGGTTTCATCCACGCCACACATCGCTATCTCAACGACGGTGCCGAGTAACGGCCTCGCGCGTTTTTGCAAGCTTGGCGGCGTAATATTCAACGAGTTTGACGAGCTCGACATACTTAGAGTTTTCCGGCTGCTTTCAAAATATCCACGGTACTGACGATGCGCCTGACCCCATCCGTAATATGGGTGGCACTCATGGTGGCCCCGCTGATTGAGGAAATATCCTCACTGACTCTTAATTTATCGGTTTTATTTTTGCCCACAAATTGTTTGCGCCATGCGGGCAAACGCACCTCATAGCCGTGACTTTCGCGATACGCGAGGATTTCGACATGGCGAATTTTGCCGTTAGTACCGATGCCCACCGCATAATCAATCAGCTCGAACTTGCCGATCACGCCATCCAATACCACCATGCCGATGGGTGTTTCCACGCTCATCGCTATCATGGCGCGCCACAGCGCGGGCTTGGCAGGCAATCCAGTGGCAGCCGAGACGGCACGGAGCTCCTCCGCGGTCAGTTGAAAAACACTTTCCTTAAATGATGTCGCTTCCGGAAAAGCGCGTCGTGCCGCTTCGTCGGCAGTCGCATACTGTCCTGCATAGGCGGGCGCTATCACCACTAACGCTGATACCGGTAACCAAACCAGAGCGGATTTCATAAGGGTAAAGTTTAAAGGACGTAGCTGAGAGGACGAAGCTTAACGGACGCAGTGCAGAAGGACCGGCAGCATCAATGGATGATCATCATCAAAACGAAAACCCCAGGCCCAGATTCAGGCGATCCGAATCTTTGACTATTTTATAGCGCTGATAATCCGCCTTGAGCACTACAGTTGGCGCGATATTGAAATTCAGGCCAGTAGTCCAAATCGATTCCGTATCATAGGCGATTGCATTCAATCCGGCGACAACACCATCAAAGCTTCGGCCCGTGTTGATTCGCTCAAAACGTACAAAAGGCGAGATTCGATAATCACCATTCAAACGGATCTTATAAGCAGCTTGTCCATACCATCCATCAAACGATTTAGGCACCAGATAAGGTGCGCCTGCGAAGGTTTGATTTAGCGCGCCTGCACCGGAAATGGTGCCGCGTGCATAAACCGCAGCAAAATCCCATGCGCCCGGTGTCCACTGCGCATGTACATCGGCTAACGTGGTGCGGGCATCTTTTGCAGCAAAGCCTGCAGTGCCTTGTCCTGCTTTGCCAGTGGTGAAGCCTGCGCCGATGCGCAAGCCCGGGATGCCGCGCCAGTCAGCGGCAGCAAAGAAGGATAAATCTTTGGATTTGGCGAGCGCGCCTTCTTGATGCAGTGTGCGCAATGGTGATTCAACGCCCTCTGCATTCAGCGGATCCCATTTGGTTAAATTAAAACCGGTGGTGATACCGGCGCTCCAGGAGACACCGTTGTCGTGTTCGCCGAACAATTGAATGCCTGCCTCACGCAACGTGGAAGGAATGATTGAAGTTTCAACGGTGGGGCGGTTCACACCATAAAAAGCGTGGGGCTCATGGTTTTGATTGATAAGTCCCAACGGAATCAGAAACAGGCCGGCACGTGCGCCAAATGTGTTGTTGAGCCGATGCTCAACATAAACTTGCTCAACCGCGACCTCACCACTATCGGTTGAAGAAGTAACTGCATGCTCGACTTCGAGCTCTGCAATGACCTTAGTTTTTTCATCAAAGCGGTGCTGAAAACCCAGCACCAAGCGTGCGACATCGGACTGGGTTGCAGATGAATCAGTGCGCGGGCGACTATACTTAATTTCACCATACGCGGTCAGCTGAGTAGGTGATAGTGATGGTGTGTTCGATGTGGGCATGCTGACCGATGCGCTCGACACAACCGGGGAAGGCGTATCTTGCTTTTGTTTGATTTGTTTTAATTCGGCTTTAACCTTATCGAGTTCGGCGGCAAGCTGTTCAAGCCGGTTCATCAATTGTGTTTCGCTGCTCTGCGCGAAAGCTGAGCTTGATGCCAGCGCCATATTGACACCGAGCGCGATGATCGCGGGGACACACCATTTATTGTTTGCACGCATTGTTTTTCCTTGTTGCCGTATGTTGATGACGACTTTTGATGATTAAATTCGATGATTTAAAAAGTGGTTAATGTGGGGCTGTTTATTAACGATGGGCTGAATGGTGACGCAATGGCTTATCAGCGGTCGCCGATATAACGCAAGGAACCAAACAGTCCCGCAGTTTCCCCTTCCGTGCCAGCGGCGAAATAGAGTGCGTTGGTGTCGCCCAAACTCACGCCGTTGCCAAACATCAGAGCCCATATGCCATCTAAGCCGATGACATTTCCATCGGGGTCGCGCATGTAGTCAATAAAGCGCCCAGTGGATGGGTTAAAGGCAGCGATTTTACCGAGGCCACCAAAATTGCTCACTAGCAGCATATGGGAGAGCAGGCCAAAATTAGCAGGCGCAATCGCCACTCCCCAAGGCGCGTTAAGGCGTCCAGTGTCTTCGTAAATTTTTACGATTTCACCCTCAAGGTTGTATTCGACTAATTTGCCGCGATTGGGGAATCCACTGGTTTTTGCTTCAGCGGCGGCATCCAACGAGTCTTCTTCTGCGGCAAAAAATTGCCGGGCGTTAACAATGAAACCGGCCTCATTACGTAATACCTGGCTAATGCAATACATCACAAACACGCGGCCATTGAGAATATGAATATTGAATGGCACCGGATCACCAGGACGCGCTTTATTACCCTGGTCGGGATTGGTTGGGTCGCGTAAATTGCCGGTGGCAAAGGGATTGACAAATCCTCTGGTTGGCTCCAGTGCCCAGGCTTTATTGAACTGGCGGATTTGCGGATCAGTTCCAAAATCAGCAGCCCATAAGACATCCCAGGAATCTGTTTTAACCGCAACCCCGAAAAATGCCATGCCTTGACCGCTGCCATCAAACATTAATTGTGAAGGGCCATTGACGCGTACGGTGCAACCGTTGGCAGCGCGGTCTGTCCACGCCGAGATCGTGCCGGAATCCGTGACAAAAATGAAGCGGGCAGAACCATCAAACAATACGGACTGATTATTGATCGTGGCCGTTTGCTGTCTGACCCTGAAAAGATCAGATGTAATCAGCGCGCCGTTATAAACGGTGCCGGTTACTTTGCCTATACTGTCGGCGGTCGTGAGTGCATCGGCACACGGGATGTAAACCTCGCTGAGTCCATCTTGAAACAGAGTGCGTAAATTGGGATTGCTGGACGTAGCTACATCGCCCACAAATTGATACGACGTCGCGCCGGCTGTCACCCAAAAATGGCCGCCAGCGCCTGCAGGCCGAATCGCAATCCCCCACGCATCAACCATCCCCTCAAAAATAAATTTCGCCCCATAGCGGCCGTTGCTCGCAGCTAGGTTGGCTTGTTGATAAGCATTGCGTCGTTTCAATGCAGGTACAACGCTTTTGGCTGCCTCACTCGTAAGTGGCAGCGCGGCGGATAATGCGCCCGCACCGGTGGTCAGCAAAAACTGGCGGCGATTTATGGAGTGAATGTCTGCGGTCATAAATTTTTTTAATCTTTAAAGGCGTTTTATAAAAGCACTTTTATAAAGAGCTTTAGATGGATAGGAAGTCGTAAGAGCGATACTTGATTTTGGGGGCATGAAAAAACAGTGGAAAAATAAAAACGCCAACAATAAAAAAGTTAAAAACCAAAAGTTAAAAATTCAAAAGGAGGCAGGTAAAAATCCTGATTTGATCAAGGTTTAACACAAGTAAAAAAACAAATGAGAACGATTCGTATTAAAATAGTCGAATTGGATTAAGTTTGTCAATAAGAAATAAAAAATAATTGTCTACCCTACTGCCCACAATAGAAGTTTCAGCGGGCGACGCCCTGTTTTAAAATCTGAGTGAGGGCTCATTCTCGCTGAATGCTAACGCAGGCAAGCAACCATATCGTAAGCTATGACGTTGTCGACACAAAATGCCAGTCAAGTTTTTATATAAAATGTTAAACGCCAGTACTGGAGCGGATTTTCAGGCATTTTTGACTGTAATTGCCCGCCAGACGGCTAGTTTGATATTTTTATATTGTCTAGGCTTTTGTTTAGGATTTGATTTAAGAATTGTTAAATTCAGGCGCTAATTGCGCGACCAACCTTGTTCGCAGCTTGCGATTAAATTCGGCGTCTGCGAGTTGAGCGTTTTCGATTACGAACGCATCTTCAGCGCGCTGCCCTAATGTGCTCACCCGTGCGTCATGCAAATTAATATCAAACTTCAGCAGCACGCGCGCGATGGTTGATAGCAAACCCGGACGGTCTGCACAGCTCACCGAGAGGTCATAGTAGGGCGGATGCCGTGAGGGCATTAAGGTAATGGTGGGTTTGATCGGGAAATGTTTGACCTGGCGCGACAATCGTCCAGGCATGACATCAACAATCGGGGCGTGACTGTCGATTGCTTTCGCCAGTTCGACTTCGATGATTTGGGCCAGATTTCGATAGCCAGCGGCCTTGCCGTGCTTGGGCAAAACCTGAAACGTATCGAAGGCAATGCCGTCCGGCGTGGTGAAAATTTTGGCGGCGGCAATATCAAATACGAGCCGTTCAAAACAGCCCGTGATGCGCGCAAACAAGCCGGGCTGATCACGGGTAATCACCATGACCGTAAAGCCGTCTTCGATAATATTGCTATCTATGGCATGCGGCATCTGCACATTCACCAATGCCTGCGAAAAAGCGCTGAGTTCGGCCACCGGTATACCTTCCAGCATCAGGGCATGCTGAGCCATTTCATGTGGTTCAAAACGCTGAAAATAATTAGTCCCCATCTGTGGCCAGATTGTCGGCGAGAGGTTCGGTTGCCTGCTCGCTTCCAGAAACAGCGCGAGTGCTTCGGCTTTTTTATTTTCGATCCAGCGCTCGTTCGGCACGGCTTCTCCGCGCAGCAGTTTCAAGGTGGCGCGAAATAGCTGCTCAAGCAATTTTGCTTTCCAGCTATTCCATACATGCGGGCTGGTACCGCGAATATCGGCGACGGTAAAAATATAAAGCGCGACCAGTCGACGCTCGGTGCGAACCAGCGTCGCGAATCGGGCGATCACATCAATATCGGAAAGATCCTGCTTTTGTGCAACCGCCGACATTTGCAAATGCATCTCAACAATCCAAGCCACCAAATCAGCATCAGCTTTGCTGAAACTGTTCAGGCTGGCCTCGCGCATTTTTTTGCAGAACAGGCGTGCGTCTTTTTTCCCTAATTCGGAATGATCGCCACCCCGGCCTTTGGCAATATCGTGAAACAGCGCAGCCAGATACAAAATTTCGGGGCGCTCGAAATCGCGGGCCAGCTCATGACAAAACGGAAACTCATGTGCAAAACGCGGCAGCACCAGACGACGCAGATTGCGAATCACCATTAGGATATGTTCATCAACTGAGTAGACATGAAAAAGATCATGCTGCATTTGTCCGACAATGCGACCGAACGCAGGAATATAGCGACCCAGTACACCGTAGCGGCTCATGCGACGTAGGGTGAAGGTTACTTTTTCGCTTTTTAAAATATTCAGAAAAAGCTGGTTTACGGCGGGGTCTTCGCGAAAGGAGCGATCAATGAGCGGCACTGCGCGCCACAGAGCGCGCAGGGTTTCAGGCGCAAAAAATTCAGCTTCATAAACCTGCTGCAGCGCGAGAAATGCCTTAAAAATGGCGTGTGGATTACGCTGAAAAATGGTTTCATCGCGCGCGGCAATATTGCCGTTAATGAGATCAAAATCATCATCAATTTTTCGCACCACATCTTTTTTTCGTTGAGAAATTCGCTCAATTAAATTGGTTAATAAAATTGAATTCATTTGCCAGATTACTTTGGCGGTCAGGTAGTAGCGACGCATTAATGCTTCAGAGGCGAGACGATGCTTGCCAGGCATGATTTTCAGCTCAGCCGCCAGCGCCGTCTGGTGATCAAATACCAATCGGTCTTCACGTCGTCCCGATAAATAGTGCAGCCGAATGCGCAAATTCATGAGCACTCGTTCATGGTGCGCAATATGCCTGGCTTCGTCGGGTGTGATGATGTGCTGAGCGGCCAGCGCGTGCCAGTCATCGCCTAATTGCGCCGCCTTTGACAGCCACAGCATCATTTGCAAATCGCGCAATCCGCCAGGGCTTTCCTTGATATTGGGTTCCAGATTGAGCGCAACATCATGATGTCGTGCATGCCGTTTTCGCTGCTCGGCGATTTTTGCGTCGAAAAAATGTTTGAGATTGCGCGCCTGATGCAGTTTTAGCAAAAGCGTTTTGACCAAATTCTGATCTCCCCAGATCGGGCGCGCTTCCAGCAGGCTAGTGTCAACGGTCACCTCCTTAGCAGCCTCATCCACACACTCTTTAATAGTTCGGACGGCGATCCCCGGTTCAAGCCCAACATCCCATAGTAAAGTGACAAAACGTTCAACGATCTGCCCGGCTTCAGCGCCGGTCGTGGCGCTATCGGGCAACAGAATGAGGATATCCACATCGGATAATGGATATAAATAGCCGCGCCCGTAACCGCCTACGGCAGCCAACGCGTAGTTTGCGGGCAGCGCCGTTTCGGTTGCCAGGCGCTGCAATAAATTATCCGTTAACGCGGCAAGTGCGCGTAAATGGCTAACTGGATTGGGGCGCTCAAAGTAGCGCTGCCTAAGCTCAGCTTTGGCGTCCGCCATGCAGAGCCGCCATGCGCCTGCGTAGGCGGCAATTTCTGTAATTCCAGAGGGCACTGCGTTTAGCGGCGCAGACGCAGATGAAATAGAAGGGGCAAGAATACGGGGCATCAATGGCTGTCAGGTACCGCCGATATTGACTACGCGCTAGCCGTGCTTAAGGCTGGCCGCGCCGGTGAGCCCGCCGAAACCGTCAATACTTCAAAGCCGTCGTCCGTGACAAGTACCGTATGTTCCCACTGTGCGCTTAAACTGTGATCAGCAGTTACCACGCCCCAGCCATCGCCCAGCATACGAATATCACGGCGGCCGGCATTGATCATTGGTTCAACTGTAAAAATCATGCCAGGCTTCATCGTCATGCCGCTGCCGCGTTTGCCGTAATGCAAAATCTGCGGCTCCTCATGGAATTTTTTACCAATACCGTGACCGCAAAATTCGCGCACCACGCTATAGCCGTTCTTTTCGGCAAATGATTGAATCGCATGACCGACATCCCCCAGCGTGCCGCCAGGCTTGACCTGATCAATCCCTAGCCACATGGCCTGGTAAGTCATTTCGCATAAACGCCGTGCTTGAATAGAGGGCTCGCCAATATAAAACATGCGGCTATTGTCGCCGTGGTAGCCGTCCTTGATGACGGTAATATCAATATTCAGAATATCGCCGTTTTTTAATATTTTTTCGCCGGGGATACCGTGACAAACCTGATGGTTCACCGAAGTGCAGCTTGAAGCCGGATAGGGCTTGTGGCCAGGCGGCGCGTAATTCAAAGTTGCTGGAATGGTGCCTTGAACATTCACCATAAAGTCATGACAAAGCTGATCAAGTTTGCCCGTCGTTACGCCTGGTTTTATAAAGGCGGTGATGTAATCCAGCACCTCGGATCCCAGCCGCCCCGCAATGCGCATACTAGCAATATCATCACTATTTTTTAATGCTAATGACACAGGTGTTACCTCGAAAATATAGAAAAAATTAAAGGGTAATTATAGCAAGAGCCTTTGACGCGGCATAGTACGAAAGTGAGCACGAAGGTGCGGCAAGAAAGTGCGCATCGAAGCACAAATCAACTACGCACCGCGGTGAATTTGATGATTTTTAAGTCGTGTTGATGTCTGATCAAACTTTGCTTAGGCTATGGCAGTAGGTTGAATAGCGATTGATTATTAACGGGTTTTACGGTTATAATCTTCTGCTGATCTGATTCAATTCAGGTTAGATGGTCATATTCTAGGGCTAAAGTTACATTATCAAAGCAACATCAATACGCACACTCGCTACACGTTAAGGTCTTGATTCTGGGCAGCATTTTTGAATTAAGCTTACAGCGAGTGGAGGCCAACCTTAACTTTGGAGTATTTCAAATGTCAGTAACCATGCGTCAAATGCTGGAAGCTGGTGTCCACTTCGGCCACCAAACCCGCTTCTGGAACCCCAAAATGGCACCGTATATCTTCGGTGCGCGCAACAAAATCCATATTATCAACCTTGAGAAATCGCTCCCGATGTACCAGGATGCGCTCAAGTTTGTACGTCAATTGGCTTCAAACAAAGGCACTATTTTGTTTGTCGGCACCAAACGTCAAGCCCGTGAAATCGTGATGGAAGAAGCGCAGCGTGCAGGCATGCCGTATGTTGATTTCCGCTGGCTCGGCGGCATGATGACCAACTATAAAACCGTCAAAGGCTCCATCAAGCGTTTGAAAGATCTTGAACAGATGGTTGAAGACGGGTCAATTGAAAAATTGAGCAAAAAAGAAGGTCTGATGGTTTCCCGTGAGCTGGAAAAACTCAAGCGCTCCATGGGCGGTATCAAAGACATGGGCGGTGTACCGGATGCGATTTTTGTGATCGATGTCGGCTATCACAAAATTGCCGTTACAGAAGCCCGGAAGCTCGGCGTGCCGATCATCGGTATCGTGGATACGAATAACTCGATGGATGGTGTGGATTACATCATCCCCGGTAATGACGATTCAACCCGGGCGATTCGTTTATACGCTCGCGGTGTGGCTGACGCGATTCTTGAAGGCAAAAATGCCGTGATCACTGAAATGGTGGCCCCGGAAGGCGAAGAACTGGTCGAAGTCACAGAAGACGACGCGAAGTAAACGGGAAAACGGAAAAAGGGGCTCCGGCCCCTTTTTTTTGAACTGCAAATGATTGATGGCTCAGATAGACGGATAGGAAAAAGCAATGGTTGATATTACGGCAGGTATGGTTAAGGAATTGCGCGAAAAAACTGACGCGCCCATGATGGAATGTAAAAAAGCGCTGACTGAAGCAGCGGGCGACATGGAAAAAGCCGAAGAAATTTTGCGTGTGAAATTAGGCAACAAGGCCAGCAAAGCTGCCTCACGCGTAGCCGCTGAGGGCGTGGTGGCGATTTATATTTCAGGCGATCAGAAATTGGGCGCAATGGTTGAAGTCAACTGCGAAACCGATTTTGTGGCCAAAAATGATGATTTTCTGGCGCTCGCCGCTAACGTTGCGGAGCTGGTTGCTACCCAAAATCCGGCTGATGTCGCGGCGCTGTCAGCACTCGCTCACAACGGTTCAACGATAGAAGAAACCCGTAAAACGCTGATTGGTAAAATTGGTGAAAATGTATCAATTCGTCGTTTCGTTCGCACCGCTGCAATCGGTTTGTTGAACTCCTATATTCACGGCGGTGCAAAAGTAGGTGTGCTGGTTGATGTGACCGGTGGCGATGTCACGCTGGCTAAAGACGTTGCAATGCATATTGCGGCAACGAAACCAAAATCGCTCGATGCCAGCGGCGTGCCGGCTGAAGATATTGCCAAGGAGCGCGCAGTAGCGGTCGCCAAGGCGGCCGAATCGGGCAAGCCTGCAGAGATCGTTGCCAAAATGGTCGATGGCTCCATTGCCAAATTTATCAAGGAAGTATCGTTACTCAGCCAGCCGTTTGTGAAAGACGATAAACAGACTGTCGAGCAACTGATGAAATCAAAAGGTGCTGCCGTCAATGGTTTTTCCCTCTATTTGGTGGGTGAAGGTATTGAGAAAAAAGTAACTGATTTTGCAGCTGAAGTCGCTGAAGCGGCTGCTGCGGCGAAGGCGCTGTAACCCTTATCAAGGGTGGAGCGCACGTAAGTCATTCACAGCAGTAGGAACATAAGTAGCACTGAAAGCGGAAGTATGCCCCCTGTATTGGTGCGGAGTTTAAGGCATAAATGCTTTGAAACCCGCTCCCATGCTAGGGTTGTGCTTTATTAGCAAGGCTGAAATGGTTGATTCATTTCTGAAGCTTATTGAGCCATTCAAGCAAAAATTTAAGCAGTAATCAATCCATGACGAACGAGGAGATCGACCACCATGACCCCCAAGTATCAACGGATTCTGCTGAAGCTCTCTGGCGAAGCCCTCATGGGCGACGATGCGTTCGGCATCAACCGTCCGACCATCGAGCGCATCGTTAACGAGATCAAAGAAGTCGCCAACATGGGTGTTGCCATTGGCATCGTGATTGGTGGCGGTAATATTTTTCGCGGGGTGTCATCAAGCGCTGTCGGGATGGATCGCGCGACCGCGGATTACATGGGCATGCTGGCGACCGTGATTAACTCCCTGGCGCTGCAAGATGCACTGGCTAAAGCGGGTTTGGTGCCGCGCGTGCAATCAGCAATCAATATTGAACCGGTGGTTGAGCCCTATATTCGCGGCAAGGCCATGCGCTACCTGGAAGAAGGCAAAGTGGTGGTGTTTGCAGCGGGCACGGGCAATCCATTTTTTACCACTGATACTGCTGCTGCGCTGCGCGGCCGCGAGATCGAAGCCGATATTGTGCTGAAAGCCACCAAGGTTGATGGTGTTTACACGGCTGACCCGAAAACAGATAAAACCGCAACGCGCTACCATACGCTCACCTTTGATGAGGCGATTATCAAAAATTTGAAAGTGATGGACGCGACCGCACTGGCTTTGTGCCGTGACCAAAAGTTGCCAATCAATGTATTCTCCATTTTTAAAGCAGGCGCATTAAAGCGTGTGGTAATGGGCGAAGATGAAGGCACTCTGGTTTACGCGTAGTGCAAAATAAGCTTTAAGAAAATATAAAGTTGGGTGTTGGTTTTAGAAAATGTCCAGAAAATGCAGGAGCGAAAATGAATATTCCAGATCAAAAAAAACAATCCGAACAAAAGATGCATAAGTCGGTTGAGTCGTTAAAAAACGGCTTGAACAAGGTGCGCACCGGGCGCGCCCATACCGGGCTTCTGGAGCATGTGCAGGTTGAATATTACGGCTCGATGGTACCGATTTCACAAGTGGGCAATTTGATTCTGGCCGATTCGCGCACAATCACGGTCCAGCCTTTCGAGAAAAAAATGGGCACCGCCATCGAAAAAGCGATTCGCGATGCGAATCTGGGTTTAAATCCATCAACGGTCGGTGATGTGATCCGCGTGCCGATGCCGGCTCTCACCGAGGAGCGTCGCAAAGAATTGGCGAAAGTCGTGAAAGGTGAAGGCGAGGATGCCAAAGTAGCGGTGCGAAATATTCGTCGCGATGCCAACAACGCATTCAAGGACGCACTCAAAGCCAAAACCATTTCTGAAGACGAAGAAAAACGTGCGCAGGATGATGTGCAAAAATTAACGGACCGTTTTATTGCCGAAGTTGATAAATTGGTGGCTGAAAAAGAGCATGAATTAATGTCGGTTTAGTTTTATAAAGCCGTTGCTCCTTACAGCCCTTATCCATTATTCATGTCCGCGCCCACTGATACGTTAAGTTCAACCCAATCCATCCCGGAGGTAGGCGATGTGCCGCGTCACGTCTGCATCATCATGGACGGCAATGGCCGCTGGGCGCGCAGCCGTTTTATGCCGCGTGTAGCGGGCCATAAACGTGGTGTTGAAGCGGTTCGTGAGGCGGTGAAAACCTGTGGTGAATTAGGCGTCGAATATTTGACGATGTTTGCTTTTTCGTCAGAAAACTGGCGTCGTCCTGCCGAAGAAGTATCGGTGCTGATGCAACTATTTTTACGTGCGCTTGAACAGGAAGTCGCAAAACTGCATAACAACGATATCCGCTTCAAGGTGATTGGTGATTTAACACCGTTCGATCCGCGTATCGTGGAGTTGATTTCCAACGCCGTCGAGCTGACTAAAAACAATCAGAAACTGACCTTGACGGTGGCGGTTAATTACGGCGGCCGCTGGGATATTTTGCAGGCAGTGAATAAAGCTAGCGCACTTAAACACCAGCAATGGCGGGCATCGCAGGGCGAAAATGCTTCAAAAACCCCGCCAAATATAGAGTTGGCTGCCATAGTAGAGAATGATATCAACGCGCATCTCGCCATGAATTTTGCGCCTGAACCGGATTTGTTTATTCGCACAGGTGGTGAAGAGCGCATCAGCAATTTCCTGCTGTGGCAGTTGGCCTACACAGAATTTTATTTCACCGGGGAGCTATGGCCAGATTTCAACCGCGCCAGTTTAATTAAAGCCGTTGAATCCTACCGCACTCGCGAACGCCGTTTTGGTCGTACCAGCGAGCAGCTTAAATCCGCCAACATTGCTCACGCCACGAATGCTACGGCTGCGTAGGTGCTTAAGTGGTCGTGAGTGCCTTGAGGCCCCTGAGGTCCCTGAGGTCGCTAAGGCCTCTACGGCCCCTAAGGACTCTACGAGCCCTAAGGCCGCCGAGTGCTCTGGGGTCCTTGAAGGTTTGGTAACAGTACCCATTGCGTTTGCGGTTGCCTTTACTTGCTGCGTCGGTGGCAATAGTTCAGGCACATGGAAATTCACATGCTAAAAATCCGCATCATCACGGCGCTAATTATGCTGCCGATTGTGCTGGTAGCGCTTTTCGTATTCCCCAACTGGGCATGGGATATTTTTACGCTCGGCATTGCGCTGGTTGCATGCTGGGAATGGAGTCGCTTTTGCTCATTTAAAGAGGCCGAAAAAATGAGCCGGTGGATTTATTTTGCGCTTTCGGCATTAATCTCGGCGTTGATTTTTCTTACCTACCTTAACGTACCCGCAGTTGATTTTCTGGACTTCAGGCTGCTTGCTTTGGCGGGGTTTTCGGTCTCGGCAGTTTTCTGGTTTTTAATAGCGCCGTTATGGTTAAAGCGAGCTTGGCGTCCACGCTCTGTTGTGATCACCGCAATGACGGGCTGGATTGTTATTTTTCCGACATGGTTATCGTTATTGGCGCTTCATGATAAAAGTCCGTGGCTATTACTGTCGTTCGCATTGATTGTCTGGGTGGCAGATGTCGCGGCCTATTTTTCCGGCAAAGCGCTAGGCAAACACAAGCTTGCGCCGGCCATTAGCCCTGGCAAAACCATTGAAGGCGCAATCGGCGGCTTAATGGGTGTCGCGTTATATTTTTTCCTGTGGCGCATAAGCTCTGCTCAAGCACTGGCACGAGGCGAGACTTGGGCGATTGAGCTAATCGCACAAGGTTGGTGGCTGCTGGGATTTTTCATCGTGCTGGGTGTGCTATCCGTACTGGGCGATTTATTTGAATCATGGATGAAACGTGGTGTCGGCTTGAAAGATTCCAGTCACTTGCTGCCAGGGCATGGCGGTATTCTGGATCGCATTGATGCGCTTACATCCACGCTGCCGATAGCAGGTCTTTACTTGATACTCACGGCTAAGCTATGAGCTCATCGGTGAAGAAAATTACGATCCTGGGCTCCACTGGTTCTATCGGTGTGAGCACTCTGGATGTCATCGCTCGCCATCCCAATCGATTTTCGGTTTTTGCACTTTCTGCGCACTCGCGCGTGGAGGAGCTGGCGCAACAATGCAAAATATTCAGACCGCGTTATGCTGTCATGCCCGGTGGTGGCGATGGCAGTGGCAGTAGCGTTGGTGGTATGGGGAGCCCAGCCGCCATGCTCAAGCAGCGTCTTGCTGAGCTGGGTTTGGAAACTGTGGTGCTGGCGGCTGGCCCGAGTTTAGTAGACTCGTCGTTGGATTTGTCGCTGGATTTATCGTTGAATGCGCCACTGGATTTTATAGCCGCACATCGAGATACCGATATGGTGATGGCAGCCATTGTGGGTGCTGCCGGTTTGCGGCCCAGCCTGGCTGCGGCGCGTGCAGGTAAACGGATCCTGCTCGCCAATAAGGAAGCGCTGGTGATGGCCGGTCAATTATTCATGGACGCCGTCAAGCAAGGGCGCGCCACCCTGTTGCCGATTGACAGCGAACACAACGCCATTTTTCAATCGCTACCGCGTAACTATGCGGACGGATTAGCGCGGGTTGGCGTCAAGAAAATTATCCTCACCGCATCCGGCGGGCCATTTCGCACCAAGCCTATTTCATCGCTGGTAAATGTCACGCCTGATGAAGCCTGCGCCCATCCCAACTGGGTAATGGGCCGAAAAATATCGGTCGACTCCGCCACCATGATGAATAAAGGTCTGGAGGTCATTGAGGCCCGCTGGTTGTTCGATGCCCAGCCCGAACAAATTGAGGTTGTAATCCATCCTCAAAGTATTATTCACTCGATGGTGGAATACCTTGACGGCTCAGTTATGGCGCAACTCGGCAATCCTGATATGCGCACGCCCATTGCCTACGGGCTAGGCTTCCCCGACAGAATCGACGCCAGCGTCCCTACGCTCGATCTGGCCAAGGCGGGCAAGCTGGAATTTGAAGCGCTCGATGAAGCGCGATTTCCCTGTGTGCGCCTGGCTTACGATGCGATGCGGCGCGGCGGTACGGCGGCAGCACAGCTCAATGCGGCTAATGAAATCGCGGTCGCAGCGTTCTTGAATCAACAGCTTCGATTTACCGATATTCCGGCGGTGATTGAAGATGTGCTTGCACATGTTGCAGTCAGTGATGCGACCACTCTGGCCGAGATCATTGCCGCGGATGAGTATGCCCGAACCGTTGCGCGCATCAAGGTCATTGAACGAGCGGCTCTTTCTAGGCTCCAAACCTCATGAATTTTTTAATTACGGTCGCGGCTTTTCTGGTCGCCATTGGTATTTTGGTTACTTTTCACGAGCTGGGCCATTATTGGGTGGCGCGTTGGTGTGATGTCAAAGTACTGCGTTTCTCGATCGGCTTTGGCAAGCCGCTGTGGCTGCGCCGCTATGGGTCGGATCAAACGGAATGGGTCATCGCGGCGCTGCCGCTCGGGGGCTATGTACGCATGGCAGATGAGCGCGATGGCAGCGCTGAAACCACTGCGCCCAGTGCGGAAAGAAAACGCGCATTTAACAACAAGCCCGTTTGGCAACGCATTTTGATTGTGATGGCGGGGCCGGTTGCCAACTTTATATTGGCCGCATTTTTTTTCTGGGTTTTATTTGTGGCGGGCACGCCTGGCATGAAGCCATATGTCGCGACCCCCGTGGCTGCCAGCGCAGCGGCGAGAGCCGGCTTTGCAGAACTTGACCTTATTATCCGCGTGGGTAATCGCGAGGTATTCACTTGGGGCGATGCGCAGATGGCATTATTGGAAGCGGCGGTTGAGCATAGGCCGGTGGAGATCGAAATCGAACAAGGTGGTGTTAAACCCAGCAGTCAACTTGATGGTAAAGCCAATAGTCAACGCGTGGTGAAATCGCTGCCGATGGATAGCTTGGTCAAAGAAGATCTGGATAAAGATTTTTTGGCCAAATTGGGACTGACTCCCTATCGTTTATCGCCCCTTCCGGTTGTAGATCAGATTGCTGTCAACGGTGCCGCTGCGCGTGCTGATTTGAGGCCGGCTGATCGAATCATCGCCATCAGTGGCAACCCGGTCTCGCGCTGGGATCAGCTAGTGGCAGAAGTTTCCAAAAGCATTGGGCAGCCACTGATTTTTATGATTGAGCGTGATGGCAAGCAGTTTGAAAAAGTTATAACCCCGGATAGCGTCACCGAAAACGGGAAAACCTTTGGTCGCATTGGAGTGAAGCCAGACGTCGACCGGGCTATTGAATCCAGGCTGTTCACCATCGTTCGTTATGGCCCGATAGAGTCTATCAGCCACGCTTGGGGCAAAGTTTGGGACACATCGATTTTTAGCCTGAAGATGATGGGCCGCATGATCATGGGTGATATTTCATGGAAAAACTTGTCGGGACCGGTCACTATAGCCGATTATGCAGGCAAATCAGCGCAAATGGGCTGGGTGCAGTATCTGGGTTTTTTAGCGCTCATCAGCGTCAGTTTGGGGGTGCTCAATTTGCTGCCTATCCCCGTCTTGGATGGGGGCCAGTTGATGTATTATACGTTTGAAGTTTTCAAGGGTAGCCCTGTGTCTGAACGCACCATGGAAATAGGCCAGCAAATCGGGCTAACACTACTGCTGGGCATGACTGCCTTCGCTTTTTATAACGACATTCATCGCTTGGTTGCGGGTTAGTTTCCGGCAACACAGGATCGATGCACAGGTTAATTATTGATGCGTTTTGCTTCTCTCCACTCCCGTCCTACTTCCCACTTGCTTGCGCTATTGCTGAGCGGATTATTTTCTGCCGCCGCCTTTGCGATCCAGCCATTCGTTATCCGCGATATTCGTGTTGAAGGTGTTCAGCGCACCGAAGCCGGTACGGTCTTCAGCTATTTGCCGGTCAAGGTCGGCGAGCGCGTCGATGACGACAAAGCCGCCGCCGCGATAAAAGCGCTGTATGCCACCGGTTTTTATACGGATGTGCGGCTGGAAGTTGAGAACGATGTGCTCGTGGTGTTCGTGGTAGAGCGCCCGGCGATCGCGCAGATCGATATCAGCGGCGCAAAAGAATTTACCAAAGACAATCTGAAAGACGGCTTGAAACAGGCCGGCATTTCAGAAGCCAAAATTTTTGACCGTTCGCTGCTTGACCGCGCCGAAAAAGAAATCAAGCGTCAGTACACTAGTCGTGGTTTTTACTCAGCCAAGGTCACCACTACTGTCACTCCACTGGAGCGGAACCGGGTATCGCTAACCTTTGCGATTGAAGAGGGCGATGTTTCCAAAATTGTAGACATCAATATCATTGGCGCAAATGCAATTTCAGAGAGCACGCTGATCAAAGAGTTTGAGTTATCAACCGGCGGCTGGTTTTCATTTTTTACCAAAGACGATCAATACTCGAAGCAAAAACTGTCGGGCGATCTGGAAAAACTGCGCTCTTATTACCTGAACCGTGGCTATCTTGAGTTTTCAATTGACTCTACACAGGTCTCGATCACGCCGGATAAAGAAAAGATTTACATCACCATCACCATTACCGAAGGCCCGGTTTATACGATTGCGGGGGCAAAATTTCAAGGCGATTTAAAAATCCCTGAAGATGAAATGCGCGCCTTGCTGTTGTTCAAGGAGGGCGAAACTTTTTCCCGTCAAAAAATTGTTGATTCCGTCAAACGGATTACGGATCGCCTCGGCAATGACGGCTACTCGGATTCCAACATCAATCCTGTGCCCGAGCTTGATAAAGAAAAGCGCACCGCCTTGTTTACGTTGTTTGTTGATCCGGGCAAACGTATTTACGTGCGCCGCATCAATGTGCAGGGCAATTCCCGCACCCGTGATGAAGTGGTGCGCCGCGAAATTCGTCAGCTGGAAGCAGGCTGGTATTCGATCGACAAAATCAATCGCTCTAAAGAGCGTCTGGAGCGAACCGGTTTCTTTGAAGAAGTGACGGTTGATACGCCTCCGGTAAGTGGCACCAGCGATCAGCGTGATATAAATATTACGGTCAAAGAACGCAATACCGGTAGCCTGCAGTTTGGTGTGGGATTTTCGCAATCCGAAAAGCTCAGTTTGAATGCTTCAGTTTCCCAAGCCAATATTTTCGGAACCGGCAACCAGCTCTCATTCCAGATCAACAATAGTCGGGTCAGCAAGGTTTATCAGATTTCATTTTTGGACCCTTATTGGACAGCGGACGGCATTTCGCGGGGCTTTGATGTTTACCATCGCACCCTCGATACAGCCACTTTATCCACTGGTGACTTCAGTTCAACCACCTCTGGCGCGGGCGTTCGGTTTGGCGTGCCGGTGACGGAATATGATTCGATCAACTTCGGGTTGGGCTGGGAATTGACCAATTTAAAACTTGATCAGTTCAGTCCGCAACGCTACCTTGCTTACGTTAATACCTTTGGCGCCAAAAGCAACACGCTGCGTGGCGCTTTGGGTTACTCGCGTGATACGCGTGACAGCATTTATTTTCCGTCACGCGGCTATGTGCTTGAGGTGAGCGGAGAAGCAGGTTTGCCTGGCGGCGATATTAAATATTATCGTGTACAAACCAAGGCGCAATACCTGCGGCCGGTTTGGGGCCCTATTGTGTTTTCGGGCAATATTGAGGTGGGTTATGCAGGCGGCTATGGTGGCAAGCCGCTGCCGTTCTTCAAGAATTTTTACGCGGGGGGTGTCGATTCCGTACGCGGTTTTCTGCAAAGCTCCCTTGGCCCACGCGACTTTAATACCAATGAATTTTTGGGCGGCAGCAAACGGTTCGTGACCAATCTTGAGCTGCTGTTTCCGATGCCCGGTGTGAAGACAGACAAATCGGTGCGCATTTCCGCATTTATTGATGCTGGTAATGTATTCGGTGCCAATGAAAGGATTACCTTCAGGGATTTGCGCTCATCATTTGGCGTGGCCGTGAGCTGGTTTTCACCGGTTGGGCCGCTTAAATTCAGTTTGGCGAAACCGATCAAGATTCAGGACGGTGATCGTCCAGAGCGCTTCCAATTTTTACTGGGACGCGCGTTTTAGTGGTCAGTATTTACAGCAGGCAGGCATGAAAAAGGTGGCGAATATGCATAAGGATATGGTTAAAAATACTTTGTTATTTTTATCAACCATGTTGTTGGCAACAGCAGCGGTTGCGAACGCGAGCGATGCCAAAATTGGTTTTGTTGACCGCGAGCGTATCGTGCGTGAATCAGCACCTGCCAAGCGTTCGCAGGCCAAACTGGAAAAGGAATTTTCCACTCGCAAAGCAGAGCTGGACAAGTTGCAAAAACAGGGTCGCGACATGGATGCGACGCTGCTGAAAGAATCCGTTACGCTGCCTGAGGCTGATCGCATGGTCAAAGAACGCCAGCTTGCCCAGTTGACGCGGGATTTTCAGCGCATTCAGCGCGAGTATCGTGAAGACTTCACGCTGCGCCAGCAGGAAGAGTTTGTGTCGCTGCAGGAACGTGCACAAAAAGTCATTATTGATATCGCCGAAAAAGAAAAATTTGATCTCATCCTGCAGGACGTGGTTTTCTTCAGTCCGCGCGTCGACATTACTGACAAAGTGATAAAGGCGCTGGCTGATAAATAACTCCGCCGCCCGCTCAAAGCGTAGCGGTGCAACGATGGTGCCGCGAAGAAACCCTAAAGTATGCTACTCCTTGATCTGATCAGCAAACTAGGCGGCGAAGCTCAAGGTGAAGTCAGCCAGCCGCTTGTGGGGGTGGGCACGATTGAAAATGCTGCCGCTAATTGCATTACCTTCCTGGCTAATCCCCGTTATCGAACTGCCTTGGCAACATCCAGTGCGGGCGCCGTGATTGTCGGCTTAAAAGATGTTGAAGTTACCGACAAACCCCGAATCGTCGCTGCCAATCCCTACGCCTACTTTGCCCGCGTCGCGCAATTGTTTAATCCGGCGCGTGGTGTAGTGGCGGGCATCCATTCCAGTGCAGTAATTCATGCGGGTGCTTGGATTGCGCCTACGGCTGAGATCGCTGAATTTGTTTCGGTGGGCCGAGGCGCAATTATTGGCGAAGGTGCACGCGTGGGCGCGGGCTGCATCATAGGCGAAAACACCGTGATTGGCGCAGGCTCGGCATTGAGTGCACGCGTAACGATTTATGCGGACTGCCGAATAGGCGAACGGGTTATCGTACATTCAGGTGTGGTCATCGGCGCGGACGGATTCGGTTTTGCACCCGATAACGGCCAGTGGATCAAGATTCCGCAAACCGGGCGGGTCATCATCGGTGATGATTGCGAGCTAGGTGCAAATACGACAGTTGATCGCGGCGCCATGGATGACACAACTATTGGCAACGGCGTAAAAATCGATAATCAAGTGCAGGTAGGCCATAATTGCACCATCGGTGATCACACTGTGATTTCAGGCTGTGTGGGCATTGCAGGCAGCACGCATATTGGCAGGCATGTGATGATCGGTGGTGCTGCATCCATTATCGGACATCTTCATATTTGTGATGACGCCATTATTTCTGCTACTACCTTTGTAACAAAATCAATTACCGAACCGGGCACTTACACATCGGGCATTCCGCACATGACGCATCGTGACTGGCTAAAAAATACAGTGCATATTCGCAACCTTGACAGGCTGGCAAAAGCACTGAAAAATTCTGGAGAAAAGTAATGCATGAACCCACCACCAACGCGCCTGTTGCACAAGCTGCCGCACAGCCCGCCGCACAGTCAGCTGGATTGCCCGTCATCCCGTTAAATGTCGTTATGCAAAGCGATGAAATCAAGCGGTATCTTCCGCATCGTTATCCGTTTTTGCTGGTGGATCGCGTAATCGAGCTCATCCCGGGAGAGCATATCAAGGCGATCAAGAACGTCAGTATCAATGAACCGTTTTTTCAGGGCCATTTTCCACACTACGCGGTGATGCCCGGCGTCTTGATAGTTGAGGCTCTCGCCCAAACGGCTGCGCTGCTTTCGCTCAAAAGTACCGGTCAAAAAACAGATGAAAATAACGTAGTTTACCTGGCCGGTATAGACGGCGCGCGCTTCAAACGTCCGGTAGTACCGGGTGATACGCTCATCATGACCGCAAGAGTTCTGCTGGAAAAACGCGGACTGGTCAAGTTTGCGGTGCAGGCTCATGTTGAGGGCAAACTCGCCTGCGAGGCTGAGCTGCTGTGCACCATGCGGTCGATTGCATAATGTCAGGCTCGATTCATCCCACGGCAGTTATTGATCCACGCGCCAAACTGGGCGTAAACGTCAGTATTGGGGCTTATACCGTTATTGATGGGGATGTTGAAATCGGCGCAGGCACTGCCGTCGGTCACCACTGTGTGCTGACAGGCCATACCCGGATTGGTGTAGATAATCGCATTTATCATTTCGTGTCATTAGGTGAAGCGAATCAGGATAAAAAATATCAGGGTGAGCCGACACAGCTTGAAATCGGTGATCGCAACACGATTCGCGAATACTGCAGTTTCAATCGTGGCACCGTGCAGGATCAGGGTGTGACCCGCATCGGCAACGATAACTGGTTGATGGCGTATGTGCATATCGCGCATGATTGCGTGGTGGGTAGCCACACCACGATTGCCAATTGCACACAGCTGGCAGGGCATGTTCAAGTCGGTGATTGGGCAACGCTCGGTGGATTTACTGGCGTGCATCAGTTCGTAAAAATCGGCGCCCACGCGATGTGCGGTGTATCGAGCGTGGTGTTGATGGATATTCCACCTTATGTGACGGTGGGTGGACAGCCGCTGGTGGTGGCCGGGGTCAACACAGAGGGGATTAAGCGACGCGGTTTTACCTCGGAGCAAATTGCCCATATCAAGCAAGCATACAAAACCCTGTATCGAGACGGGCTCAGCTTTGCTGAGGCAAAAGATGAATTGGCAAAACAAGCGCCAGGCGCATTAGAAATAAAAATATTGTCAGATTTTCTCGCCGCCAGCACACGCGGCATTGTGCGCTAAAAATATTATGAAAATTGGCATCGTAGCCGGCGAAACCTCCGGTGACTTATTGGGTGCCTTGCTGATCAAGGCGTTGAAGCAGGACTATCCACAGCTCGAGTTTGTCGGTATCGCAGGTCCCAAAATGCAATCAGCGGGTGCAACCTCCTGGTATCCGATGGAAAAGCTGGCGGTGCGTGGCTACGTCGAAGTATTGAAAAGTTATCGCGAGATTTTGTCGATTCGAAATGGCCTCAAGGATCGTTTTCTCAAAGACCCGCCCGCCGCATTTATTGGCATTGATGCCCCCGATTTTAATCTGGGGTTGGAGCGCGCACTTAAGGCCGCCGGTATACCGGCCATCCATTATGTGAGCCCGTCCATTTGGGCCTGGCGCGGTGAGCGCATTCATAAAATCAAGGGCGCGGTCGACCATATGCTGACTGTGTTTCCGTTTGAGCCAGCAATTTACGCCAAAGAGGGTATCGCTGCGACATTTGTCGGCCATCCTACGGCAGATAATGTGCCGCAGATTTGGCAGCGTGATCAGGCCCGTGCGCAATTACGTATCAAGCCGGATGAAATGATCGTCTCGTTATTGCCGGGGAGCCGTCAAACCGAGCTGGATTATCATGCTGAGCTGTTTATTGAAACCGCCAAAGAATTATTGAAAAAATTTCCGCAGGCTCGTTTCCTGGTGCCGCTCGCCACGCGTGAAACGCGCGAGCAGTTTGAGGCCGCGCAATGGAAATTGAACGCGCAGGACTTGCCACTGCAGATTTTATTTGGCCACGCTAATTTTGCGTTGGCGGCGGCTGATGTTGCACTGGTCGCCAGCGGTACTGCCACGCTGGAAGCTGCGTTGCTGCGCTGCCCGCATGTGATTGCCTATCGCATGTCGCCCACCACCTATCGGTTAATGAAGAAAAAAGCCTATTTGCCGTATGTCGGATTGCCCAATATTTTGGCCGGTGAATGGTTAGTCCCGGAGCTGCTGCAGGACGACGCTACCGCTGAAAACCTGGCCCACGCACTAGGCAACTGGTTAGCGCATCCAGACGCTGCTGAGCGCCTGCGTGAACGTTTTGCTGAAATCCACGCGTCGCTCGCCGTCAACAATGCAGACCGTGTGCGCGAAGCATTACGGCCTTTTTTAGCGCGCCTGATTGAGCGCGGCAGTCACGTTTCACACGTGACCACCGATCAACAAGCTGCCGCCGCTTGACCATTGCTGCTCACCGTATGCGCCCCCACATCATCCAGCGCAGCATGCTGATTTGCGGCGTTGATGAGGCCGGGCGGGGGCCACTCGCAGGTGCGGTATTCGCGGCGGCGGTGATTCTTGATGCGACTCAACCTATCGCCGGATTAGCAGACTCCAAAATGCTTTCAGCCAAGCGCCGCGATCAGTTGGCTATCGACATTCGCGGGCATGCGCTAGCTTATTGCGTGGCCTTCGCTGATGTCACAGAAATTGATACGATCAATATTTTGCAAGCGACACTGCTGGCCATGAAGCGTGCAGTTGAAGGGCTTTCCGATGCGTCCGAACACAAGCCCGACGAAGTGCTGGTGGATGGTTTGCATGTCCCGAAAATTAAGTACAAAAGTCGCGCCATTGTTGAAGGTGATCGACTGGTGCAGGAAATTTCGGCCGCATCGATCCTCGCCAAAACGGCCCGCGATGTAGAAATGGTGATGCTGCATGAACGCTATCCGCAATACGGATTTGCCAAACATAAAGGCTATGGCACGGCTGAACATATTCGGGCACTCAAAGAACATGGTCCTTGTCCCTTGCATCGTCAAAGTTTTGCGCCACTACGCACCATGATGGCACAGGCAACATTAAACCTGACTGCTTCGCCCATCAATAACCCGACATGAAAACCATTCACTCCCGCGATAATGCGTTTGCCAAACAGCTCATCGCGCTCGCGCATTCATCACGTGAACGCAAGAAGGCGCGGTTGACCGTGCTCGACGGCATCCATTTGGTGCGCGCTTATGCTGATTTACTCGGGCCGGTGCATACGCTTGCGGTGGCAGAATCAGCGCTTGCCCAACCAGAGGTGGTACAACTCATGGCGCGGCATGATGCACGTCACATAAATGTGCTGTCAGATGCCTTGATGGCGCTGGCATCCAGCCTGGAATCCCCGGCGTGCGTACTCGCCATGGTGTCCACGCCCAGCGCCCGTCCGGTACCGCTTAATGCCGATGCCGTGCTGGTGCTGGAGGATGTTCAAGACCCGGGTAACGTGGGCTCCATGCTGCGCAGCGCTGCCGCGGCGGGAGTGCGTGAGGTGGTGCTGTCAAAAACCTGTGCATTTTGCTGGTCGCCTAAAGTGCTGCGCGCCGGGCAGGGTGCGCACTTTGCGCTGAATATGGTGGAGGGCGTAGAGGTGGTGGACTGGGTGTCACGCTACCAAGGCCAGTCACTGGCGCTGGTACCGCAGGCGGCGCAAACGCTTTACGACTGTCAGTTAACGCAGCCGACCGCCTTCCTGATTGGTAATGAAGGCAGCGGTTTATCGGCGGCGCTGATTAGCGCCGCATCACATTCAGTGACTGTTCCGATGCCAGGCCCGATGGAATCACTGAATGCGGCAGCCTGTGCGGCGATTACATTATTTGAGATGGTGCGTCAGCGGAGGTAATGCAAATCGGGAAACAAGTGTGTAAAAATCAGGCATAAATAATGTCATTCAACGTTTACAATGCTCGCCATAAATCAATGCATTAAAAGCGCGCCGCGCCAGAAAATATTTCATCAACATTAGCCACTTTGCGGTGGTTGCTTACATAGCCTTTTACCTAGTCGGAGCAGCTCGTTTGAACCCTATAAACTCGTCACCGTCGTCTGCTAATTCTGCGCCACGCGTACAGCGCAGCTATCGGTATTATGATCTGGTGATGGTTGGTTTTGTGGCGGTGTATTTGTGTTCAAACTTGATTGGGCCGGCCAAAGCCGCTCAAATTGAATTACCCGGGTTGGGTGCGTTCACCTTTGGTGCAGGCGTGCTGTTCTTTCCGCTGTCTTATGTGTTCGGCGATATTCTCACCGAGGTTTATGGTTATGCCCGCGCGCGCAAGGTTATCTGGGCCGGGTTTGGTGCCATGGCGTTTGCCGCCCTGATGGCAAGCGTGGTGGTGGCGCTGCCGCCTGCACCGGGTTGGCTCAATCAAGGGGCCTATGAAACTGTGTTTGGTCAAACCCCGCGAATTGTGATTGCCTCGATGCTCGCTTATTTTTGCGGGGAGTTTGTGAATTCCTATGTGCTGGCTAAAATGAAAATCGCTGCAAATGGCAAGCGGATGGGCGTGCGTTTTGTGGTTTCCACCGTGTTTGGTGAGGGTGTAGATTCGCTGCTGTTCTACCCGCTTGCATTTTATGGAATCTGGAGTAACGATCTGATACTCAAAGTGATGGTCGCGCAATGGGCGCTGAAAGTATTGGTCGAAGTGGTGATGCTGCCGGTCACGATTGCGCTGGTCAAAGCGCTCAAGCGCGCAGAAGCAGAAGATTACTTTGATCGCAGCACCCGCTTCACGCCTTTCTCGCTTAAGACCTGACGATGAATTTGACTGATGTGATAGGCAGTATCGGTGCCGCGTGTACAACGCTTGCTTTCGTGCCGCAGGTAATCAAGATTTGGCGAGCACGTTCGGCCAAGGATGTTTCATTGCCCATGTATGTGATCTTTACCCTGGGCGTTATTTTTTGGTTGGGATATGGCCTGATGCTAAATTCAACCCCGATTATCGCTGCGAATGTGGTGACGCTGGTGCTGGCGTTTGCCGTTATCACAATGAAACTGAAATTTGACTAGGTTTTGTCTAACAGCATGGCCTTGGATAACGCGGCATTACAGTTCCAGCAAATTTCAAATTCACCCGGATTGGTCTCGCTGCAGGCGGCACAAAGCTTATTAGTGGTGTTCGTCTCCTGCCGCTGATAATGCGCGATCACGGCAAGCGCATGCTGTGCTTGGTGAAGCTGCGTGATCCACACCTGCGGGTAAGCCGCTGACATCGGCAAATCGCCTAATGCTCCGATCGCGTTGGCATTAAAAATATGTGCCGGTATGCCTGCCTGCCCCAGCAGGTCTCGTACGATATGGGCATCAGGCAAATTGGATGCGGTGTAAATTCGTTTCATGTATTCATCATCGCACACCACCATCAAAGCAAAAACAGATTTTTGCCCGTCTGCCAGCGGCCACGCCCGGGCACAACAAACCCGCATGACAAATGATGCTTATTGGTGAAAGTGGGAAAAAAGAAGAAGAGAAAAAAGCCACGATGACTCGTGGCTTTTTTCGATTTAAACCAGCACTGAATTAACAGCGCCGCATGAATAACATCTGCTTAAAACGCAAACCCAATATTGGCTGTAACACCATCTTGTTTAATATTGTCGCTGCTGAATACGCTGGTGTACATCACGGCCAAGCTGATCTGGTCAGTGATGTAGCCGCGAATGCCAATCGTGCTGCTACCCCATTTTTTGTTGGGCTGATAGCCTGGGATGCTGTAGGTGATACCTTGCGTAACGGTCACTGGTGATGCGGTGACTTCACGTGCATCGCGCTTGTTTTCCTGATCAAACGAAACCCGCGCAAACGGGGTCCACTTGCCGAGAGCGAAGCTGGCGCGCGCACCGACGCTGGTGACGTTGGATGAACGATCCTGAGCGCTGATTTTTAACCGGCTCGATTGCTCAAGCGGGTTAGCATTGTTTTCGGTGAACTCACCGACGCTCACGCTTTGCATCGTCATGCTAATGAATGGGCCAATACTCAAACTGCCCATCGCAAAGTCATACCCGACGGTCAGGTTAGCTGATGCGTTATCACCCGAAGTGTTAGCGGTGTTGGTGCGAATTACCTGGCCCAGCTTGATATAGCGCTGAATATCGTTGAATTTGATATTGGCAACAGACGCCGAGAAATTGCCGTAGAAGCCGCCGTCTTTGTAGGCACCAAATACCGAGCCAGCGCTTTCATCGGTTTTAAATTTACCGAGTGAGCCCATGGTTGCGTCCGCCGTGGTTTTGCCGATCGCCACGCCGAACGTCATGGCGTCTGATGCGCGGAACGTAACACCAACCGTTCCCGAACGATTTTTCGAATCCGTCTGCGGGCTCAATGGATTGGTCTCAATATTGAACTTACCGCCGTCACCCGCGGCAAACGCGGTCAGCTTGCCGACTGCAGCGCCTTGACCTGAACGCAAGCCTTCATCGAGCGTACGGATATGCGCGGCACGGGTAGAAAGCGGTACCTCAGCCATGGTCGAATAAGCATTAGGCCCATCAATCAAGGCTTTGACAAAGTCAGCCGTTATCGCGTGCGCGGCTGACGAGGGATGAACGGCATCGGCAAACAGATAAGTTGTCGAGCTGCCCGGCACCGAATTGGCAGCAGAACAGGTCAGCGATGTGCTACCAACAGGCAAGCAAGCTGGCAGAGTTGTGTTGGTAAAACCGAAAGCGGCTGCATTGGCTTTTACTTCAGAAATCAGGGTAAAGGTATCAACCGGGATAACATGCAAACCGCTTGCGGCAATCGCGTTAAACAAATTGATGTTGTAACCGGCGGATAGTTGTGTACCGGCTGCAGTCTGCGCAGGTGGAGCACCCAGTAGTGAACTAAAGGCGGGTGTTGAGCCGATATCAGGCAGCCCGAATACCAGAATATATTTGGCACCGGCCGCCTGCAGGCGGGCAATTTGTTGCACTTCTGCACCGGTCGTTTGGGCGAGGAACGTGCTTGGATTGACCGTACCGCCGCTGATGGCTGGCAGAGTTTGGAAAATATCATTGGCGCCTGCCCATACCGCGTACAAAGCACGCGGATCGGCAGAACCATTGACGGCCAAATATTCAGTAATCTGGGTCGTTATCGAACGGTTAGCATTGCCGCCAAGCGGTGTGTCGTTGGGGTTGCTGGCGGCGACGCGTGCGCCACCTTGGGAATAATTTTGCCCGCCTGCATTAGCCGGATTAGGGTTGCCACCGTAGTTGGTAGCAATCAGTTCAGCCCAAACTGGACCAGGATTGGTCGTGAAGCGGCCAAGTCCCGGCACGGCTGCAGCCGGTACGCCAATACCTGCTAAAAAAGGGCGGAAATAACCCGCATCCGACAAGCTGTCGCCAAACACAAAAACACCGGTAAATTTAACGGCGTGGACGCTAGTGGCACCTAATGCCAGTGCAGAGCCAACCAGTGCAGGAATAAGACGTTTTTTCAGTGACATGAAATTCTCCTCGCGAGATGAAATGGTAATTTTATTTTTGAAGGTCTTTGATTCAGGTCTAACGGCTTTATTTTTACTCAATAATCATGGCACAAAAGCGGTGCTTACTCAATGAAACGAGCTGAGTTGTTATTGAGCATGGGCATAAAAACAACGGATCAAAGCCCATATCAAGCAAGCTAAAAGGAAAATAAAACGCTATATCCAGGGCGGCTTTTGAGCCAAAAGTGGCTCAAAACGCCCGTCAATATTAGGCCATTTAGATTTTATTCGGCCCAATGTGTTGTTATTGTGTTGCTATCGTATTTTAGTAAACACGCCTCACCAAATGCGCCTCATGCAGCAGCGTAGTAGCTAATTCTTCGATGCTTTTAGTGGTCGAATTCAGATGCGCGATACCGGCTTGCTGCATCAACGTTTCCGCCGCCGTGACTTCCCATTTGCAGTTCTCGATTGAGGCATATTTGCTATCAGGCTTACGTTCCTGGCGAATTTGCTGAAGCCGATCCGGCATGATAGTTAGCCCATACACCTTATGCCGCAGTGGCAGCAAAGCCGGTGGTAGTTTCATGCGTTCCAAATCTTCCGGGATCAGCGGATAGTTAGCCGCCTTGACTCCGAATTGCAGCGCCAGATAAAGGCAGGTCGGGGTTTTGCCGGAACGCGATACGCCCACCAAAATAATGTCGGCCTGCTCCAGATTACGGTTGGTCATGCCATCGTCGTGAGCCAAGGTGTAATTCACCGCTTCAATGCGGTGGTTGTAGTCTTTAAAATTGCCGGCTGAATGGCTACGGCCAATCGCGTGGGCAGATTTAGTGCCCAGCTCTTCTTCCAGGGGCACGATAAAACGATCCACCACATCGAGCACCATGCAATTGGCCTTATTGATTTCCTCACGTAGATCTGGTTTCATCAGCGACGTGAACACCAGTGAACGCATGCCCGATGCGGCATTCGCCCGCTCAATCCGGTTCATCACCTCGCGGACTTTCTCAAGATTGTCCACAAATGGCAGGGTGACGCGCTGGAATTCGATATCGTCAAACTGGGTGAGCAGTGAATTACCCAACATTTCAACCGTAATGCCGGTTCGATCCGAGACAAAAAAGGCGGTTCTGCGGTGAGGCATGGGTTTTCCCTGTTATTGCGCTGCAGCAAATGGAGCAGCGACGCTATAATTATGGCTCAACTTCCGCCGCCGCCGCGTAGGTTAAGCCTTAAACATTAATTTCAACCCTCACCGGATCTGCCATGTCTTTCTCTTCTTCCCCGCCTTTCCCCCCTTCTGCTTCGCCTGCCATGCCGCTTCCCTTGGTTCTGCCGCTCGCAACGCTGCGCATGGATGATGTGGCGACCGTTGGTGGAAAAAATTCTTCGCTGGGGGAATTGATCAGCCAATTAGCTGAAGCTGGGGTGCGTGTTCCGGGCGGGTTTGCAACCACGGCGGACGCATTCCGTGATTTTTTGAAACACAACCAGCTAACCGAAAAAATCAACGCCGCATTGATCAATTTAAATGTTGACGATATTCCGGCGCTCAACAAAACCGGTGCAATGGTGCGTGATTGGGTGATCAAAGCGCCACTTCAACCTACGCTGGAAGCTGAAATTCGGCGTGCGTATGTGGAGCTCACCAGCAACGATACCCAAGCCAGTTGGGCGGTGCGTTCATCGGCTACCGCTGAAGATTTACCCGATGCCTCGTTCGCCGGGCAGCAGGAAACATTCCTCAATATCAAAGGTATTGAAAACATCCTCGACGCGATCAAACACGTTTTCGCCTCGCTCTACAACGACCGCGCCATCGCCTATCGTGTCCACAAAGACTTTGCCCACGCCGAGGTGGCTCTGAGCGCCGGTGTGCAGCGCATGGTGCGCTCGGATTCTGGTGCGGCAGGCGTGCTATTTTCGCTCGACACCGAATCCGGTTTTCGCGATGTCGTGTTTATTACCTCAAGCTATGGCCTGGGCGAAATGGTGGTGCAGGGCGCGGTTAATCCGGATGAGTTTTATGTGGGCAAGCGTTGCCTGAGCGAAGGCAAGCCCGCCGTGTTGCGCCGCAGTCTCGGCACCAAAGCCGAAAAAATGATTTTTAGCGATGCGCAATCAGCCGGTAAATCTGTCGTCGTGCAGCCGGTTGATCGCATCGAGCGTGATCAGTTTTCACTAACCGATGCCGAGGTTGAAGAACTTGCCCATTACGCGGTTGCGATTGAAAAACACTACGGTCGTCCGATGGATATTGAATGGGGCAAAGACGGTAATGACGGCAAGCTCTATATTTTGCAAGCGCGTCCTGAAACCGTTAAATCTCAACAGACCCGCACCGATGTGTTGACGCGTTATCGCATGAAAGCTGCAGGCGTAAAGATTGCCGAAGGCCGCGCCATTGGCGGCAAAGTGGGCATCGGCCCGGCGCGCATGATTAAAGATGTTTCCGAAATTCATTTATTTCGCGAAGGCGATGTGATCGTCACCGACATGACCGACCCAAACTGGGAGCCGGTGATGAAAAAAGCGGCAGCGATAATTACCAATCGTGGAGGGCGCACCTGTCATGCCGCGATCATCGCCCGCGAATTGGGCGTGCCCGCGATTGTCGGCTGTGAAGATGCGACTGACCTAATCAAGGATGGTGAAGACATTACCGCCAGTTGCTGTGAGGGCGACACCGGCCATATTTATCGAGGCCGTGTACCGTTTGAAGTGATTGAGGTTTCGCTCGATAAAATGCCGGAGATTTCGGTCAAGATCGCTATGAATGTAGGCAACCCCGAGCTCGCTTTCGATTTCGCGCAATTGCCCAACGATGGGGTTGGCTTGGCGCGTCTGGAGTTTATTATTTCCAACACCATTGGCATTCACCCCAAAGCCTGTCTAGATTACGCCAAACTGCCGCCTGATTTGCAGGCCGAAGTTAAAAAGCAGTCGCGTGGCTATGCAGACCCGGTTGATTTTTATGTCAAGAAAATGATCGAAGGGGTGGCCACTATTGCGGCGGCTTTCTATCCGAAAAAAGTCATCGTGCGTTTGTCTGATTTTAAATCCAATGAATATCGTAACCTGATTGGCGGCCCGCGTTACGAGCCGACAGAAGAAAACCCGATGCTCGGGTTTCGTGGCGCATCACGCTACATTGCGCACAGCTTTCGTGATTGTTTCAAGCTCGAATGCGAAGCCATGAAATACGTGCGCGATACCATGGGGCTTACTAATGTTGAGCTAATGGTGCCGTTCGTACGCACTCTAAAAGAAGCTGATCAGGTACTGGCGATCATGCAAGAGTTCGGTCTGGAGCGTGGAAAAAATAATCTGAAAATTGTGATGATGTGCGAGATTCCATCCAACGCGATTTTGGCCGATCAGTTTTTGGAACGCTTCGACGGATTTTCTATCGGCTCCAATGATATGACGCAATTGACACTGGCGCTTGATCGCGATTCGGGGCTGGTGATGGACGCCTTTGATGAGCGCGATCCCGCCGTAAAACAAATGCTGCATATGGCAATTCAAGCGTGTCGCAAAGCCAACAAATACGTGGGTATTTGCGGGCAGGGACCATCGGATTATCCCGATTTGGCTGAGTGGTTGATGAAAGAAGGCATCGAAAGCATGAGCCTGAATCCCGACACCGTCGTCGAAACCTGGCTGCATCTGGCCAAAGTGAAATAGGCAATAGGCATGTCGCTGCAATGGCAATTTATGCGTTTCGATGATCTAACGATTCAAGATTGGTACACCGTATCGGCTGCGCGCATCGAGGTTTTTATCATGGAGCAAAATTGCCCGTTCCAGGATAACGACGGTGCGGATTTGCTTTCATGGCATTTGCTTGGGTGGTCAAATGTCAACGCCCAGATTAATGGGCGCGAGCTCGCTGCCTACTGTCGTCTGGTTGATCCGGGCGTCAAATATTCGGAGCCCTCCATTGGCCGCGTGGTCACGCCCGGCCCGTTTCGCGGTCGCGGTTACGGCAAAATATTAATGGCCGAAGCCTTGGCGCGACACGATGTTTTGTATCCAGGCCAAGCCAATAGAATTGGCGCACAACATCGATTGGAAAAATTTTATAACGAACTCGGTTTCGTGAGGTCATCAGAAATTTATATCGAAGACGGGATTGCACATGTGGAGATGGTGCGGAGTTATCGAGCCATTGATGTAGTTGACGCAGGACGCCATTTGCAGATCCCCGCGTAATGTTACCCAAGTTGCCGAAGATTATTCTGGTCACCGGCTTCGCGCCGTTCGGCGGTGAGAAAATTAATCCGTCATGGCAAATCGTCAAGGCGTTGCCCGACATGATGTTGGGTTGTCGTGTTGAAAAGTTGCTTGTGCCGACTGAATTTGGCCAGTCGATCACCGTCGTCACCAGCGCCATCGATAAATTAAAACCGGCACTCATATTCTGCTTGGGTCAGGCCGGTAGTCGGGCCGCGATGAGCATCGAGCGGATTGCGATCAATGTGAATGATGCAAGCATCGCCGATAATGCGGGCGCACAGCCAGTGGATACGGCTATTGTTGAGCACGCACCTGCCGCCTATTTTTGCACCTTGCCGCTCAAAGCTATGATGACCGCGATCATCTCGGCAGGAGTGCCTGCCGAGATTTCCAACACCGCCGGAACCTTTGTCTGCAATCACTTGATTTACGGCGTGCTGCATCATCTCGCAATCCATCAATCAGCCAGCCGCGCAGGTTTCATCCATGTGCCGTTTCTGGAATCGCAAATATTGAATCGTGCCGACACGGCCGCGCTCTCGTTAGCGGCGATGGTCGAAGGCACGAAAGCGGCGATAATAGCGGCTATTCAAAATCATATCGACATTAAAATAGTCGGTGGCAAACTGCACTAATTCCGGAGAAAAAATATCATGAGCAAAGTTTATGCGGACGCAAAATCCGCTCTCGCTGGTTTGTTAAAAGACAACATCACCATTGCCGCCGGCGGCTTTGGTCTGTGTGGCATTCCCGAAAATCTAATTCAGGCGCTGGTCGACTCTGGCGTCAAAGGGCTAACTATTGCGGGTAATAACGCCGGTGTGGACGACTTCGGCATGGGGCTGTTGCTCAAGACCCGTCAAGTTAAAAAAGTGATCGCCTCCTATGTCGGCGAGAACAAGGAGTTTGAGCGCCAGGTGCTCGCCAATGAACTCGAACTGCAGCTTGTCCCGCAGGGCACACTGGCTGAAAAATTTCGCGCCGGTGGTGCTGGTATTCCTGGTTTTTATACCCGCACTGCCTACGGCACCAAGCTCGCTGAGGGTAAACATACGCATATTTTTGATGACAAAGAATTTATTCTTGAAGAAGCTATTCACGCCGATGTGTCGATTGTGAAAGCGTGGAAAGGTGACAAGGCAGGCAATCTGGTTTATCGAAAAACCACCCGTAATTTTAATCCGATGATCGCCACCTGCGGCAAAGTTACGGTGGCTGAAGTTGAAGAGCTGGTTGAAATTGGCGAGCTTGAGCCTGACCAGATTCACACCCCGGGCATTTTTGTGGATCGCATTATTCAGGGACCGAAGTTTGAAAAACGTATAGAGTTTCGCACCATCAACGGCGGTGCCTCATCGAAAAAAGATTCACCGATTCGTGACCTCATGGCCAAACGTGCGGCCCGGGAATTGCGCGACGGCTATTACGTCAATCTCGGTATTGGCATCCCGACTTTGGTCGCCAATCATATTCCCGACGGTATGAATGTGACGCTGCAAAGCGAAAACGGCTTGCTCGGGATTGGCCCATTCCCGACCGAAGAAACCATTGACGCAGACCTCATCAATGCCGGTAAACAAACCATCACCACCATTCCCGGCTCCAGCTTTTTTTCAAGCGCGGATTCATTCGGCATGATTCGCGGTGGGCATGTCGACCTCTCGATTCTCGGCGGTCTTGAAGTGGCCGAAAATGGTGATCTGGCTAACTGGATGGTGCCCGGAAAAATGGTAAAGGGGCCAGGCGGCGCGATGGATCTGGTGTCTGGCGTGCGCAGAGTCGTGGTGCTGATGGAACACACCTCCAAAGACGGGGCATCAAAGATTTTGAAAGATTGCTCCCTACCGTTAACCGGTAAGGGCGTCGTGAATCTGATCATTACTGATCTGTGTGTATTTGAGATTGAAACGGTTGGGTCAGAAGGACGTAGAGGCCTGGTGTTAACCGAGCTGCACCCGGGCGTCACGCTAGAAGAGGTGAAGGCTAAAACAGCAGCGTCGTTTAGAGTGGCGGTGTAAAAATAACAACGTAAAAGACATAGCGCGTAAGCGGATAATAATTATAAACACTGGCAGCGGCGGGCATTTCGAGGCAATGCCGCCAGGAGTCGCACCAATGCTGGAGTTTCGCGCGGTCACCATGCGGTGCAAGGGAGACACCCGCCTTGCGCCGCATGTCTGAGCGTGCTCTCTTCGTGGCCATGACCGAAGGAAAGCCCCGTGGGACAAGGGTTCGCTGCGCCGCGATACGCCCGCCCTTGACGAAATCGGCGGCTGAATAAAAATCCATCCCGCCTGCTATGATTCATCTCATGACCTCGCCGCTGCAAATCTCAAAAACCGCGTCCAGGCAAAAATTGCCAAGATGCGCATTCGCGTCAGAGCGAAACCGACTGGAGAGCCCCGCCAGCGCTAGGGTTTGGGTGCGTCGGCGAGAGAAACTTGTGTCAGGCAAATCTCTTTACAACTACTTCCGGGATTACGACCCTGTCACCGGGCGCTATCTACAGCGTGATCCGATGGGCATGGCGGGGGGCTTTAATCCGTACGCATATGTGAACGGCAATCCGCTCAGATTCGCCGATCCGTATGGTTTATGGGCGTGGGGCAACCCGCTTGATCAACGCATAGTAGATACGGCGGCAGGCTTTGGTGATGGGCTCTCGTTTGGCGTCACCTCCTACATTCGGGACAAATGGGATATTGGTGGGATCGATGACTGCTCACTGGCTTATCGGGCGAGTAACGTGGCGGGCGATCTGTATGGCGGCATTATCATCGGCGCGGGTGTTGTTAAAGTAGCGGCAAAGGCGGTAAAGGCGGTAAAGGGGATCACTACTCCGTATGGCATTGCCACGCAAGGCAAGGCGGTGGGTGCGTTAGCAGCAAGGTCTGAAGTCTCTAACGGAGCAACTCTCTATCGCATCGGTACAACTGGCAAGAGCCAAGCGGCTGAAGCACAGTTCTGGTCGCTCGAAAATCCTCTCTCAAGCGGTTATGCAAATAGGTACGGTATCCCAGCAGCGAACGTATCAAATGCTAACTTCATAGAAGCGGCTACGCTTAATCCTGGTACACCATTTATTACTCGAGCAGCCCCTGGAATTGGGGGAAATGTAGGTGGGGGCATAGAAGTTGTCCTGCCTTCAGGCGGAGTACAAATGAAATGGTTTACGGGGATGCCATGAGCAACTTTGATTACTATGCAGCTGCTGAAGAATTAATTTCTCGTTTGGAGAAGGAAGGGCATGCTGTAGATGCAGCTAAACTGCGGACAGCAATAGAAGAGGGATCGACAGGTACGGAAATATTTATGGCGTTGCGATTCCATCTTACTGAGATTGTCAAACAAACTCCTTTGAAAGGCGATTCGCAGATAAAAGCAGCAAGGCTTTTGGTCGAGTTAAACGATGCTCTTGAATAGATGCGGCAAAGGCGGCAAAGGCGGTAAAGACAGCAAAGACAGGAACCACTGCGTTGGAGGCCACAGTGCACGGTGCCGAATGTATAGCCGGTGCTGCTGCAACTCGTGGCGGTGTCCTAAGTGTCGATGGTATTGCTGCGGTTCGCGAAAGTGAGCGGGTATTGACTCAAGCCGACAACGTACGGGGTCAGGTCTTTCATTATTGCATCACACATGCGATAATTATTAAATCATGGCCCGACCACTCAGACTGGAATTTTCAGGCGCGCTCTATCACGTCACCTCGCGCGGCGATGGACGCGAGGACATTTATCTTTCCG
>JANYDB010000011.1 GCA_025359985.1 Burkholderiales bacterium | reverse complement strand
GCACCCTTGCGAATCATCACCACATTGTCATAACTCCCGGTTCCCACCATGGTCCTTTTCAGGCCGGCATCAAGCATCAGGACGGCGGCAAAAACAAACACCACCAGCCCCATGCCCGCTGCCGTCAGCAACGTGGTTAATTTCCGCGTCCATAAGTTTCGAAATACATATGAGAAGGGAATTTTCATCTGGAAAGGGTTCATCGCCATATTCAGCCAATATGCCTCAGGCCATCAACAATTTTCACATTTGCGCTACGCACGCTCGGCACCAGCGATGCCACTACACCCACAACTAGTGCGCAGCCAAGCTGCAATAAAATAGTTGTTTGCGAAACCTTAAATGCCGCGAACGCCACGCCAGCCGGTGAGTTTGCGAAACCGGCCGCAATAGGAAAGGTGAGTAAAATACCGATACCCACCCCTATAGAGCACATCATCAGCGCCTCGCCAAAAATCAGCGCGGCCACAAATGCTGGCGAAAAGCCGAGCGCTTTTAGGGTGGCATATTCAGACAGTCGCTCACGCGCTGTCATGGCCATGGTGTTTGCAACCACCGCCATGATAATGATGATGACCACAAACGACACAATCCGGATCGCCACCACAATTGACTCTGACTGCGCAACAAAACCCAGCTGAAACGCTTTTTCGGTTTCTGTCAGCGTTTCGGCCAGCGAGTTTTTGAATTCAGCATCGACTCCTCTTGAAATATCGGCAGTGCGGGAAGCATCGCTCGCATCAACAATAAAAATGCCGACTTGATCTGCGCGACGCGGAGACTTTCGCTTCATTTCCTCATTCAAATAATCGTAATGAAAATAAAATTGTCGAACCACAGTGGTGTCATCTTTACCATCGTAAATACCTCGCACCGTGAACTGCCATGTTCCCGGATAAATGGTGCCCCGAATGGGGATGGTGTCGCCGATTTTCCAGCCGTACTGATCGGCCAATTTTCGTCCCACCATGGCGCCCTGCCGATCGCGTTTGAAGGCAAGCAATTGTTCAGGCGGAATTAAAAATTCAGGATAAAGATCAAAGAAGTTTTCGTGATCAACCGCGAATTGGGCGAAAAAATTTTGAGGCTCTTTGTAGATGCCACCAAACCAGTTGGATATTGATACCGCTTTTACACCGTCAACCGTCTTGATCCGTTCGCGGTAATAAATAGGCATCGAGAACACCAGCGAGATTGCATTGCGGGTTACCATTCTGGAAGCGGATGCGCCGTTGGAACCTGCGTACCAGGCATCAACCACTGTTTGCAGCAAACCAAAGGCAACGATCGCAATCACTAGGCCGATCATGGTTAATGCGGTACGCAGCTTGGCGCGGAAAATATTTTTAAAAACCAGTTTAAGAAAATACATGATTGGGTTTGTTAGCTTTGATGGCTTTGACAGATAAGTTTGGACAAACTTCGCACGATTCAGGAGTCGCCATCAATCAGCTCCCCTTTTTCAAGGTGCACCATTCGTTTGGCGGCTTCAGCAGCATGTGCATCATGCGTCACCATGATGATGGTTTTACCCATCTCGCTATTCAATTTTTTGAGCATCGCCAAGACATCGGTAGCAGATTGCTTGTCAAGGTCGCCGGTGGGTTCATCGCAAACCAGAATAGTTGGGTCAGTCACGATAGCGCGCGCAATGGCTACGCGTTGTTGCTGTCCGCCAGAAAGCTCATTAGGGTAGTGCTCCATGCGGTCAGACAGTCCTACCAGACTTAGCGTCAACTCAACGCGTTCGCGGCGTTCTGCTTTCGATAAATTGGTGAGCAGCAGCGGCAGCTCAACATTTTCAAATGCGTTCAAAACCGGCATCAAATTATAAAACTGAAAAATAAAGCCGATATTTGAAGCCCGCCAATCGGCCAATTCACCTTCTGATAATTGCGTAATATCTTCACCATCAATCAATAAAGTGCCGCCCGTAGGCTTATCAATGCCAGCAATTAAATTCAGCAAGGTTGATTTGCCGGAGCCAGAGGGCCCCATAAGTGCAATAAAATCACCGCGCGCCACATTCAGGGAAATATCCTGTAGCACCGGCACATCCTGATCGCCACGTGTATAGCTTTTGACTAGATGAAGAATCTCAACAAGCGGTTTTTCTGTCTTACCAGCGGTAGCGCTCATCACGCTACTTCTTGAGTATGGCAACCGTTGCGCCATCTTTCAATTTTTCAGATGCATTCAAAACGACTTTATCGCCTGGTTTTATACCGCTTACCCGAATGAGGTCACCGACTTTTCCTGCAACATTAACAAGCGCCAGTTTTACAATATTGTTATCAATTAAAAATACGGCATCCTTGCCATCACGCTTAATAATGGCGGTGCTCTGCACAGCGGTTACCGGTTTGCGTTCTTCAGCCGTAAGTGGGCGCGTTAGGAATGAAACCTTGGCGCTCATGTCCGGCAGAACCCGCTTATCGCGCTCGGTAAAAGATATTTTTACTAGCAGCGTTGCTTTCGAACGATCAACCGTGGGTACAGTACGGCTTACCGTGCCCAGTAAACGCACATCAGGAAATGCATCGAGTTGTATCTCTACTGATTGGCCCACACTGATTTTGGAAATGGCTGTTTCCGATACATCTGCTTCAACTTCCAAAGTATCCATATCTGCCATATTCACAACTGCGCCTTTAGAATCGGCCGCAGATGAAAACGGCGTGATGATGTCTCCCACATTGGCATTTTTGGTTAACACCACACCATCAAACGGTGCACGAATCAGGGTCTGCTCAACCGATACACTTGCCGCGCGAACATTGGCCTCTGCTACGCCGATGGCGCCATTCAGGCTGGCCACTGCCGCACGCGCTTTATCAAAACGTGCTTTTGCAGTATCCAGTGTGGCGGACGAAATGAAATTCTTTAATGCCAAATCTTCAGAACGGCGAAGGTTTGATTCCGCATCGCGCAACTCGGCCATGCCCTGCTCAACGTTGGCTTTGGATGCGCGCAGGCTGGCCTGAGCTTGATCGAGTGTGGCGCTGACATCCTTGTTTTCAATGCGTGCTAACACATCGCCCGCCTTCACGACCGATCCTTCCTGAACCCCTAAAAATTCCAGACGACCTGTGGCTTTGGTAGAAACGGCGGCTTTGCGTTGTGCTGTTACCCGTGCTGTTGCATTAAGTGAAGTCAACGACTGCGATGGATACGCACTCACAACTACACTGTTTTCAACCTCCATCTTGCCGCCACCGCCTACGCGCAGTGCGATGAACGCCCCCAGAATGACGACCATAATAGCCAGAATAATCCATTTCTTGCGACTTTTCTTCTTGCCGGTAAATACTTTTTTATCGCGTGAAATTGTAAGTTTTGAAAGGTCGGGTATTGACACAGAAACACCTATGCAGAATTTAATTTGGGCTAGATCAGATATTGATCAGCAAACGCGATTATAAAGGACGAGCAATTAGGGGTGGCCAAAATGTGACGAAATGTTTGATGTAGGCCGTCAACGGCTGCGATTATTGCGTCAGCGGTAAGCGTAAGCCCAGAGGCCCGGTTGTGCCACATAATGAAAAAATACCGTTACTGCGTACTTAGCTATTGTGACTGGCAGTGGGGACACCAGTACAAGCCGCGTCCGGAAACATCTATCCGCTTTATCGCGTTACAACACACATGGCAAATCTCACCATCACGATCAAATACCCAGTGCCTGTAGCGGCTGAAAGAATCACCTGCCGCTTTCATGCGATTGGCTATGTATAAATCATTGGTAATGCCTGAGGTCTGATATGACTGGTGAGTAAGGTCAAATGCCGCTTTTGCAAGTGTTGCGCGTTGTGCGGCACTTAATGCAGAGAGTCGTACATCAGGGTGAATGCGCGCGACAAATAAAATTTCACTTCGTAAATAGTTGCCTATTCCGGCCAGAAAACCTTGGTCGAGCAATAAGCCAGCAACGCTCTTGCGCGCGAAGCGGGGCTGATTAATCAGCGTCAGAACCTCTTTTTGGGTGATTCCCACAGCCAATAATTCGACACCCAGTCTGGCAATATAAGGATGTTCTTTGATGCGCGCGGTAGGCCAAACCTCAATGGAGGAAGCGCTATAAAGCACGGCAATGTTGCGCTGTGTATGGATCGCTATCCGCAATTGCACAGAGGTTCGCGGCGGCTCGCCATGTTCCAGAATTGCCCATTCACCATAGAGTTGGTTGTGGCTATAGATACTTCGATGATTCGCAAAATGAATCAACATGGCTTTGCCGCGCGGCTCTACGCGTTGAATAAGCTGGCCTGTAAGCAGCAGGGCTTGTGATTGAAGTTGAGGGAAAGCAAATTCCACCAGTAACGCAAGCTGGCCCTGAATGGCGCGCGTCAGCTGGTCAGCGGCACGCTTGATCTCGGGGCCTTCAGGCATTTTTTAAGCGATCAATATCGATTAGGCAATAAATACTACCGACCTTTAGCTTTTAGCCAATCGGTTAATTGATCAAACGGTAGCGCTTTGCTGATTAGAAAACCTTGTGCCATATCACAGCCAAATTTTTTCAAATCTTTATAAGTGGCTTCGTCTTCAATTCCTTCTGCCACTACCGACAGCTCAAAATTATGGGCGAGGTCAATCACCGAGCGCACGATTTGTTGATCCTTTTTGGTGTCGCACATGTGTTGCACAAACAGCTTATCAATTTTAAGTTCGTCCAGCGGAAAACGTTTTACATAAGACAGTGATGAATAGCCGGTACCAAAATCATCCACTGATAATCTGGCGCCCAGCGCCCGCAGACGCTGCAGAATCAGAAGGGAATTATCAATATCATTGATGGTAGAGCTCTCGGTAATTTCCAAGGTGATTTTTTGCGGTTCTGCCTGCCAGGTGCCGATAGCCTGGGCCACCATGTCAGGCAGTTCGGCATCGGTTAGATTTACGGTTGAAATATTAATACTCATATCAAGATCCATACCATCACGTTTCAAGTCATGCTGATGGCGCAAACTTGTGTTGAGCACCCATGATGTCAAGCTGCCAATAAGCCCGCTGGTTTCGGCAACGTGAATAATGGCGGCAGGCGAGATGACGCCGCGTCCCGGTATTTGCCATCGTAATAACGCTTCAACGCCCGTGCATCGACCGGTTTTGAAGCTGAGTTGCGGCTGGTAATGCACCTCCAGTTGATTGCCGCGCAGCGCATCGCGCAAATCCCCTTCAAAGCCAGAATAAACTTCTGCATGCCGCTTGTCGTCGAGTTGAAAAATATAGTGTGAAAGATCGCGGCTGCGTGCAACCGTTTTGGCAATATCGGAATGAATAATTAATTCTTCTGCGGTGGCAGCGTGATTGGGAAAGCAGGCAATTCCGATCACCGGCCTGACGGTAACCAGCAATTCATTGAAGCTGAAAGGCGCTTCCAGAGTTTGCTGGATTTTGCTGGCGGCAAGCCAAGCCTGCGCTTCACTTTTAAGGTTGGGCAACATGATGCAAATTTTTTCATCCGAAATTTGCACCATGCGATCAGCGCCGCGCAGAATGGAGGGTAGACGCTTCAAAGCGTGGCGCATGACGTCGATGGTAGGAATACCCACTATCGCATCCAGTTTATCGGCGCGCACCAATGCAATCATCAGCACAGCGACGAACCTCTGCGACATGCGCGCATAATCAATGGCGTTGCCTAGTGCAGATTGCAAGTCACCACGCTGAATCTCATGCGAAATTCGTGAGCCATCGATGTTCAACGCGCGATATTGACCTGTATCAGAAGGTTTAAAACTCATATTTGGAATGCGCCAAAAAATCGTTCACATCGAATTTAAAACATGCGCCCATATGCCCCGCGCCAGCGCGTCATTGCGCACTAAAGCTCGTTCCCGTAAATGTAAGACAAGTTACATTTTGCTAATTTAAGTAAAACTCGGTGGCATCAAGACCAAATGAATTATTAGGCAGACCACGGCGAATATAAACGGGCTTTTCAGAGACATCGTAAATCAAGTCGAGAGTACGAGGATGTTTACGAACCGTTTTGTCAGCTTCAGTCACGACGAGTACCTTTGGTTTCAGCCGCTTCAGTTTATTATGGGTTGCCACAACGGCTACTTCACCAGACGAAAGTTCTACAAGACTGCCCACGGGAAACGCGCCGATGGACTGAATAAATTGCTCCACCATATCAGGATGAAATTGTGGACCACTCCAGTTTGAGAGCATTTGTAACGCTTCATGAGGTGAAACGGCTTCTGCGTAAGAACGTTTTTCAGTCATGGCTGAATAGCTGTCTGCAATAGCAGACATGCGACCAAAAATGCTTATTTTTTCGCCTTTTAACGCTGCGGGGTAACCGGTGCCGTTCATGCGTTCATGATGCTGTGCAATTCCTTCCAGCACATCCGGATGAATATTGGGTGTTTTGTGTAGTTCATTGAGCCCGAGCGTAACGTGGGTTTTCATTAATTCAAATTCTTCGGCAGTCAAAATAGACGCTTTTTCCAGCAACGCTTCCGGCAATTTTATTTTGCCGACATCCAGCAATAAACCCAGCATACCCAGAAGGGATAGAGATTCTTTGGGATAGCCCAAATGGCGCCCAAAAGCGACCAGACTAATCGCGACATTCAAGCCATGCCCATAAGCCGAACTGCTTTTTTCTCGCATTCGCGCTACCCACATCATGGCATCGGGGTTACGCACCATGCTATCCACCATATCTTCAATAACATCCTCAACGCTGGCAAGCTGCAGCCGATTGCCGCCGCGAATATCTTCAACAACATTGTTTAAAAGCTCGCTCGTGCGTGTGAATGCGCTGGCGGCAAAAGAGATTTCCTCTTCGACAGTTTTTTTATCTTCATAAATAATGAGATGTACGGATTCAGGCAAAAAGCTGGGCCGTGTATCGCCTTGTGGTGGCGCATAACTGCCGCTAATCAGGTCGTCATCAAAGGTGTCTTTTTGGCCCTGTGCAAATAAACTTTTGGCACTTTCGCGCCATTGGCTGAATAAACCTCGTAAACCACCGGTAGATTTTTCGGGCGATAAATTATTGATGCTTCGTTCATTTTTGAGCTGCGCGTTATCAATATCGCTCGTTTTATGGCCATTGCTCGCGCTGCTGCGAACAGAAACGGCGAATTCACGCGATCCGGTGCTGTTGCGCTGCGGTTCAGCGGTGCGCCCTTCACCGGATGCGTTTTTACGCGGCGCGTAGGGTGATGAGCCGTTGATAGTGGTTGCTGCGCTGGCACCGGATGGTGCGGCCACACGCGTTATCTTGACTCTTGGGTCGGCACCCAAGTCACGACGCTCAATCGGTAGTTTTTTAGCCGGGCCTACGTATTCATTCCCAATGGAGCGTTGTGGATCAACCAGTACCCATTGACAACATTCACGCACCTGCTGCAATTGACCATTGTCTTCAATTAAAAAACCCTGCAGTAAAAATGGCGTATCGATCCATGGGCGATCAAGGTCTGCCACAAACATGCCCACTTTCAGTTCTTTGCCAATTACCTTGCGATACATTTTTAAAATACCAATTGAAGTGTGAATTAGTAGAATTCCATAACAATAGATATTGTACGTTTTTTCGTCGCACTTGAAGGTAATTTGTGCAGGGAAAATACAATAATATTATGTAGCGAACATGCTTTTTAAAGCGTAAATATTTTTACGAGGCATCGTGCCATTAACATTCATTCGAGAGCTACCAGTCGGTTTAAGCAAGCGTGCTAATTAGCAAACCGCGCCATTTACGATTATGCTCGCGCATTGTTTTGTTTAATACGGGTTTAATCCATGAATTTTCAGCTACTAAAAACCAGTGGTAAAGCCAGGCGTGGGCGCCTCACGCTCAATCATGGCATGGTCGAAACGCCAGTCTTTATGCCGGTCGGTACTTATGGGACCGTGAAGGCCATGAGCCCGCTGGAATTAAATGAAATTGGCGCGAAAATTGTACTCGGCAATACTTTTCATCTGTGGCTCAGGCCAGGCCTTGAGGTGATTGCGAAGCATGGTGGTTTGCACCGATTTATGGCTTGGGACAAACCCATACTCACCGACTCGGGGGGCTTTCAGGTTTGGAGTCTTGGTGATTTGCGCAAAATTTCAGAAGAAGGGGTGGCATTTCAATCGCCGATTAACGGTGATAAATGCTTTTTATCGCCAGAAGAGTCCATGCGTATTCAGCGGGTGCTTAATTCTGACGTCGTAATGATTTTTGATGAATGCACCGCACATCCCTCAACCGAAGCCGCCTCTGCGCAATCCATGCAACTATCGTTGCGCTGGGCGGAACGCTGCAAAAGCGAGTTTGATCGGCTGCAAAATACAAACGCGCTTTTCGGTATTGTGCAAGGTGGTATGTATGAAAACTTGCGTGATGAATCTCTTGACGCGCTGGCCGACATGAATTTTCACGGTTATGCCGTCGGTGGTCTTTCAGTGGGTGAACCGAAAGAAGAGATGATGCGCATTCTGGCGCATACCGCCCCCAAATTGCCGACCCATAAACCACGTTATTTAATGGGAGTAGGGACGCCTGAGGATTTGGTTGAAGCCGTAAGCCAGGGAATTGATATGTTCGATTGCGTGATGCCAACCCGTAATGCGCGCAACGGCTGGTTATTTACGCGCTTTGGCGATATTAAAATTCGCAATGCCAAACACAAAGATGATATTCGTCCGCTGGATGTAACCTGCGTTTGCTATGCCTGCCAGAATTTTAGCCGCGCTTATTTAAATCATTTGCAGCGCGCCAATGAAATTCTGGGTGCGCGACTGAATACGATCCACAATCTATTTTATTACCAGCAATTGATGCGGGAGATACGCGCCGCGATTGAGACCGATGCGTTTATAGCGTTTCGCATGAAATTCCATGCAGACCGGCAAGTTATCAACGATGAAATGGTATAATTTAAAGTTGTTTTAGTAGCGCTAGGTAAAGCTATATGGTCTTGTTGTTTGCATCCATTTTCAATGCATTTCCCGAAAGCGTCGCCAGTAACATCTTATTTTAATTCCCCACGTTTTTTCTCATTTGGAGATTCAGTTCATGATCAGCAATGCATATGCTCAAGCGGCTACTACTGGCGGTATGGAAGGCAGCCTGATCGGCATGGCGCCGATCGTTCTGATGTTTGCCCTGCTCTATTTTCTGATGATTCGGCCGCAAATGAAAAAGGCCAAAGAACAGAAAACCATGATTGATGGATTGTCCAAAGGTGATGAGGTTATTGCCATGGGTATGATTGGTAAGATTGTTAAAATAAGCGACGGTTATATCAGTCTTGAAGTTTCGGCAGGCAATGTGATTTATTTGCAAAGGCAGGCCGTAACGACGCTCTTGCCCAAGGGTACTTTTCAAGACATCATGAAATAGGGTTTGCTGGATTGCCGGGTCGGATGATCCAGTAATCAGCCCTCTGTTATTTTGTTCTAACGGGCCTGATGGCCATCCGCATCCGTAAGTTTTGGGGTTTTCATGAATAAATATCCTGCTTGGAAATATGCCGTTATCGTGATCGCTTTGGTGATCGCGTTCTTCTATACCCTGCCTAATTTTTTTGGCAAATCGCCTGCCGTTCAGGTTTCCGGTCTTCGTGCGAATAAAGCTGATACTGCTTTAATAGCGCGCGTGCAGGATGCCCTCAAAGAAGCTAGCCTTAGCGCAACAAGTGTTGAGCTTGAAGGCGAGACGATTAAACTCAAATTAGCTGACGCCAATATGCAGCTAAAAGTGCGGGATGCTTTGCAGGCAAAGCTGGGTGAAGGCTATGTTGTGGCTTTAAACCAGTTATCCAATTCTCCTGAATGGCTACACAAGCTTGGCGCGCAGCCAATGTCGCTCGGTCTAGACTTGAGGGGCGGTGTTCATTATTTAATGAAAGTCGATATGAAATTTGCCGTCGATAAAGCCGTTGATCGATATGTTGGCGATGTTCGCGTTTTGCTCCGTGACAAAAAAATCTATCACAATGGTATTAGCCGTAATGACGATAAAGTCATCGTGCGGTTTAAAGAAAAAGCCGAGCTTGATAAAGCCATCAAAGAGATCGGCTCGCAGGCGCCAGAACTGCAATTGCGCGACACGCAGGATGCGGGCGATTTTGTGCTCACGGCGGTAATGAGACCCGAGACACTTAAAAAATTACAGGACAATGCGCTTGAGCAGAACATCACTGCACTGCGTAAACGCGTTAACGAGCTCGGGGTATCCGAGCCGATCGTGCAGCAGCAGGGCCAGGGCCGTATTCTCGTCCAGATTGCTGGCTGCCTGGATCCCGCGCAATGTAAAGAAGTTATTGGTCGCACGGCTTCACTTGAGCTTCGTTTGGTGGCTGAAGACCAGGCGGTTGGCCAGGGACGGGATGCATTTGAACGATACCGCAATGAAGCGGCTCCATTTGGCACAGAAAAAATGATCGCCAGCAACGGCGAAGTGGTGCTCGTTAAAAAGCAAATCGTGGTTACTGGCGATAAAGTAACCGATGCGCAGCCCGGGTTTGATTCACAAAATGGCCAACCTACTGTAAGCGTTCGCCTTGATGCAGCCGGCGGCCGCGCCATGCTGCAAACTACGCGTGAAAATCTGAAGAAGCGCATGGCCATGATCATGATTGAAAAAGGCAAACCTGAGGTATTGACGTGGCCGGTTATCAATGGCGAATTTGGCCCGCAATTCCAGATTACCGGGATGGCTAATCCTAATGAATCAAAAAATCTGGCGCTGTTGCTGCGCGCGGGTGCGTTAGCGGCACCGATGGAAATCATTGAAGAGCGCACCATCGGCCCTAGTCTGGGAGCTGAAAATATTGAAAAAGGCATGAATTCATTGCTCTTCGGATTCGCGCTTATCACTATTTTCATGATCGCCTATTACATGCTGTTTGGCGTGATTTCCGTTTTTGCGCTGGGTGCTAATTTGCTGTTTCTGGTGGCTATACTTTCTATGTTGCAGGCCACGATGACGCTGCCGGGTATTGCCGCTATTGCGTTGACTCTGGGTATGGCGATTGATGCCAACGTGCTTATCAACGAACGCATTCGCGAGGAGCTGCGTAATGGCATGTCACCGCAGATGGCGATTCAGGCAGGCTACGACCGTGCGCTGGACACTATTATCGATTCCAACATCACCACCCTGATTGCGGGTTTGGCGCTGCTGATTTGGGGCTCTGGTCCAGTACGGGGATTCGCGGTGGTGCATTGTCTCGGTATTGTCACCTCCATCTTCAGCGCGGTAATGGTATCCCGCGGTATCGTCAATTTAATTTACGGCGGCAAAAAGAAAGTAAACAAGCTTTTGATCGGCAATGTGAATTGGCATAAGTCGGATGTCAGCACGGCAAAAGCGGCCAAAGCGGCAAAAGCATAGTTTCTTTTCTTCCAGACCACTGAGATGCTAAAAGTAAAGTTAGGGTAAAAATCATGGAATTTTTCAGAATAAAAAAATCAATCCCGTTCATGCGTCATGCACTGGTATTTAACGCGATTTCTTTCATCACGTTTTTATTGGCAGTGTTCTTTCTTTGGTATACACCGCTGCATTTGTCCATCGAATTCACGGGCGGCGCATCGATGGAGGTCAAGTATGACAAGCCTGCCAATATTGAACAGATTCATGAGGTCCTTGCCAAAGCCGGAATCGTCGGCGCGGAGCCCATCAAGTTTGGCTCAGCTCAGGATGTGCTGATTCGCTTGCCGGTCAAGCAAATGGAGAACGCCGAGAGTCAAAATGCGGCGATGCAAAAGTTAAGTGATGCCGTCATGGCTGCACTTAAAACCGCCGATCCATCAGCCACCAATACCAAAACTGAATTTGTCGGTGGCCAAGTTGGTAAAGAGCTGGCGACCGATGGCGCGTTGGCTTTGCTGTTTGTTTGTCTTGGCATAGTGGCCTATCTGGCTATCCGCTTTGAATGGCGTTTTGCAGTTGCGACCATTATTGCCAACCTACACGATGTGGTGATTATTTTAGGTTTTTTTGCTTTTTTTCAATGGGAATTTTCGCTTCCGGTTCTGGCCGCCGTGCTGGCGGTACTGGGTTATTCGGTGAATGAGTCGGTGGTGGTGTTTGACCGGGCTCGCGAAAATTTCCGAAAAATGCGCAAAGCATCAATCGAAGAAATATTTGATGCGGCCATTACTGGTACTATTTCTCGCACCATCATCACTCACGGCACTACCCAGATGATGGTGCTGGCTATGTTTATCCTTGGTGGACCCACGCTGCATAATTTTGCGCTGGCACTGACCATTGGCATTTGCTTTGGTATTTATTCATCCGTGCTGGTCGCTTGTCCCTTGGCAAAATACCTTGGTGTTTCACGCGAGGATTTTGTGAAAACAGATAAGAAAAAAGAAAGTGAACCGGAGGTCATTTCGGCAGCGCCCTGAAATTTTAATCAAAGCGTCGTTAGCACTGTCATTTATATAATCGGGCCCGCCTTAGTTGTGGGCCTGTTTTTTTGACCGATTTTTTGAGAATACAGCGATGGATTTTTTTCTTTCAATCTGGGATTTGGTTCTTCATCTGGATAAACATCTGGCCATGCTGCTGCAAAATTATGGGCCATGGGTTTACGCAATTTTGTTTGCGATTATTTTTTGTGAAACCGGCTTGGTCGTGACCCCTTTTTTGCCGGGAGACTCATTGCTGTTTATTGCCGGTGCGCTAGCGGCAACCAGCAGTACTAATGGTGCAACGGGCTTGGACATTCATCTATTAGTTATCCTGCTGATGATCGCGGCGGTGCTGGGCGACGCGCTTAATTACTTTATCGGTGCATGGGCTGGCCCCAAATTATTCAAAGACAATAACGCACGATTTTTAAAGCGCGATCATCTCGACAAAGCGCATGACTTTTATGAAAAATGGGGTGGAGCAGCTATTATTCTCGCCCGATTTACCCCCTTTTTGCGCACCTATGTTCCATTTGTGGCGGGCATGTCGCGTATGACCTATCCGAAGTTTGCGCTATACAACATTGCAGGTGGAGTGGTGTGGATCGCATCACTTACTTATTTGGGGTATTTTTTTGGCAATATTGCCTGGGTAAAAACCAATCAGGGTTTCTTGGTCATCGCCATTATTGTGCTGAGTCTGATGCCGGTTGTGATTGGCTTCGTCAAGGCAAAGATACAGGCGAAGGCCGAGTTATAGCGGCGTTGTTGGCGAGCCGACTAGGTGCAGTCAGCTTTGCATAAAAAATGACAGCGAGAAAAAATACGATCGTCAGGATCACTTCCAGCAGCGCCAGTAATTGTGTCAATCCACTATCCGACCAGCTCCTAACTACCCCTTCAGTGAAATAAATCAGTACAAACATGGAGGCCCATTGATAGGTGTATCGTTTGCCGCGCAAAATACCAAACAGGGGAAGCAGCAGCGGCAGCACTTTTAAAATAAGCCACGAGCCGCCAGGACGAAGTGGGGCCAGCACGGCCTCCCATGCCACACACAGCACAATAAGTGCAATCAGGGAAATCGATGCGGCCGCGTAAAAAAATCGTGTGTTCATCAAACGGCACTATTAGCTAATTTTGCAGCAACTTCAGCTACTCGTTTACCGAGCGCGAATGCTAATTTTTTTTCTGACACGCTTACCGGCATATCATTGGCCGCACCGGCAACATGACTAGCGCCATATGGCGTGCCGCCTTCACGCGTGGAGGTTAATTCAGGTTCTGAAAACGGCAGGCCCACAATTAGCATGCCGTGATGCAATAACGGCAGCAGCATCGTCAGCAGGGTCGTTTCCTGCCCGCCATGTTGGGTCGAGGTGGAGGTAAACACACACGCGGGTTTGCCAATTAGTGTGCCACGCATCCAGTCCCCCCCAGTGCCATCCAGAAAATACTTGAGTGGCGCGGCCATATTGCCAAAGCGGGTCGGCGAACCCATCGCGAGGCCTGCGCATTCACCCAGGTCAGCTAGCGTCACATAAGGCGGGCCATCGTCAGGAATTTTAGGCTCCGTGGCTTCAACAACGGTAGAAACCTTCGGCACAGTGCGTACTCTTGCACTCATGCCTGCCACAGACTCCACACCGCGCGCAATGTGGCGCGCCAGTTCACGGACGCTGCCGGAATTGGAATAATAGAGAACCAAAATGTCTGCCATGGGATGGGTATCGATGTAAAAAAACAAAAAGATGCGGGGAAGAAAGCGAAGCCGGAGGTTATTGACCTATTATACGAGCCTGTTTAGCTAGATTAGAAACTCAGAATTCAAGTATCAAGGCACATCAAGGTACGTCAAGGCACATGAAGGCTTGGAGCTACATCAACATGAATTTGTTCAGACAGATTTTTTTGTATTTACGTTTTGTGGTTCGCCGCTTGGTCGATGATCGTTGCCTAACGGTTGCAGGCAGCCTGACCTACACCAGCTTACTGGCGCTGGTGCCGGTATTCACGGTTGCGCTTACACTTGCATCAAAGGTCCCGGCTACGCAGCAGTTCATTGCCCAGCTCAAAGGGTTCATTTTTAAAAGCCTGGTGCCCGATGCGGCTGGCCGGGTGGTCTCAGTCTATCTAGAACAATTTGCCAACAATGCGGCACGGCTTACCGTGATTGGTCTGGCCATGATCATCGTCACGGCCGTTGCCTTACTGTTCACCATTGATAGTGCTTTTAACGATATTTGGCGCACCCGTAACCGTCGATCCTGGTGGAAGCGTCTCGCCGCCTATTTACTGTTATTGATTTTGGGGCCTCTGCTGATCGGGGCGAGCTTGTCAATGACGTCGTACATGCTGCATTTGACGCGTGATTTTGATCGTGTGTTACCGATGCTCGATGATGTAGTGTTGAAGCTGGTGCCATTTTTATTGACGACCGGCGCGCTGATTTTGGCGTATCGCATTATCCCGAACCGTTATGTGCCGGCACGCCATGCGCTCGCGGGCGGGCTTTTTGCTGCGCTGCTATTTGAGCTGACCAAACATGTGTTTGTGACTTATGTTGTGAATATGCCGACGTACAGTCTGGTGTATGGGGCGTTTGCGAGTGTGCCGATTTTTCTGGCGTGGCTATTTTGCTGCTGGATCGTGGTGCTGATTGGCGCTGAGGTGACCGCAACGTTTTCTTATTTTCGCCATCCCCATGCGCAGTATGAGGATCCGCTTAGTCGGTATCGTGCCGCGCGAATCATGATTGATGCCATGGGCGCTGAACGATCGGGCGGTATGGATGTGAGTGCAGACTTGGGTACGGATCATTTGACGGATCACCGCCCTAACCAAAATGTAGGCAGGTTGATGAGTTTTTCAGAATTGCGGAACTGCGCATCCATGCCGATTGATCAAGTGGAAGATATTCTGGAGTGTCTGGTGAAAGCCAAAATAGTGGTGCAGCAAAACGCAGGTGGCCAATCTTGCTACTACCTGTCAACAGCACGACATGGTGTGGACGATGATGAAATCAGATTGGCGTTGACAGCCGTCAGTCACACCAGCATGGCCGCGCAAAATTAATAGCGAAGGTGTTTCTATTGTAACGAAATCGTTATTTTAAGACGCCTGAAACTGAAACAAGTCGAATCGTGAGGTGCGCTCAATCAGCGTTGTGGCGCGCACATGAGAAAGATCGCCAGCATCGTTTAGTTCAAACTCGCGCAAGTCCGAAAAAACTTCTGCTGTCGTGAGTACCGTGTCAGCGGCAGATTCGCCCATTAGTGGCGCGATCAGCAATGCCGGCACCGGCTTGCTGACATTGCCCATCGTGGGCTCAATGGTAATGCTGTGCGCGGTGGGCGAAATAAGCTCCACGCCAAATTCCAGCGCGTTGCCTTCGAGCAGGGTGAGCCACCGTACTACGCCCACGTTCCAGCTGCGTCCGCCAACAAAGCGTACGCCAACCGCTTCGCCTACGGTGACGCCCACATTGCCACCGGATTCGCGGTGCAGCCGCACACCGTTAGCGCTTTGATTGAGCACCTGCCATTCTTCAACCCCGATCATTTGCGACATTGGGTCTTGCGGAATTTTTAGTAGTGGGATGGTGCGGCCTTCACGAATCGCTTCTGCATCGGCTTCAGGATTTTCAGTCGCAGCCAGTTCTGCAAAATAGGAAATTGCTTTAATGCCGCTGCATAAAGCCACACCCGAATCGGCCGGATTACGGCGGAATTGGCGTTTGGGCGGGTCACCCCACAGGCGCAGTAAGCGTGCAATCAGATCGTTAAGATCATGGGTGGCGCGGCTTTTGGCGGAATTAACATTGCCTGCGGCTTTTAGTTTTTGGCTTAATCGATCCACCAGGCGCGTGGGATCAATCAAACGCAGCACCTGCCCAGCGGGCGGCTGATTACCCTGAATCAATACCTTTGGTGCTTGGTCACCATCGAGCGCGGTTACAAATAGCCGTTGTGGATTTACCCCTTCCGCGCTGCTTAGAATATTCACAAAACCACGATTTTGGGACAGCACCTCGACGACCCGATCCACCTCTTTATACATTAGGCGATACGGGTCGGCTAGGGCCAGCATCAACATATCAACATACACATCAAGAATGGTGGCCTTGGTTTCAGCATCACCCTCGCCGACGAAACCCTGTTCTTCTGCGTAATGGTAAAGCGCGTGCGTCTCCTGCCACACACCTGGCGGCACCGGATGATAGGTTTTGTAGCATTGCAGCATCAGCTCGCGAAAATAAAACAAGGTGCGATAGATGGGTAAAGGCAGATTTTTTTTTGCATTGAACATGATCATCTTGCCGGTCTTTTCGAGCACCAGCATTTTGTATGCGTATCCGCATTCGGAGAGGAGCCGATTCGATAATTCAAATGCGTTTAACTGTTTTTGCGGCAGCGGTAGTGCGCTGTAGGCATAGATGGCTTCAAGCTCATCCAGCAAAACGGTAATGACGGGCCGATAAATGTTGACCAATTCAATACGTTCCTCAGCCGCTAATTTGCTGCGATTAATAGATTCGAGCATATAAATCATACTATTCGCAGATTCAATCGTTTTGGTCAGCGGCAGAGATTCAACCCAAATCCGGGCTTTTTTGAGATTAGTTTCAATCTCTTTCGGTAAACTACGCGTAGATACCGGTACTGAAAGGCTTAGGGCCATTCAACCTCCTTCAACTTTTTCTGCGATGGTGCGTTGTAATATGCATCGTGGTTTGCAATGCGGTGCGCGTTCGGGTGTGGAGGTCATGCCGTAAAATTCGCCACACTTTATTTGTAATCTTATTGCCATACTCTTAATTCTAACAGACAGGGCAGGGTCAAATTCAATGCGGAACTTGATGTCAATTTCAATGCCTCATGAGCAAAATGTGATGCGTCGTTTTATGCGCGCAGCCATGCTCGGTTTAATCCTCTTGGCCGTAGCCGCCGGCGCGTCAACGCAGGCCAAGGCTTTCCAGCTAAAAGATACTAGCGGTGCACCGCAGCGTCTAGCAGATCTCAAAGGTAAATGGGTAGTTGTTAATTTTTGGGCGACTTGGTGTGCGCCCTGCGTAAAAGAGATTCCCGATCTTGCCGCCTTCGCCATTGCGCAAGGCGACAAAGTTCAGGTTCTGGGGATCGCACTAGATTGGGACGAAACCGGCAAGCCCGAAACCGATGAGCGCAAGGTAAAAGCCTTCGCTAAAAAAATAGGTCATGCCTATCCGCTGGTGTTGGGCACCGAGTCCAGTGAAAAAATATTTGGCAAAATGAAGGGCCTGCCCACAACGATTGTGTACGATCCTACTGGGAAAATCGTTTATCAAAAAACCGGTGTGGTCACGGCGGAATTGCTGAAAAAAGTGATCGCAGGCGAAAAAGTTTCCTGATTTATTAAAATAGAACACAAGCACTGGCGCGGTTTTCAAGGCAAAAAGACCTGAAAATTCCCGTAAAATGGTGCTTGAAATTTTTATGTATTCTCAACCACGCGACTAGCGATCCCCACTATTGATCTGGAGTTTATGACATGTTGAATAAAAACCATCCCGGCAAGCCGCTATTAACTTTAGCGACAGCGTTTTTCTTGTCTTTGTTTGTAGCGTCTGCTGCATTTGCGCAAGATATGCCAAAAACCAAAACAGAAAATCATGTTGGGAGCTGCGCGAAAGCCACCGGCGTCAACAAGGCACGCTGCGAGCGGCATGAAACCATGGCAGCCAAATGCGGCGCAGTGAAAGGCGACGCACATTTCGCATGCGACCGTGAGTATCTCATCGCCAATCCGCTTGATTGCACCAAGTTGGCGGGCGTCGAGAGCGACCAATGCAAAGCTGAAGTAGCCGCATTTAAATCCTGCGAACTTGATCAGGGGCGCGAGTTTATGAAATGTGTTCGCGGCAAAACGGGTGAAAGCCCGATGGGGCACTGAGCCTGAAGTAAACAAAAAAAGCCCGGCATGCCGGGCTTTTTTTTGGGTTATTTTTTTCCGTTACGGCTGCTAGCCGTGTGCAAACTCAAATTGATCTGGATCGGCAATCGACTTAGCGCGTTCATCAACAAAGACTGTTTTGCCTAACTTAATTTAAAGCGCAGCACATCCGCATAACATCTTGCGTTGCGCCTTAATATTCCAAAATAAAATCCCGGCTCATTTACCAAACTCGGCAACGGTTCGCTTTGACCATCGGCTGGCCTAGTTTACAGGCGAAGGCGGTGGCGAACTCGGGCATGTTTACGACCAGGCCATTGACGCGATATTTGCCGGGTGAATGCGGATCGGTTAGCGCTTTCACGCGCAGATTTTCCGGGCGATCATTCTCACAGGCCCATTGCGCATAGCCTACAAAAAAGCGTTGCTCAGGTGAAAGGTCATCGCGGGATTCTGCGGGTGCTTTGGCGATTTCGGTTTTCCATGCCATCCAGCCGAGGATCAATCCACCGAGATCGGCAACGTCTTCGCCGAGCGTGAGTTTGCTGTTGATTTTGAGGTCGTCAACAATGGTGTATTGCGCGTATTGATCCACAATGCACTGGGTGCGATCGGTAAATTCTTTCGCATCTTTTTTGCTCCACCAGTCTTTCAGGTTGCCCTTCGCATCAAATTGGCGGCCTTCATCATCAAAGCCGTGGGTTAATTCATGGCCGATTGTGCCGCCAGTGTTGCCATAATTGGGAGCGTCATCCATCTTCGGGTCGTATAGCGGCGGCTGCAATACACCGGCCGGAAAATTGATGTCATTCATCTGCGCGTTGTAATACGCATTGACTGTCGGCGGTGTCATGCTCCATTCGCCGCGATTTAGTGGTTTGCCAATTTTGGCGAGCTGGCGGCGGGTTTCAAATAAATTACCGCGTTCGATGTTGCCGAGAAAATCATCCTGCTTTACCTCAAAGGCGCGGTAGTCGCGCCACTTATCCGGATAGCCGATCTTATTCACCACGGAGCGCAATTTTTCTTGCGCTTTTTGTTTAGTGGGGGCACTCATCCAGGTGAGCGATTTGATATCTTCAGCCATGGCCTGCTCAATCTGTTTGGTCATGCGCAGCGTTTTTGCTTTCAGCTCCGGGCTGAATGCGCGGCTCACAAACTCCTGGCCCAGCGCTTCACCGAGCTGGCTATCCACCAATGCGACGCAACGTTTCCAACGTGGCTTTTGCTCAGGCACGCCACGTAGAGTTTTACTAAAAAAAGCAAAGCTTTCATTGGCAAATAACTTGGAAAGGTAAGGCGCATTTGCGCGAGCCACATGCCAGCGCATGTAAGTTTTGATGTCATCCAGGCTGAGGGTTTGCAGTTGCTGGGCAAACGCTTTGTAAAACGCGGGTTCGGTGACGTTAAAGGTATTGAGATTTTTCATGCCGAGCGCGTTAAGGTAAACGCGCCAATCAAAGTCTGGCGTTAAAGCCTGCAGGCCTCGGGCGTTCATTTTATGAAACAGCTTATAGGGGTCGCGCTTATCGACTCGTGTCAGGGTCTGATTCGCGAGTGCCGTTTCAATTGCCAGTACTTTAGCGGCCGCGCGTTTGGCGCTATCGGCGCTAGCCGCAGAGCCATCACCCAGCAACACAAACATTTGAGTCACATGCGTTAAATACTGGCTGCGGATCGTCTTTGATTTCTCATCATCCTTTGTGTAGTAATCACGATCTGGCAAACCAAGACCGCCTGAACCGGCAAACGCAATGACCTGCGATGAATTGGCAAAATCTTGATTGGCACTAAAGCCGAAGAACAAGCCCTCATCAGCAGTTGATAAGTGCAGGCTTGCAAGCACTTTTGGCAAATCTGCTTTCGACTGCATGCCGTCGATCTTGTCCAGATAGGGCTGCAGTGGCCTCGCAGCGCGTTTTTCTACCGCGGCTTCATCCATACAGGCGGCAAAGTAATCGCCGGTTTTTTGTTGCGCTACATTTCTCCTGGATGTATTGCTGGCGAGGCTTTCAAGAATGCCCCACAGGTAGCGCTGATTATCTTCCGCCAGTTTGCGGTAGACATCCCATTTCGCCTGATCTGCCGGGATCGGATTATTTTTCCGCCAGCCGCCGCAGGTGTATTGATAAAAATCCACGCACGGGTCGGCGGTCTTATCCATCGCGTTGACATCAAGACCCGGTGTGTAAGGAAATTTGGTCAGCGGTTTGTCGGCAGGCTTGGCGGGCGTGGGGGTAAGGGTAGGGGCAGGCACATCCGCAGCCGCAGCAGGCGATGGCGCTGATTGCGCAGAAACAGTCGACGCCACTCCTGCAATACCTGCTAAACAAAGTGATACTGCGATGGGTCTCAGAGGCAAAAGAGCCGTAGATAAAAACAACAAACGCCAGTCAGGTGCGCGCATAGCAAGACTCCAATAGAAATGAAAGTCCAGGCAGGGAGAGCTTCTTCAGGCAATATTGCCACAAAAGCCGCGCCCGGTTAGGAGTTTTTAAAATTAAGCGGACAGTTTATTTTTAATCAAAGCGGCAATCTCTTTTACATCAACTACTGTTGCGGCCGAATCACGTCGATGCTGATACTCTACTTTTCCTTCTTTCAAACCGCGTTCGCCGATCACCACACGATGCGGAATGCCGATCAGTTCCAGCTCAGCCAACATCACGCCAGGACGCTCACCACGGTCATCCAGCAGTGCATCTATACCCGCGGTAACTAATTCGGCGTAAAGCTTGTCTACGGCTTCTTTGACCATAACTGAGCGGTCATAACCCATCGGCGCAATCGCCACCGTGAACGGGGCCATCGCTTCTGGCCAAATAATGCCGCGTTCGTCATGGCTTTGCTCAATGGCCGCACCCAAAAGGCGCGTCACGCCGATGCCATAGCAACCCATTTCAAGCAACTGCGGCTTGCCGTTTTCGCCGAGGAAAGTTGCGTTCATCGGTTTCGAG
>JANYDB010000094.1 GCA_025359985.1 Burkholderiales bacterium | reverse complement strand
GCCTTCCAATGCATTATTCTTCTTCGTTGCTTTCCGCTTTTTACTTTCGTTAAGTACTCAATAAAAAGCTTACAGGATCACTCGGCCGCTGTGGAGCCGTTATTAGACTGTTTCATCGGGATTGCCATCAACTCGCGGATCGACGCGGCCCGCTGCCGTTCCCTTTGCCAAGCGATATGGCGCTGCCGCTTTCGACGGTCCGATGGAAATCGACCGTGCCCAAAAAATTTGTCTGAACCTTAATTTTTAAAGGCGGGTTTTTGTTTTTTTTGCAATCGAATAGCTTGGGCGGCTTGGAGGTTGGGCGATACAGGGAATGCTTGCCCGGCGAGGCCCATCCACAAAATAAACGCCGCAAATCCAGACTTATATCTGCTATTCTTTTCGTCCACGACATGTTGGTAGTAACCAATACAATCCGTTAAATTTTTGAGTCTATCCAACACCTCCCGCGAGCAATGCTATCCGCTGTTGCCGTGCTTCACTGCAAGCAATCCAATCCTCTGAAAGGCTTTTGAATCCATGAATTTACGCACGGTCTTTTTTATTTTTGTTTCTGCATTGTCGACGACGGCCGTAGCCGACGAAGGCATGTGGACTTTCGACAATCTTCCTCGTGACGCGTTGAAGACCCGATACGCTTTCACGCCTGACCAGACATGGGTTGAGCATGTGATGCGTGCTTCGGTGAATTTGGGCGGTTGTTCGGCCTCGTTTATTTCACCACAGGGTTTGGTGCTGACCAACCACCATTGCACGGCAGGTTGCCTGCAACAGATATCAAGCGCGCAGAAAAACTATTTGCAGGACGGTTTTTTGGCTCGCACCCGCGATCAGGAATTAGAATGTCCTGCTACTGAAGTAATCCGTCTCGAAAAGATTACCGATATGACCAAAGAGATGAATGCGGCGACTAAAGGTCTGACGGGCGAAGCATATAAAAACGCGCAAAACGCCATGAGCGCCAAGCTCGCGGCAGATTGCGTGGGGGATAACAAAGCGACTGTTCGGTGTAACGTGGTGACGCTTTATCAGGGCGGGCAATATCACTTGTATCGCTAACATCGTTTTTCTGATGTACGGCTGGTATGGGCACCGGAAGATGCGGCACCGAATTTTGGTGGTGATCCTGATAACTTTAATTACCCACGTTTCGGTCTTGATGCAGCGATGCTGCGTGCGTATGAAAACGGCAAGCCTGCCGTCGTAAAAGATTATTTTCCCTTCAGCCAGGGCGGCGTCAAGGCTGACGAGCTGGTGTTTACGTCCGGCAATCCCGGTCGTACCAGCCGCTTGCTAACGGTTTCGCAACTTGAGACGGTGCGCGATGTGCGGCTCATCTCCGCGATGCGTCGCGGCTATGAACTACGCGGTGCGCTGACACAGTATCGCAAACTCGGCTCTGAGCAGGCACGCGTGGCTTACAACGATCTGTTTTCTCTGGAGAACGGGCTCAAGGTTTTCAGTGGTGAATTGGACGCGCTCCAGTCGCATGAGTTGATGGCACGAAAACGCGCCGATGAAGCTTCACTGCAAGCTTACGTTGCCGCTGATCCCATGCTGAAGTCTGAGGCGGGTGGGGCGTGGAAAGCGATCGAAAAGGCGCAAATGGTGTATCGTGAAATCTTCAACGAATTTGATGCGATTGAAGGGGGGCGCGGATTTAATTCGCGTTACTTTGGCTTGGCGCGTGCGCTAGTGCGTGGCAGTGAAGAGCGCACCAAACCAAATGGTGATCGCCTGCCAGAATTTTCTTCTGCGCGTCTGCCGCTGGTGGAGCGGCAAGTGTTTTCACCTGCGCCAATCTACCCGGATTTCGAAAAAATAAAACTCGAATTCTCGCTCACCAAGCTGCGTGAATTGCTGGGCACGGATGATCCGTTTGTGGTGCAGGTATTGGGTAAGGAATCGCCTGAACAAGTCGCGAAGCGCCTCATCGATGGCACCAAGCTAGGCGATCCAGTCTTCCGCAAAACTTTATGGGAAGGCAGCCGTGACGCGATTGAAGCATCGACTGATCCGTTCCTGAAGCTGGTGCGCGATATTGATACCCACGCCCGCGCTATTCGCAAGCGCTATGAAAATGAGGTAACCGCGGTTGAGCAGAAAAGTGCTGAGCTGATTGCTAAAGCGCGTTTTGCGCAACTGGGCACCAAGGTTTATCCCGATGCCACTAACACGCTGCGCTTGAGCTTCGGTGCGGTGCAAGGTTGGCAGGAACGGGGCAAGCCAGTCGCGCCCTTCACCAATTTTGCCGGCGCGTTCAATCGTCATACCGGCGCAGAACCTTATGCGCTACCAGATTCCTGGCTCGCGGCTAAAGGTAAAATCAATCTCGCCCAGAATTACAATTTTGTGACCACCAACGATATTATTGGCGGCAATTCTGGCAGCCCGATGATCAATCGTAATGCCGAGATTGTAGGCTTGGCTTTCGACGGTAATGTGCATTCCCACGGCGGTTCATTCTGGTCTGATCCAAAATTAAATCGGACGATTGGTGTCACCATCGGCGGCATTCAGGAGGCGCTGAAAAGCATTTATGGCGCCACCGAATTGCTGGCAGAAATCAACGGCAAGTAATATTTGCGAACATAAAAAAACCCACCAATTGCGGTGGGTTTTTTTATGGACTGTTTCGATTGGCGCGGGTAGTTCAATTCTGATTTTTTAAATATCGCTTGGCGCATCATTAATATTCGATAAAAAACCAAACGTATTGCGTTCAAATGATGTCGTATATTTTTGTTGAGCGGGTGAGATGCTATCGTGCATTTGTTGTTGCATCGATTCCCAAACTTACGATCACGTTAATATTTGAAAATGGCCGATGACTGATACTTTGTTAAATTCAAAACAGCCCGCATATGTTGAATCGGCATTGAATAATGTTTTCGATATCATGTCGCCTGACGGCGACGCGGGCTCGCAACTGATTGCGTTGGTGGGTGTCCTGCGTCCGCGTGATGCGGACGACGGTGCGCTGGCAGCTGAGCGGTTCGGCACACTCTGTAACATCATCGAGCATGATGAATTCCGACGATTGGCCTTGCGCAGTTGCTTGTTGCGATTGTTTGCGGATCGAAAGCAGGTCAGCTTTTTTGCGGATAGCGGCATTTTGCCAAACAGTGGTTTTTTTTCCGAACTGTGGCGGCGTATCGTTCATCGCATTTTTCCGGCCATTAGCGATCCTGATTCGCTCAAAGATTGCGTCAATCTAATATTTCATCGTCGTGATGATCATGTCTGGTTGGAGGGTATTCCGGTTGATCTCAAACTGCGTTTCTGGCAAGCGTTGGGCATGTCAGCCAATGACGGCATTGAAGCTGGTAAGTCCCAGGGTGAGTTCGCAGGTGAGTTGAATGGTGAGTCCCAAGGTGAGCCGAATGGTGAGCTGAAAGGTAAGTACGGGGGCCAGCAAGCAGTGTTGCTCGATTCGATTTTACAAATGCTGAGCGCTTGCGATGTGCTCGCAATTCGGATTGGTGCGATGGGGCTCGAGCCAGAGCTGGCGCGTCTCTCGCCGCGGATTGAGGAACGTGATTCGCCTTTTGTGGCACTCTCGTGCGAGGCACAACAGCTTTCCACGGCGTATCGAAAATATCTGGGTGAGGGTGAATCGCCCGTCGAAGACGAGCGCCAGTTGATGGTGCTGATCGATCAATGCCGCGAAGTGATCGTTCGGGTGCGCGCTCGCGCGGCCAGTATCGGCACTAGCCTTTCGCTCACTTATTTATTATGGCGTTTGGAACAAAGTTTGCGTCGGCTGGAAATTATGGTGCGCATGCTGTCGATGCGCCATCAGGTGGCCGTGGTTTCGTCTGGTGCGGGCTTGGAAACCACGCCATCTGATAATCAAACACTGCCTGCGTTATGGGTGGATTTTCTAGGGCATGCCGTACAAGGTGAGGGCCAGCGGCAAAGTATTCGTGAGCACATCAGCCGCACCATCGGCTTGCTCGCGCTGCGTGTGACCGAGAACGCAAGCCGCACCGGTGAGCATTACATCACCGCCACCCGCGAAGAATATTTGGAGATGTGGCGATCCGCCATGGGGGCAGGTTTTATCGTTGGTTTCATGTCGCTGCTGAAAGTTTATTCCTCGCTGGCACCGTTGGCACCGCTCGGTTTCTTTGCAGCCTACTCGCTTAACTATGCATTCGGTTTCATGCTTATTCACGTATTGCACCTCACGCTCGCGACCAAGCAGCCCGCGATGACTGCCTCAACTATTGCGGGTGCCATCGGCGAAATTCGCGGGCGCATGCGTGATGTTGAAAAATTGGCAACGCTGGTGGTTGATTTGATTCGTAGCCAGATTGCAGCGATTTTAGGCAATGTGTTCATCGCGATTCCCACCGCAATTCTGATCAGTTTTGTGGTGGCCAGAATCAGCGGACAGCCGTTGATGAGTGCAGAAAAAGCGCACAAGCTAATTCACGAGTTGTCACCCTTCAACAGCCTCGCGCTGTTCCATGCCGCTATCGCCGGGGTATGTCTGTTTATCGCCGGTCTTATTTCCGGCTACTACGATAATCTCGCGGCCTATGAGCGTATTCGCGAGCGTATTGAGCACACTAAATGGCTGCGCGCGTTGCTCGGGCCAACGCGATTGTCACGCTTCGCGGTTTACCTTGACGACAACCTGGGCGCACTGGCGGGTAATTTTTTTCTGGGCGTGATGCTGGCACTGGTGGGCACAATCGGCTTTATGACCGGCTTGCCAATTGATGTTCGACATGTGACGCTTTCGTCAGCCAATTTTGGCTTGGCATGGGCGTCGCTGGAGTTTGCGGTTGATGCGGCCACGGTCGGGGAAACATTACTTGGCATTGCTCTGGTCGGGCTGGTTAATCTCTTGGTCAGTTTCGCTCTTGCACTTTGGGTGGCCATGCGCGCTCGCGGTGTTGGCTTCAGTCAGACGCGAATGCTGGCCAGTATTTTATTGCGGCGATTCAGCAGCTCACCCCGGCAGTTTTTCTGGCCCACTCAAACCCTCGTGGTGGATACCAACAAACATCAGTGATACTTTTGTGGCCCGCAAAACTCAGCTATTAGTGGGCCTCTTCAGGCATTTATGGCTGAAGAAGCTCGCCAATAGGGGGCTTTGTAACTGTCTTTAACGAAAGTTTAGATAAGTTTTTTAGCAATTGCCTTATGCGCCGTCCAATGCGGGCTAGCCAGTTTTGCTCGCAGTGGCATGCAAACATAATCCCGTCATACGTCGATTGTTCCACGCCGCGCACTAGTCCTACAACGGTGTCAGTGTTTGCTGACAATGGCCCAGCCCCACTCGCCATAGTATGTGTTTGCAGCGCTTTCAAACAAACTAAACAAAACAAAACAGATAGCTGCGATGGGCAATCCAATTCTCAGAATGTTTTTGAAACCTGAGCGTTGCCTTGTGCGTTTACTAAACTGCAGATCGCATCGCAATGGCTTTTCGCACATCCTTTAAACAACCTGGAGAACAGCATGAATTGGAAACTTAAAACAATATTGGGCGCTGCCGCATTCGCGCTCACCACGCAGGCGATGGCGCAGATTACTTTTTATGAGCATGAAGGTTTCCGTGGCCGTACTTTTTCCGCTAGCAAGCAGGTTAATAATTTCGCGCGAGTCGGCTACAACGACCTTGCTTCTTCGGTCGTCGTTGAAAGTGGTCGTTGGGAAGTTTGCGATGACGAACAGTTTGAGGGTCGCTGTGTGATCCTACGACGCGGCAGCTACGAGACGCTGAGCCAGTTGGGCATGAACGATCGCATTTCTTCAGTACGCCCGGTCAGCCAGAGTACCCAGTATGAACAGGACAATGATTCGTATAATTGGCCCGAGCCATTGCCCGCACCTACTTACGATTATCGCCGTCGTCCTAACGAGCGTTTGCGCGAAGCGACGGTCACTTCAGTACGCGCTGTAGTAGGACCGCCGGAACAGCGTTGCTGGGTCGAGCGTGAACAAGTTTCCAATGATCGCGGCGATAGAAATATTGGCGTTGGGATTGCGGGTGCATTGATTGGCGGCATTTTAGGCCATCAAGTTGGTAATGGCCGCGGTAACGATGTGGCGACTGCAGTCGGCGCATTGGCAGGCGGCGCGGTAGGCTCGAATGTAGGTCGCAATGGTGGCAATTCTGAACGCGATGTGCAGCGCTGCAATACTGTAGCCAGCACCACGCCTGCTTATTGGGACGTGACCTACAACTATCGCGGTCGTACTCATCGCGCGCAGATGTCTTCTCCTCCGGGCCGCACCATTTTGGTTAACCCTAACGGCGAGCCGCGTTTGTAGTATTGTCTTTTATCATCAATCAAAACGGTCGCGTTGCAATAAAGCAACGCGGCCGTTTTATTGATGGGTTGCTGTACTTGATGCCACATTTGTTTAGCGCAAAAATACTTCAACCTGTGGAATCCGGCTGCTGATTGTGATAAATAAAACCGCTGTGACCGGTGCGGGCGGAGATACCATGAGTCTCGGCAGTCAGTCACTTTACGTCACCCGTTGGCTCGATAACAATATCGGCCATCGATGTTGTCACGAGTTTGGCAACCAAGGTGGTGAATGTAGGCGCGAACCCAAGATTTGTCGCGGTTGATCCGGTCCCCGGTTTTGTATATGTCACCCATTACGGTGGCAATTCGATCTCGATCATCAATTGCGCTACGCAGAAGGTAGTGCAAGCCCTCTTTGCCAACGCGCCCGCTGGTCTTGCTTTCAAGCCCGCCGGAACTTGATGACAAGGTGAAGCATGGGTGAACAATGCCAGATGTATTGTCCTTAAACATACTATAGAGACCAGCCGTTGCAATAGTTGAAAACTGGCGCGAATTCCGTTTATGCTGCAATGATCATCCGACACTAAAGGATCGGCATTGCGTTCTAAAATCTACTTTGGCCTAGGCGCGCTACTCATCACCTATGCGGTGTTCGGTCGGTGGTCAGATCGTCCTGTGCACCCTCAAGCCGGCGTGTTGGCAGCAGCTGAGCCGGTGCAGACAGCAGTGGAAAATATCGCGCCGCTGGAAAAAAACGGCTTCACCATCAAGCCGCTGGCGCGCTATGAAATAACCGCCAGAGTACTGTCGAAAGAACGCTATCGCTGGGATGCGGGCGCTAAGCTGGCACCGGTTGATCTAGCGGTGGGCTGGGGGCCGATGTCAGATTCCGCCGTGCTCGACAAACTAAAAATCAGCCAGGATACGCGCTGGTATAACTGGAGTGCCGATGTGTTGCCGATCCCGAATGACGAGATCAATCGGCACGCAGCCAATATGCACCTCATCGCTGCCGATAATGACATTGCCCAACAAATCCGTCAGGTTCGTGCCGGTAAAATTATTACCCTGCGCGGTTATCTGGTTGAAGTGCGCGGTGAAAATGGTTTCACCTGGAAAAGCTCGCTTACACGTGAAGATAGTGGCAGCGGCGCGTGCGAGCTGATGTGGGTTGAGTCGTTTTCGGTTCAATAAATAGTAAGAAAAAATAATCGCAAGGCAGTCAGGTAGTAAGCAACATGAAATCGATAGCATGGGCATTGATAACAGTATGAACGTTAACCATCACCGCACAAGCGGCCAACGCGCAGGAAAGTTTGCCGCCGGTCTCGCCAACAGCGTCGGCGACCTTGAAAAAGATAGTGGCGTTGCCGTCAGTGCAGAAGGCGATGATGGCCATCATGCGTGATGATGAATTGACGCTTAAAGATCAAATTGAAATAACCGAAATTCCTGCGCCGCCGTTTAAGGAATCCGTCGGCGCTGCCAATTTATTAAGGCGCTTTAAAGCGCTCGGCATGCGAGAGGCGCAAAGGGATGCAGAAGGTCATGTCATCGCTGTTCGCAAAGGCCGCAGCCTGGATGGCTGACCGCGTCTGGTGTTGGCGGCGCATCTGGACACGGTATTTACGGAAGGCACGGATGTGAGCGTAAAAAAGCAGAATGACCGCTACTACGCACCCAGCATTATTGATGATGCACGTGGCCTCGCGGCACTGCTGCAGGTGCTGCGCACGATGAATAAAATGCAGATTGAAACGGTGGGTGCTGGTGGCCGCCGACTTTAACCACTGAACGCTTCGATGCCTGATGCGCTAATAGATAACCCTAGTATTGGAGAGCTTTTCGAGGTACTTTTGTTCCAAAAGCCGCGCCTGCGCTGGAGTTTAATTTAAAATAATGACGGCCACTGATTGTAATTTAATAATAAGTAAGCTCGCGCGTCTTACCCCAAAACACCCGGTATGAATAAATGGTGTAGCCCAAAATAGCAGGGAGTACGATCGCCGCACCAAGCAAAATAATTTTCAGTGATTCAGGCGCACTGGCCGCTTGCCAAATGTCGATCTTATCGACCACCAGATACGGGAAAAGGCTGTACGCCAAACCACAAAATGCGAGCATAAAAATCCCAACGGTGCAGGTGAAAGGCACCCACGCGCCGTACTCATTGCGGTCGCGTAACCGCACCGGCAAGCGGCGGAGCGTGCGCTCAATCGTGAAAAAAAGCACCGCCGTGACAACCGGGATCGGCAGCAGAAAAAACAAATTGGGCATTGAAAACCATTTCTCGAAGATGCGTGCACTGATCATCGGGGTGACGATGGAAATAGCCGCGATGCCGGCGCCGGTGAGCCACAAACTTCGTTGCGCCCAATGTACGGCACGCTGTTGCAATGCACCTTCGGTTTTCATGATCAGCCATGCCGCGCCGAGCAACGCATAGCCTGAGCATAAGCACAGCCCCGTTATCAACGCAAAGCCCAGCTCAGCCCAGCCGTTTTTAAAACCGGTGATGTACAACCCCAGCATCACGCCTTGTGAAAATGACGTGAGCAAGGAGCCCGCAAAGAATGCGTTGTTCCACCATGGCTTGTGCGCGGCCCGCGCTTTTACGCGGAAATCAAACGCCACCCCGCGTAGCGTAAGGCCGATCAGCATGAATGCTACGGGCAAATAAAGTGCGCCTAAAATCACCCCGTGCGCCATCGGAAATGCCACCAGCAAAATGCCGACGCCCAGCACCAGCCAGGTTTCATTTGCATCCCAGAACGGGCCGATTGAAGAAATCATCACATCTTTGTCAGCATCCTCGACGCGCCGCAGCAAAATACCCACGCCTAAATCGTAGCCATCCAGCACTACATAGGCGAGCATCGCGATGCCCATCAAGCCCAGGAACACCACCGGCAGCCAACCACCGTTTTGCATATTTGTGAGCTGATCCATGATCGGTTCTCCGGTTAGGGTTGGGCAGGGCCGAGGTCATTGTGCACTGCTATCATCGGCGGGATGATCGATGTGCTTGGGCCAGGAAATGAGCTTGAAAAAGAGGCTGGGAATTGCGCCTTGCGCGCCAAATGAAAGACCACCGAAATATAGGCCACCGTCAGTGCCGAATAAAGTGTGAGGTACATGACAAAAGTTGAAGCAATCATTGCACCCGGCACCGCGGATGCAGCATCAACGGTTTTCAATACCCCATACACCAGATACGGCTGACGGCCGATTTCAGTCACATACCAACCGGCGACGGTGGCGATCCAGCCCGAGAAGCTCATGCCCACCAGCACGCGTGCGAGCCACGGCTGCGGCTCGCCACGTGGTGATTTGCGCCCGTACAATTGCCACACTCCGAACCACGACACAGCGAGCATCAGCATGCCCATGCCGACCATGATGCGAAAGCCGAAGAACAGCGGCGCAACAGGCGGGTGTTTGCCTTGGAATTCATTCAGACCTTTGATCTCGCCATCGAGCTCGTGGGTCAAGATCAGGCTCGCCACTTTGGGAATGCCAATGGCGTAATCGTTGCTGCGGGTTTGCGTATTCGGGATCGCGAATAGCAGGGCCGGCGCGCCTTTCGTGGTTTCCCACACGCCTTCCATCGCGGCCACTTTGGCGGGCTGATGTTTGAGCGTATTCAAGCCGTGCAGATCGCCCGCAAAAATTTGCAGCGGGATCAAAATCGCGGCTAGTGTAACGCCGGTTTTCAGAGTGGCTGTCACCGCTGGTGTCTTATCGCCTCGCAGCCATCGGTATGCCGAGATACCCGCAATCAGAAACGCAACCGTCAGGCCGGAAGCAAGCAGCATGTGCGTGAGCCGATACGGGAACGACGGATTAAACACAATCTGCACCCAATCGAGCGCATGCGCTTTGCCGTCAATCATTTCAAAGCCTGCCGGGGTTTGCATCCATGAGTTCAATGCGATGATCCAAAACGCGGATAGTGTGGTGCCGCCCGCCACCAGCAAAGTGGCCACGGTATGCACGCGATTTGAGACGCGATTGGTGCCAAACAACATGATGCCAAGAAACGACGCTTCCAGAAAAAACGCCGTCAATACCTCATAGGCAAGGAGCGGTCCGGCGATATTGCCAACGGTCTGCATGTAGCCCGGCCAGTTGGTGCCGAATTGAAAGCTCATGGTGATGCCGCTCACCACGCCGAGTGCGAAGGTCAGGGCGAAAACTTTCACCCAGAATTTATACGCATCCATCCATTTGGCGTCGCCGGTTTTATTAAATCGGAGTTTAAAAAATAACAACACCCAACCCATAGCAATGGAGATGGTGGGGAACAGAATATGAAAAGTAATGTTGGCACCGAACTGGGCGCGGGCGAGGATGATGGGATCCATATCATTCTTTCGGGTAAAGATGTTTTAAACAGGTTTGAAAATTAATGAAAAAACAAATCACAAAAATAGATCGCCGAGGCATGCGGGAGAAGGCACTATCGCGTGCGTTTTCTCGTGCGCTTTCTCATTTGAGGCCGCGTGCCTTTTTTCCGCCAGCAACAATCTTTAATTTATCTTTCATTTCGAGTAATTTAGTGACGGTTGCACCCATGCCCATTAGCTGTTTCAAGGTGGCGGGCTCAAGGCGCTGCATATCGCTGAACCACATCGTCGCCATTTCAATCAAGTCGTGCATTTGCTTCATGCGGGCCTGGGCGTGACGGTCTGCATCGGTGCCAGGTGTGACCAGCATGGCACCGCGCAGCATGGAGAGTGTGGGATCAATCTCGCGCTTGCGGCGCTCTTCGGCCAAGGTGCGAAAAATCGCCCACACATCATCTGGTGCCGAAAAATACTCACGACGGTCATTCGGTAAATGCTGCAATTTTGTCAGCCGCCATGATTCCAACTCTTTCAAACCCATGCTCACATTGGAGCGTGAAAAGGCGAGGGCCTCGGCGATCTCATCGGCATTCAGTGGTCGCTGCGAAACAAACAGCAGCGCGTAAATTTGTCCCACGGTCCGGTTGATGCCCCAGCGGCTGCCCATTTCACCGAAGTGGAGGACAAAGTCTTGAGCAAGTGGCGACAGATTCATGAATGGTCCGAAATAAATTGAGTAAGTAGGAGCGTCAGAAAACGATTTAGTTGCAGTAGATTCGATAATTATTGAATTTTCAGTAATTACTGAAAATCTAGCATAAACAGGGGTCCGCCACAACATCGGTCATGCGTTCGCAGATTTGAATCCCTTATTTGAGATTCATTTTCGTTCAGCTTTTTCTCGTGGGGCCTGGTTTGCAAATATAATGTGGGTCTATTGAAATCAGTCGGACTGGCTAACGCGGTGCGTCTTGTTTTTTAGTTTTTCGAACCACTATCTTTCTGATCTATCTTTTGTCTAACCACGTTTGCCGATTTATCTTGACCTCCCGACCTAACACAGGAACGCACTATCTTATGATTACGATAAATTCTCAGCGCTTTATTTCCAATTTGCGCCGCATGGCAAATTTATCGCCTATGTTGGCCGGACTAAGTTTTGGCTTATTGCAGGGGACGATGATCGCGTCGGCGCAATACAATCAGGTGCCCAATAAGTTACCTTCATCATCTTCACCCGCACCTGCATCCGCACCTGCGCCCACATCCCCCACAGAAACCGTGCGCGCTGAAATTGCCAAACCGTTGCAAGCGATTCAAGCATTGATGACTGAAAAAAAATATAACGAAGCGTTGGCTAAAGTGCGGGAAGCCGAGCTGGTGCCGAACAAGACGCCGTATGAAATGTTTATCATCGATCAAATGCGCGGCGCTGCTGCTGCCGGTGCAGGTGATACCGCGTTGGCGGTGCAATCTTTTGAATCCGTGCTCGCCACCGGCCGTTTGAAACCAGAAGCCAGCTTGCCAATTATTGAAGCCGTTACCGGCACTTATTTTCGCAGCAAAAATTATCCGTCTGCGGTGATCTGGGCGCGGCGGTTTATAGCCGCAGGAGGGACGAATGCGCAGATGCGTTTGTTGCTGCAGCAGTCGCTGTATTTGAGCGGTGAATATGCCGAAGCGGCGAAAGAAATTACGGCAGATATCAAGGCCACCGAAGCGGCAGGCAAAACGCCATCCGAGGATATTTTAAAGTTACTCGCGAGCTGTGCGCTCAAACAAAAAGACGATGTCGAGTATGTGGTGGCGCTTGAAAAACTGGTAATTTATTATCCGAAAAAAGAGTATTGGGCTGATTATATTTATCGCGTTGAATCGAAGCCTGCGTTTGCGGATCGGCTGTCGCTGAATCTTTATCGACTCAAACTCCAACTCGATCTGATTGAAGAAGCCGCCGACTATATGCGCATGGCGCTGTTGGCGACGCAAGCCGGTTTTCCGATTGAAACCAAACAAGTGCTGGAGCAGGGCTTTGCCCGCGGTGTGCTGGGCACGGGCAATGACGCTGCAGCGCAAAAAAAATTGAAAGAGTCGGCCACCAAAGAAGTTGCTGATGACGCCAAAAACAGCGCTAAGCTGGAAGCTGAAGCGCTCGCTGCCAAAGACGGCACCGCGCTGGTTGGCGTGGGCTTTAATTACGTTTTAAGCGGTCAGATTGAAGCCCGCGACAAAGGCATCGCATTGATGGAGCAAGGAATAAAAAAAGGTGGTTTAAAACGCCCTGAAGAAGCGGCGCTGCGCTTGGGCATGGCCTACGCGCTGGCCGGACAAAAACAAAAAGCGCTGGATACATTAACTGCCGTGCAAGGCCCCGATGGCATCACCGAGGTGGCGATGCTGTGGCGTATTTATGCGGGGCAGGTTAAGAAATAGTTTGCGTTAGCAAATCTGCTATATCAAACTAATTTAAAAACTAAACCCCAGAAGGGGCGGGCTTTTTCAGGCGTTTGTGCTTGTAAAGCCGCGCTTATGCTGGGGTTTTTAATTTTTTATAATCAGAAAATTATTTTGCCGCCAGCATCGCAAATACCGCACGCAATGATTGCGCTTCGCCGCCGTCGGGGCGTCCTGGTCTGGATTTAGCGTTCCATGAAAACACATCGATATGCATCCATGCCTGATCTTTCGGCACGAAATGCTCGAGGAACAGCGCGGCGGTAATCGCGCCGGCTTGGGGGCCGCCGCTGTTGTTGAGATCGGCGATATGACTGTCTATCAATCCATTGTAGTTTTGCCAAAGCGGCATGCGCCAAATCGGGTCTTGCTGCGCAGTGCTGGCAATATTTAACTTATGGAACCATTCGTCGTTATTGCAAAAAATGGCGGGCAGCTCCGGGCCGAGTGCGACTCGGGCCGCACCGGTAAGCGTCGCAAAATCAATAATGATTTCGGGCTTGAATTCAGACGCATAAGCCAGTGCGTCCGACAGCACCACGCGGCCTTCTGCATCAGTATTGCCGATTTCAATGGTGTGACCTCGGCGCGTGGCCACCACTTCACCCGGACGATAGGCATTGCCAGCAATCGCATTTTCTACTGCCGGGATTAGCATGTGTAGCCGGATCGGCAACTGTGCAGCCATGATCAATCGCGCAAGTGCCAGCACATGGGCCGCGCCGCCCATATCTTTTTTCATCCAGCGCATGCCGTCAGCGCCTTTAATATTGAGGCCGCCAGTGTCGAAGCACACGCCTTTGCCGACAATCGCAATACGCGGATGTGACTCATCACCCCATTGCAATTCAATCAGGCGCGGTGGCCGATGGCTGGCGCGGCCGACTGCATGGATGGCGGGGAAACTATGCTTAAGTAAATCATCGCCGACCCAGTCATTAAAAGTAGCACCAAATTCTGTGGCGAGTGCTTGCGCTACCGCAGCCAGATGTTGCGGGCCCATATCTTCAGTGGGCGTGTTGATGAGATCACGGGTGAGCTTGATGGCGGTATAAATTTGCTGCGCATGAGTTACGTCAGACGAGGCGGCCAGCACCAATGTTGCGGGCTCTCGTTTTGATTTTTTATAACGGTTAAATTGATAAGCTCCCAACTCCCAGCTTAGCGCTGCGGTTGCCGCCGAAACCACGCTGCCCGCGCCTAATGAATAGCGCGATGTTGGCGGTAATGCAAGCGGCAGGTGCGACAGCGCATACACATCATCAGCGGCACTGACGCCGACCAGTATTTGCGCTATGCTGCCATGCGCATTTGGTAGGAGTGCATGCGTATGAGGCGCTGCCTTAAAGCCGGTCGCCGTCAACCACGCGCGACTATGCTCGCTGGCCTGAGCGAGAAAATTCGCATAATCACCCGTAACGATTGCAATGATGGGGATGGTGGCTGTCGCGTTGTCGGCGGGTTCAATGGCTAGCGTCATGATGAAATGCAGTCTGAAAAGTTTAGTAAATAATGCCCACTAACGCGCCGCAAGATAGCGTCGATAAGGTGCCTGCAATCAAACACCGATAACCCAGATCGATAATTTCCGATCGACGCTCCGGCGCCATGGTGCCCATGCCGCCGATTAAAATACCGAGTGACGCAAAGTTAGCAAAGCCGCACAGCGAATAGGTCATCATCACGCGGCTGCGCTCAGACAATGTGCCCGGTGCCAGCTTGGACATATCCAGATAAGCGATGAACTCATTGAGCACCGTTTTCGTTCCCATCAACGCGCCCGCCGCCTCCGACTCAGCCCATGGGATCCCGGTTAACCAGACAATGGGTGACATCACCCAGCCAAAAATACCCTGTAGGGTAATCGGCTTGCCGCCAATGTAGGGCAGGAAATTAAACAGCTGATTGGCAATGGCAATCAGCGCGGTGAGTACCAGCAGCATCGCCACGATATTGATGAAAATCTGCACCCCGTCTACAGTGCCCTGGGTCACCGCATCCATCGCGCTCGACATTGGTGATCCTGCGGCAATCGAGCCATCCGTTACCGGGCCCTCATGCGGAATCATCAGCGCTGAAAATGCGATAGCCGCAGGCGCACTGATAAAACTCACAATCAAAATATGGCCAATCGCATCTGGCACAATGGGTTTTAAAATAATGCCGTACAGCACCATGACGGTGCCGGCGATGCCCGCCATGCTGCCGGTCATCACAATGAATAATTCCCCGCGCGTCAGCTTTGAAATATAGGGTTTGATAAACATCGGCGCTTCAACCGTGCCCAGAAAAATATTGGCGGCTGTTGACACACCGACCGCGCCACCGACGCCAATAGTTCGCCGTAGCACCCATGAAAACGCATTGACCACCACCGGCAAAATTTTCCAGTAAAACAAAAGTGACGATAGCGCTGACACTACTATCATCAACGGTAGCGCCTGGGTGGCAAGGATGAATGGGCTTTTTCCATCTTCGACTTTAAATGGCAAATCCGCGCCACCGATATAGCCAAACACGAATTTTGTGCCTTCGCGGGTGGCATCCTGAATGCCGTTCAATGCATCGTTTAAAGCTGAGGTGACTTCCCGGAAAAAGGGGAACTTAAAAAGCATTACGCACATGACGACCTGCAAAATAATCGCGCCAAATACGGTGCGCCACGGAATCGCACGGCGTTTTTCAGACATGGCCCAAGCAATAGCGAATAAAGCAATGAAGCCGATCAGGCTTTGTAGTGCGAGTGGCATTTTGTAATCTCCCGGTAACAAGTTTTGAATCATACCTGCGGCACGGACACTTGGCTTAAGTGCGTTTTTTTAACAGCTTGTCATGTTGATCGGCGGCTGCGATTAGAATATGCCTCCGACAGGATTTGCAGTGCTGCTGCTGATTCCCTATTTTTTAAATTTGCGCCTGGGTTCATATGTCCAAGAAAACGTTTTCACTATCCCTGCTAGCATTGCCCGCGTGGGTAACTTTATCGCATAATCGGTTCATAGCTGGCGCGGTCATTATGGTGACCGCTGTCGGTACGCTCTCTGGCTGTGCCATGGCACCCCCGCTTCAGCAGACAGCGGTGCGGCAAGCGCCCTTGGAAGTCAAACTGATTGCGTTCAATGATTTTCATGGCAACCTAAAAACACCGTCCAATCGTGTGCCCGTGCCGGATGCGACACAGGCCACTGGCATTCGCTATGATGCGGCGGGCGGTGTGGCGCAATTCGCAGCCCTTATTAAAACCCTTAAAGCGAAAAATCCGAACTACGCCGTGATCACAGCCGGAGATATGGTCGGGGCGACGCCGCTACTGTCCGCCTTATTTAAAGATGAGCCGACGATTGAGGCGATGAATCTGATCGGGCTGGATTTTCATTCGGTGGGCAATCATGAATTTGATTACGGCGCAGAACATTTGAAACGCCTGCAGGCAGGCGGCTGTGCCATCAATGGCAAAACGAAATTACCGGACTGCGGAAAACGTGAGCCGTACAAAGGCGCAAATTTTCAATTCTTGGCGGCTAACGTCGTTGAAAACGCCACCGGTAAAACGATTTTTCCGCCTTACGGGATCAAAGAATTTGAAGGCATCAAGATTGCCTTTATTGGTATGACACTGCGTGATACACCGGCAATTGTGCGGCCAGGCGGCACGGCTGGCCTGACTTTTAATGACGAGGTGGATACGGTAAAAGCGCTTATTCCCGAACTGAAAATGCAGGGTATCGAAACCATCGTAGTGGTCGTTCATGAAGGCGGGGTGCAATCGGGCGGTATCAATGAATGCGTTGATTTTAGTGGTCGCGGGCGCGAGATTGCGGAGCAATTGCCCGCCGATGTCAGTGTGGTGGTGACAGCGCATACGCATCGTTACTATATTTGCAATGTGGCGGACAAACTGGTCACCAGCGCTGGCAGCTACGGTACGCTTGTCACCGAAATTGATCTTACGATTGATCGTGCTACGCGCAAAGTTACGGCAAAGCGCGCGAACAACAGGGTGGTCGATCCCGATGGCCCGAAAGATGCTGCGCTGGCCGCGCTGGTGGATAAATATTCGCAGCTAGCCGAGCCGCTGGAGAGTAATGAAATCGCCCTAGTTGCCAGCGAAATCAGCTTGGTTGCTAATCATGCCGGCGAATCCACGCTCGGTAATTTGATCGCGGATGCACATCTATTTGCGACTACCGCACCTGATAAAGGCGGCGCCGTCATTGCGTTTAACAATCCGGGCAGCCTGCGTGCGCCGATTATTCCCACCGCCAGTGGCGGCGTGAGTTATGGCGCACTTTTCAAAGTGCAGCCGTTCCAGAACGATCTCATCACCATGACCTTAACCGGCGCCCAAATTAAAGCGATTTTGGAACAGCAGTTTCTGACCGCCAGCTTGGGCGAAAGACCGCGTCTGTTGGGCGTTTCCAAAGGTTTTAGCTATAGCTGGGATGCGATAAAGCCGCGTGGTGAACGCATCGTGCCTGGCACGATGCGCCTCAATCACACATTGATCCAAGCCGATCTACAGTATCGCGTCACCGCCAATAGCTTTGTGGCGGGGGGCAGCGAGGGTTATACCGTGTTCCGCGAGGGTACAGAGCGACAGGTGAGCGTGCTCGATCTGGAAGCGCTGGTGCAGTTCTTTACAGCGAATTCATCATCGCCTTACATGCCGCCTGCGTTGGGTTCGCGTTTGATTCGCTTAAATTGAGAATTAGGGTGTTGCAAAAGCGCAACAAAAGGTAGGAGGAAAAACCTTATTTTTTATTTAATAAGTCATTCGAACCTAAGGTCTTAAGCAAGCTGTTTAGCTGAAGTCATTGTAGTAGTTGAAGTAATTCAGCTTGGGGCAATTGCTTCATGATCGGCGCGATTCACAAGCGGTCATGAATCCGTCATACTTCCACGCTACAAAGTGGTTTGTACAAAAGTATGCACTGTAAATACATCGCAAATGCTGAAGTAAAGACCAAGCCAAACACTTAGGCGAATACTAACTTTAGCAGGACGTATTTAATTTTTTAGCAAACGCATTTTCTGTTGGCTAACTCGCCTTTTATTTATTTTTCAGGACTATCACCATGATCAATCCCAATCGGGTTAGGCTTTCTCATGTAGCTGTATGCATGGCACTGGCGCTCGTCGCAGCACCCTCCATCGCGCAGAACACCAGCTCGGCTATCGCAGGCCGTATTACGGGTACAGATGGCAAACCGGCAACCGGTGCGCAGGTCACCATTCTTCATGTGGAGTCGGGTTCAGTTAATACTGTGACGGCGGATTCTGAAGGCCGTTATAGCGTGCGTGGATTGCGCGTTGGTGGGCCGTACACGATCACGATTGTGCAAGGCGGCGTAGTCGAAAAACGTGAAAACGTCTATCTACAGCTAGCTGAAACGGCGAGCTTGGATACCAAGCTTGGCTCTAAAGCGACGTCCCTGGACACGATTGTGGTTACTGGTAAAGCCGATGTTTCCGATAAATTTAGCAACACCGCAATGGGTGCTGGCACCAACGTTAGCCGCGCCGATTTGGATGCGTTCGCATCCATTCAGCGTAATTTGCAAGACTATGCGCGCCTTGATTCCCGGGTCTCGCAGACCGATAAAGAGCGTGGGGAAATTTCGGTTGGCGGACAAAATTCACGCTTTAACAAGATCACAATTGACGGCGTTACGATCAGTGACACCTTTGGTTTGGAATCGAACGGCTTGCCGACACTCAAGCAGCCGATCTCAATTGATGCGATCCAATCCGTACAGGTTAACGTCTCCAACTACGATGTAACTCAAACTGGATACACCGGCGGTGGTATCAACGCGGTAACCAAGTCAGGCACCAACGATTATAAAGGGAGCCTTTCGTATGTGACTCGTAATAATAATTGGGTGGGCCAACGCTACAGCCGTGCCACTGATCTCTATTCTTATGCGCCGGTATTCAAAGAAACAACTAAAGGTGTTACGTTCGGCGGCCCGATCATAAAAGACACACTGTTTTTCTTTTTAGGATATGAAGAGCTGAAAAGTACCCGTGGTGCGCCAACCGTTGGGCCATTGGGCAGCTCACAGCCTAACGTGATCGGCATTACGCCAACAGCGATCGCCAGCGCGCAAGCCCTAGCCAGCAGCAAATATGGTATCGACATTGGTACATCAGAGGTAACACCCGGTGAATTGTCTGTAAAAGATACGTTAGCCAAACTCGACTGGAATATTAGCGCTAACCATCGTGCAAGTCTTCGCTACACCAAAACTGAGCAATCAGAGCCGATTTTCCCGAACTTTTTTCCAACGCCAAACACTGCGTTGTCGTTAAGTTCGCACTGGTATTTACAAAACAAGACGATCGAAACCACCGTCGGTCAATGGTTCGCGGATTGGACGCCAACGCTGTCAACCGAAGCCAAAGTGTCGCAGCGTAATTATCACAGCGAGCCCAAAAATGCATCGAACCTACCACAAGTCTCACTGAGCTTTACAGGAGCACTGCCGGCTGGCACGCCCTCCACTGTTCCAGCAGGGACTCGCAATATTCTGTTCGGCACTGAACGTAGCCGGCAAACCAACGTACTCGACACCAAAACCTTTGATGGTTATTTCGGTGCCAACTGGTTATTGGGCGCGCATGAACTGAAATTGGCAACGGATTATCAGGACAACAAAATTTTCAACGCGTTTTTGCAGGATACCAACGGCAACTACACTTTCAACTGCCAAAACAGTAGTGCAACCTATACCTATACTTTCGGTCCCATCAACTGTGCCACCGCCACGGCCGCACAAGTTGAAGCCGCCGTCCTGGAAAACTTTAACCGCGGTCGCCCTAACACTTACGCGGTGCAAGTGCCCGCTCAAGCAGGTGGCTCACTCAGCGACGGTATCTCGACCTTCAACTTGAAAAACTATGGCGTTGCTTTGCAGGATACCTGGACTGTTAATCCCAACCTGACGCTGTTGTTTGGTGTCCGTTTGGATACGCCTGGAATTAGCCAGCGTCCGTTGCGTAACAATGCCGCGGCTGCACCCCGTGTAGCCGGTAGTTTGAATGGCACGACGCTGGTACGTGAGTCTGGCGGCTTTGGTTTGGACAATACCAATACCATCGACGGTCAGAACTTATTTCAGCCGCGCTTTGGTTTTAATTACACCTTCGATACCAAGCGTCCCATGCAGTTGCGCGGTGGTGCAGGTTTGTTTCAAGGCTCAGCAGCTAACGTCTGGTTATCCAATTCGTTTTCGAATACGGGTGTAGCAACGCGCATTGTGGGTTGCGGCGGTAACTTTGCAGCATGCCCTGCCGCGGGCGGTGTTTTCAGCCCAAACCCGGGTGCGCAAATCACTAATTTCCCGGGTGCGGCACCAGCGGCTAACGTTGATTTTCTTGAAAACGGGCTAGGCCAGCCGTCGGTTTGGAAAGCTAATCTGGCGTTTGAACATGAGCTTCCATGGTGGGGAATCGTGGCCAGTATTGAGTATCTTTATACCAAGACAAATTCAGGACTTTACTACCAGCATTTAAACTTGGGCGCTCCAACCCGTATTGGTAGTGATGGTCGTCAGCAATTTTTTACCCCGACTGCATACAATCCTGTGTGCTGGACTCCGGGCGGTACGCGTCTTACTACGGGTGCAATTTGTAGTGTTGATAACCGCACTCGTGCTTTAAGCAATCCCGCTTTTGCCAATGTATTGCAAGCGACGAAGACTAAGGAGGGCGGTGGCAATTTGGCGACGGTTTCGTTAAGTGGTCAGTTTCTGAAAAACTTCAAATGGTCGTTGGCTTATACGTATACAGATGCCACTGAAGTCAGCGGGCTGACTAGTTCGGTATCGAACTCAAACTGGGCCGCACGTTCAGTTTTCAACCCTAACGAAAATGTGGCTGCTAACTCAGCCTATTTGGTAAAAGATCGTTTCAATGGATCGCTCAATTGGAATAAAGCCTTGTTTGGCGGCGGATACAAAACAACGGTCGGCGTATTTTACGAAGGCCGTACCGGTAAACCGTATAGCTGGACTTATGCAAACGATGCCAATGGTGATGGCTTGGGTGGCAATGATTTAATGTACGTCCCGAAAGCACCTGGCTCAGGCGATGTGGTGTTCCTGGGTGATACGGCGACAGACAAGACCAATGAAAATCGGTTCTGGAGTGTTGTTAATAGTAACAAAGCGCTGAAAGATGCTGCTGGTGGAGTGATCAAGCGTAATGAAAGCTTCTCGCCTTGGACTAACAGTGTTGATATGCGTATTAGCCAACAATTGCCTGGTTTTATTCAAGGTCATAAAGCGGTTTTCACCCTCGATTTTTTAAACGTGGGCAATATGATGAACAGAAGATGGGGCCGTATTGATGAAGTGCCCTTTGCAAGCAATGGTGGTAACCCGCGTTCTTTCGTTAATGTGGTGGGTATTGATCCACAAGGCCGCTACATTTACAGCGTGAATGCAAAAGCAGATGACTTTGTGACCCGTCAGCAACGTGGCGAATCACAGTGGGCTTTACAGGCAACGATCCGTTACGAGTTTTAATCGCGAGTTTTGTAAGTTGATTTTGTATGTTTAGAAAGCGGCCTGTGGCAACACGGGCCGTTTTTATTTTTTGGCAGCTTGTTAACGCATTGTCGCGCCTTCCGGTTGCGTCCTGCTGCTGTAACCGAGCCAGCAACTGCGTGGCAGTCAGGCGGCATACGCTATAATTCTTGCGTGAAACAACTCATCCTCGATCTCATTCCCGCACCGACCCCGACTTTCGATAATTTTGTGTCGGGCCGTAATGCAGAAGCCCTGCAAAGCTGCAAGGATGGCTCACCATTATTGTCTGGTTCAATCGCTATAAATAGCAGCAAAATTCTGTATTTTTGGGGCGCATCAGGCAGTGGTAAAACTCATTTGTTACGCTCGCTTACTAATATCGAAGACACACTTTTTTTAACAGCCGTCGATCTGGAAACTGAAATTCAGGAAAGGCTGCGCTACGTAGTTGATGATGTACAGAGTCTTACCGATGTTCAGCAAGTAAGACTGTTTAATTTGATTAATCGTATCAATGAACCCCGAGAACCCCAAAATTCTTCCCGGGTCATCGTAGCTGGCATCGCCGCACCACGTGACCTGGCGCTGCGCCCGGAGCTTTCTAGCCGTTTGGGCTCCGGCCTTGTGTTTCAATTGCATCCGCTCAGCGAGACCGAAAAGGCTGCCGCTTTAAGAGCACATGCGAAGACGCGGAGCTTTACCTTGCGTGAAGAGGTGATTGCTTATTTGCTGCGTCATACGAGGCGGGATATGGCTTCACTGATTGCCATGCTGGATGCGTTAGATATTCATTCGCTTGAAACAGGGCGTGAAATTACGCTGCCACTACTTCGCGAAATTTCGCAGCCAGAGTTGTCAAGTTCGCGTTCAGGCTCGTTGGTAAATTCATTGCCAACCCTATCCGCTAATCCATCCCCAAATTCACTAACCAATCTGCAGTTAACCATCCCAACCCGATCTTTATGAATCTAGCGTTATTTGATCTTGATAACACCCTGCTTCATGGCGACAGTGACCATGCATGGGGCGAATTTTTAGTGGCTGAGGGCATTGTAAATGCGGCCGAATTTCGCCGCAAAAATGATGAATATTATGCGCACTACCAAGCAGGATCGCTTGATATTCAAAACTATTTAAGGTTTGCGTTAGCTCCGATCAAGGGTAAGACCGATCACGAGCTCAGCGTATGGCGACAGCGTTTTATGCAAACCCGAATTGAGACCATGATCCACGCCGCCACTTGGCCGCTGCTGCGCCAGCACCAAGCCAGTGGGGATCTCTCAGTCATCATCACGGCGACCAATGCATTCGTGACCGAACCTATTGCGCAGCGCCTTGGCATCGAAAATTTAATCGCCTGCCGGGCAGAGAAAATTGAAGGTCGGTACACGGGCCGCTCGGTGGATGTACCCTCGTTTAAAGAAGGTAAGGTGGTGCGTATCAATTCCTGGCTTGCTGAGAGAGGCAAAACCCTTGCAGATTTTGACAAGAGCTATTTTTATAGCGACTCTTTAAATGATTTGCCGTTACTCAAAATGGTGACGAATCCAGTTGCGGTAGACCCGGATGAGACATTGCGTGCGCATGCGCTCACGCATGACTGGCCGATTATTTCGTTGCGTGCTGAGGCGGGTCTAAACATAAGCGCAAGCCCCAGTGTAGATTTAGCCGCCACTGCACTTTTAGTGGACAATCACGCGTGATCAAAAAACTGATTCAAAAAGTATTTGGCGGTGCCAAGAGCAGAAGTGGAGCTGCGCGCTCGGTTAAAGTTGGAGCTCAATCTCACGAGCTGCGCATTTACCGGCAAGCCGAACATGGGATTGATCGCCGTGATATTTCTGAAGCGGCTTTGCGTATCTGCGAAGGCCTTCAGCAGGCCGGATACGAAGCGTTTGTAGTGGGCGGTGCGGTGCGCGATTTACTGCTGGGCCGACATCCCAAAGATTTCGATATTGCCACCAGTGCGACGCCTGAACAGGTTCGCCAGATATTTCGTCGCTCACGAATCATTGGCCGCCGATTTCGCATTGTGCATGTTATGTTTGGGCCAGAAACAATTGAGGTCACTACTTTTCGTGGCGCGGGTGATGCGAGTGGCGCCCTGGCAAGCGAAGCTGCTGACACTGAACCTGAAACCAACACGAGCGCACAAACGAATGAGCTAGCGCCAGACGATATTGAGTCAGAGCAGCGCTCACGTCGTAGGCCACGTGATGGCCGACGCAATCTGCCGCTCGGCCCAGTTTCGCAGGCAGACGAACATGGCCGTTTGCTGCGTGATAATGTGTTTGGTTCACAGGAAGAAGATGCGATCCGTCGTGATTTCACAATGAACGCGCTGTTTTACGATCCGTCACGGCAAGAAATTTGGGATTACGTAAGTGGAGTACCTGACATTCAAAAAAAGCGCGTGGTAATGATTGGTGACCCGATAGAGCGTTATCGTGAAGATCCGGTGCGCATGTTGCGCGCAGCACGCCTGGCAGGCAAGCTGGGCTTTGCGATCGATGCCGCTACCATGAAGCCCATTGCTGAATTATCGCCGCTGCTGGAGAACGTGCCGTCCGCTCGGCTGTTTGACGAGATGCTAAAGCTATTGCTGTCCGGGCATTCGCTGTTATGCATTGAAAAATTACATGCGCTGGGTCTGCACCAACAATTATTGCCGGTGATTGACAGTTTATTGAACAACGAAGAAAGTCGCCCGTTTGTAACGCTTGCATTGCAACGTACAGATCAGCGTATTGCCGATGATAAAGGGGTATCGCCAGCGTTTTTATTTGCGGCACTGTTCTGGTTTCCGATGCAAAAACGCCAGCAGGCACTTGAGGCTGGCAGTATGCGCACTCTTCAAGCGATGCATGAAGCTATGGATGATGCGCTGGAGATGCAGCGTAAAACCCTGGCCATTCCACGTCGCTTTGATGTGATGATAAAAGAGTTATGGTTGGCGCAGCCACGTTTTTTGCAGCGTTCGCAAGCCAAGGCGCATCGCACTTTGAGTCATCCCCGTTTTCGCGCCTGTTATGATTTTTTTGAGCTCCGTGCAGCGGCCGGCGATGCGTCCACTGAGGTGGCCGAGTGGTGGGAAAAATTTCAGTTCGCCGATGAGGATGTGCGCGAAACCATGCTGCTGCCAGACGACGACCCCAAGAAAAAACGTCGCCGCAAACGTAAAAAGACCGGTGACGGCCCGGATACGATTAAACAACAGGACGATATCGAGCTACCGTCTTTGCCGACCGAAACGGCATGAGTCTTTCAGCGACCAATATCACCGCATTTCATTCAACGGTCTATATAGGCTTGGGTTCCAATCTTGAGCAACCTATTTTACAAATCAAGCGGGCACTGCAGGAGCTGGATGAAATTCCGGAGGCCGAACTGATATGTGTTTCATCGTTTTACCAAACAGCACCCGTTGGCATACTGGATCAGCCGTCGTTTATTAACGTTGTTGCTGAAATGACAACCACGCTGGCGCCGCAGGCGTTGCTCGCACACTTCATGGCCATTGAAGCTGCGCATGCTCGGGAACGATTAGAAAAAAATGGTCCGCGCACATTGGATTTGGATATCCTGATATTCAACGAGTGGCGAATTAATAATGTGAGCCTTGTTATTCCGCATCCACGAATGCATGAGCGTGCTTTTGTGTTGATACCATTGCTCGAAATCGCGCCCGATGTTTATATTCCAGGCAAGGGCTTTGCTAAAGACCGGCTTGATAAATTGGATTTAAGTGGAGTGCAATTGTTGGCTGCCTAGTTTGGATGATTGAGATCCTCGCCACGTTTGATGCCGTGGAATGGAGAAATGCGTGTAGTGAACGGGTTTATGAAAATACGCTTAAGCACAATGATCAAGGATAGAAGATGCCGGTCACACAGCCCATAAGTGGTACAGCCAGCAGCACCGCAACCAACGCCAAAATTAGCGCCGTAAGCAGCAATATAAGCCGCTATCGCTATATCGTGGTGGAAGGGCCTATCGGCTGTGGCAAATCAACGCTGGCGCGCCTGTTAGCGGAGCGCTATGGTGCTAATTTACTATTGGAAGATCCGACTGAAAACCCGTTTTTGCCGCTGTTCTATCGCGATATGAAACGCTATGCGCTGGCAACGCAAATGTTTTTTTTGTTTCAGCGGGTCAATCAGCTATCCGCCATCAAGCAGCCTGATATGTTTGAGCGCAAAACGATTGCGGATTACATGCTTGCGAAAGATACTTTATTTGCCAAGCTCACGCTGGATGACAATGAGTTTGCGCTATATTCGCAGCTTTATAATCATCTCCGTCCACAAGCGCCCACGCCGGATCTTGTGATCTATTTGCAGGCCTCAATTGATTCACTTCTTGGTCGCATTCAGCGCCGCGCACGTCCAATGGAGCGTGGTATTACTGAAGATTATTTGATGCGTTTATCGGAAACTTACACCCGTTATTTTTATGACTATAGTGAATCGCCGTTATTGATTGTCAACAGCGACAGCTTTAACTTTGCGGATAATCCAGAGCATTTGCAAATGCTGTGTGCGAGTATCGAATCGCTGCGTGGCATGCGCGAATACATGAGCGCAGGTTAATCAATAATATGGTTCGTCAATAACAGAGTTTGCATGATGGATATTATTCACACGGTGTCGGCATTACGTGCACATCTGCAAGCACCTGAAAACGGAGGCAGGGCGATCGGCTTTGTACCCACCATGGGTAATTTACATGAGGGGCATATTGATCTTGTGCGTATCGCGCGGGATCGAGTGGGCATGGGTGGATTGGTCGTGATGTCGATTTTTGTAAATCGGCTGCAATTTGGCCCAAAAGAAGATTTCGACAAGTATCCGCGCACATTTGCAGACGATGTCGAGAAGTGCCGACAGGCTGGGGTAGATGTTATTTTTGCACCTGATGAGCACGAGATGTATCCCGAACCACAAGGCTATGTAATCGAGCCGCCAGAGATTCAGCATATTCTGGATGGTGCGGTCCGACCCGGACATTTTCGTGGTGTGGCGACGGTCGTGATGAAGCTTTTTAATATGGTGCAGCCGAGTCTGGCCGTATTTGGCAAAAAAGATTATCAGCAGTGCCGTTTGCTGGACACGATGGTGCGGCAATTCAACATGCCGATTAAAATAATTCTCGCGGAAACGATTCGCGCTGATGATGGCTTGGCGTTGTCATCGCGCAATATTTATCTCAGTACGGCCGAGCGTAAAGAGGCGCCGCAGCTCTTTGTGGCGTTACAGGCAATCAAAACGTATTTGCTGGCGGGCCGCAGAGATTTTGATTCCATTGAGGCTGAAGCACTTAATCGATTGACAATGCGTGGTTGGCAGCCCGATTACCTGACTATTCGCTGTCAGTCCGATTTGCTTGAGCCCATTGCATCTGATGAACTGCAGATTATGCCTTTGGTAATACTCGGTGCATGCCGTCTGGGTACGACCCGACTCATAGACAATCTTGAGGTTTTACTTTAACAAACCTTGGCAAAAGAGCTTTAAAAGAGCATGGAGTGCAGTTTGGTATACATAACTAATATTGCGCTGCACAAATTCCAGTGCTACGCTCCGCTATTAATTTATAAATTAACGTTAATGCGTATTAAAAGCGCTAAAAACCAAACTGAAATTTGGCATTGTTAGAGTAATTGATCTAAAAATCCAACCTATACTGTTCATCAAGTCGCTCAAATATTGAGTGCAATATTTCCACGGAGGGCACATGCAACGCACGATGCTAAAATCCAAAATTCACCGCGTAACTTGCACGCACTGTGAAGTGCATTACGAGGGCTCGTGTGCCATCGACCAGAATTTGCTTGATGCATCGGACATCAAAGAATATCAACAGATTGATATTTACAATATCAACAACGGACAGCGTTTTACAACCTATGCCATCGCCGCACAGCGCGGTTCGGGCATGATTAGCGTAAATGGTGCTGCCGCACGCTTGGCTGCGCCTGGTGATTTGCTGATCATTGCGAGCTATGCGGCGTATAACGAGATCGAGCTAAGCAATTACCAGCCGGAACTTGTTTATGTTGATGAAAAAAATCACATAAAAGACAAACGCGGCAAGATACCGGTCCAAATGGCAGGGTAGTCGATTACTGATTACTGTTGGCAACTCGAATGATGGGCAGATATAAACAAAAAGGGCGACGATGTTGCTTTTTTTGTTTATCAATTTCGGCATTCTGCGAATGATATTGCGGTGTATGCGTCAGGGCGTACGCACAGCAGGAATGTTGATTTGCAAAGTTGCACGTGGCGACACGGTGATCCTGGTCGTGCCCTCATTGATCAAGTTCCACGGCAGGGGCAGGTTATCGGAGACGACTGAAATCACGTGATCGCCGCTGCCTACGAAGGGGAACTCGAATCGTCCTAACGCATCGGTGCGTGTCGAAAAGCGGCCATCCAATATCACGGCAACGCTTGGCACGCCGGCTTCATTGGCATCGCGCAGGCTGTTGGCGTTAGCATCAAAATAGACATAACCAGCTACCGCGCCACCACCACCACCGGCACGTCCGCCAATGGGCGTAATGACCGTGCCGGCACGGTCTTCGTACCGCAAGATCAGCAGGTAGGTTCGCTGATTGGGGCGGGTAATCGTGCTCAAGGGGCTAGCCAGCGGGTCCAGCGAGATGACACCAGAATCATATCGACCGCTGCCGACCGTGGCATTGCCAGAAAACGACCACTGGCGATTGAATCGCCATGTAAGCCCAACGGTAGCGTATAAAGCGTTATCAACTGGGCCGGATAGGGTGTAGCGCGATTGGATGTTGGCGTTAAGGCTGAAGTTGTTGAATGGCTCGACGCCTCCATTCAAAGACAGCGATGCGGACTCTCGCTTTTGTGCGATGCCTTGCTGATGGGCGTACGATAAACTCGTGCTGAGGGTAAGCGGCGTGATCTCGTTCCAGCTTTGGTCAAGCGTAATCGCCTGGGTACGTTCACCCGTGGTGGCATTTGATAGATCCATTTGGGCGCGGCCAGTGCCGAACCCGTTTTGTGATTGAACATATGCAAAAATCTGCGACCCAGTGCCGTTATATGAACGAATGGCCGCGCCGCCCCCAAAACTGACGTCACGGCTCCACTGATAGCGCAAATTGCTGTTTATAAATTGTCCTGGAGAGGCATTGCCGGAAACTGAACGCAATGCCTCGATTGCCGTATCCGCTGACCAACGCAATGACTGATAACTGAATCGATAATAGCCGCCTTCAACGTCGCTATTAACGGCCAAACCACCCCAATTGAGTCCTGTGCCCAAGCTAAAAATGCCAAAGCTGTGTCGCGTTCGTCCGATCTCCTGCGCGGCATCAATCCACCATCCATTGCCCGCTTGCGTTATGCCATTGGCGGTGCTGGATGAGCGTATTACATTGGCTTGCACAGCCAAGCCATCACGCTCGTAGCGTTGCGCCATCAAGACTGAATCAAAATTGGCCTTTGATGGCGGTTGAGTATAAACACCAAGCTTATTGTCGACTCTTAGGCCAATACCGAGATCGTTCGGCGCATTCCGTGCAATGGCGGTTGTGACGGCACTGGTGAGTGTGCCGCCATTACCGGCCAAACTGGACCGCCACTGGCCACCTGCTTGTGCAAATTGCCCGCCTGCACGCCGGAACCCGGAAATAGGGAATCCTTCTAACTGCCCAAGCTCGCCCAGTGTGGCCGTTATCGCCATGCCATCAGGCGACATGAGTTCGGTTGAAATACCTTCAATGGTGCGAGATGGAATGCTGAACCGAAGCTGCTGACGAGCCAGTCCTACCTGAGTCGGACCTAAAATGCCCAGGACATTGTTGGCGAACCAGCCAGCGCCCAGCGGCAATCCAATTTGTTGTAGTGTCAGCGTAGTGGGTCTGATTGAGGCGTTGTCTGTACTGCTGACGCGCTGATTCGCGCCTAGCTGGGTATCGAGCGTGAGTGAACCAAAATTGGGTGTGTCCAACGCAGCACGAATCGCAAGGCCAGTGCCGCTGCTGGTTGCGCTGCCGTTGCTAAGTGTGCGTGATCGTTGTAGCTCAATCCTGATTGAGCGTGGCAGGCCGTTGACATTGATCGTATTCTGTTCATCGTCTGCGGCCATTTCACTGAATTGCCCATTGTCCAGCAAGCGATCAACGTAAGATATAGGGTCCGACACGGATGGCGTGGTTGATACAGATAGCGGTGGTGGCTGAGCAGCAGACTGCGCGACTGCGAGCGACATCTTAAGGCCGAGCAGCACCAACAGTGCTGCACAGCGTACTGTAAAGCGGCAGCGCCCGCTTTGCTGCGCTTGAAGGCCGCTCGCCAGAGGGGGATGGTCAGCGCTACTGAGTGCGATTAGGCGCAGCTTCAACTTTATCTGGAACGGAAGTTGTGATGGTTGGAGATGTAGGTGCGACAAATACGTGGCTGATGGCTGTTTTTTGATCTGCCCATTCAAGATTGCCGCTTATCTTGATAGGATATCGCGCAGTTTGGGCTGCTTTATCGTCGGTTGGAGCGGCTAATACAATCTTGCGAATCTCTCCCGGCAGTATTGGTAATGTTGCGGGAGACAGTTCAAATTTGACACCCGCCGCATCAATTGCATCCAGCACACCACTCAACCGGCCATGTGCGTTACCCGCGTTGCGAATCTGCAAAACAGGGGTTATTTTTCCGGCTACTATTTCAGCACTCATTTGAGCAACCTCAAGCAGTGGCGCGGCTTTCCCGATGGTTACATAAACCACCACACCGATTCTTGCGGCCATCGGAAAACTAACCGCGTCGGTTGCTTTCACCTTTAGATCGCGCCCTTCAATCATCACAGCGAAACGACATTCACCAGCGGCTGCGTTAGGAGGCGTGCTGATCTCAAATCGAAACCGTTTTTTAGCCTGAGACGCCAGGGTAATCTCGCGTCGTTCCAGCGCCACCCATTGGCGACAACTGCCCGTCTGTAACGGTTCAAAAAAATTAACAGTGCCTTCGGGTGAATAGGTCCAATCCGCAGTGTAAATTCGATAGGGCGTGACTTGCGTTCCCATGTGGGTAATTTCGAGAATTTGGTGCGTAGTTTGTCCCGGCTGCATGAAAAGCTCATAGCGCGGCGGTGTAACCAAAGCCGCAAACTCTTGCGCGCGAATAGTCGTGCTGCTTAATCCTGCGGTGAGTACGGTTATGAATAAACCAAGCGAACGCCAGCTGCGATTTTTGCGGACAGTGTTGATTGAGGAACCTGTGGCGGAATTCGTGAAGAAATCTGCAAAAGCATAGGCACTCATAAATAATTTTTCCATAATTAATTGAGCTCAAATTCAAAATAAAACTGCAAACGTTTAGGCGCTGAAATTAGGCGGCCATCGACCGAAATCTGCACGGTCATGATGTCTTCCATTGTCGCCGCGCTAACACGGCCTTGATAGACCAGGCCACGACCACCCGATACAAGATTGCCCGCTTGCAGTAATCCTTGCGTTGTCCAAGCGACGGATAGTTGGCCATTCGGGATAGGTGGTAGGGCCATATAAATGCGCCCGCTGCGACCCTGCCATGGCTGCGTATTCAGCTTGATATTCACGCGGGTTATGGTTCCAGCTTCGTACGCATCGCGTCCTCTGGGTGCTTCTGTTTTCCACTTTAGCTGAGCCTGCGCTTCGATTGGCTGGCTGCCTGAGTCATCAATACGGAAAGTGTTGCTTGCTTGGACGTGAGTAATTAGCAGCATGCTCAACAGAATGCCGCTTAAAAAAAATTTAATTTTTTGCAATATTATAATCATCCCGCCCGAAATATTTTGCATCATTTGTAATGGAATCATGGCGCGGTCATCGTGTACACCACGCGTCCGGTGAAGGTGCCCGCTGGAACAACTGCGCTATTCGCATAACTGAAAATGTGGCAATTTTCGAGCCACGTGTTGGAACCGATATTGACCAAAAATTGTGTTCCACCTACAAATGTACCGGCTGGAATATCCGCTGTGGCATTACCATTGGCAGTGCTTGTCCAGCTAATTCGATTAAATGGAATTATGTCGGTTCCGCTAGTCAAACTGATGGGTGATGTTATCTGAACGGTAGCAGTAGAAGCGGTGGTTGATGGCTGGCGAAAATAGCTGCCAACATACATCTGCGCAGGTGGATTACAGGTCGCATAGCCGTCATAAAAACTGTTTGCTTGGGTGCTATTGGTTGTCATCGCTTGGGCAATACCATTACCGACGGCCGCTGCCGGCACGATCACGCTAACCAAATTCACAGTACCAAAATTGGCATTGTTTGCGCCATTACCCACCTGTAAAAAAATCGCATGCGTGCCTGGTGTAACCGTTAATACCCAGGCATAGCTCAAGGGCGTGGCGAGCACCGAACAAATCACAGTTAGCCCAGCCAAGTACAAACGGGAGAGTCTAGTCGGCAGCATGATCATATTAAATTTTTAGAAATGCTAATGGTAAAAACAGCGCACTTGATGCCTCAGGATGATGAGTTAAATAATTAAATCCAGCACAAATTATGCGCTAAATATAATTGCATGGAGCAAGTTCAAAAACTGAAAAGCAGAACTCTTGTTCTGCTCGTCAAGCTTTTATTGTCCTGCCTTTGTTCGTTTTTATCAAACTGCCGGCCTATTGCCGAATCAAGGCATGACCGCCGTGTACAGGACACGGCCGTTGCGTATCCCTGCGCCGGGGCTGGCTGCACCTGCGCCGCCGTACACACCGGCTGCTGGCGGAATGGCTGGTGCGTTGAATGCGAACGTCCAATTAGCCGATAGATTAGTGACCTTGGCGGCGGCTGAGCCGTAGGCAGAGATGGCACCCTGCGTTAGTTGACGGCCCTGCTGCAGGTGCCATCTCTGCCTACGGCTCAGCCGCCGCCAAGGTCACTAATCTATCGGCTAATTGGACGTTCGCATTCAACGCACCAGCCATTCCGCCAGCAGCCGGTGTGTACG
>JANYDB010000116.1 GCA_025359985.1 Burkholderiales bacterium | reverse complement strand
TCATTTAACAACAGAAAATCAATATAGCCGCGAGAAGAGGACTCAAAATTATCTCCCAGTGCATCGAGCTCCTGCTGTTTTATGTTGATTGTCGCCTCAAGCTGAATATTTGGCGGGACGCCGTCTTTGGCAAAGAAGTACCATCCAGCGGCCTCAAGCAGCTTGTTAATTTTAACTCGGGCGTGGGCTTCTTTGGACATGGGCGAATGATGCAGACAAAAATAACGAAGGGTGTAATTAAGGTAGGTGATTTTAAGGCTGGGGCGTAATGGCTGTTTATGCATGCCAAGACAAATTTAAAAAACGCGGAACGCCATTCTACGGGCGTTTTAGAGAACAAATGGTTGTAAAGACCCGTCAATACGAGACCTTAATTCTTAAAAATAATATTACCACCGCTCGCCGTCTAATCATCATTCAGCCATCGCTCAATACTTAGCCACAAAAATTCTTCATTACTCACGTCATGTTTCAAGCGCGTTCGCCGCATTGTGATGGCCATTTTTTATTGCGTGTTTACGTTCGCTTTCGCATCCCCGTTCACATCCGCTGTTACATCCGCTTTTGCATGCCTAAATAGTTTAAAAAAATTCTCCGTTGTCGACTCAGCCACTTCCTCAACGGTAATGCCGCGCAGCTCGGCGATGTGTTCAGCGACATGTTTTACATAGCCGGGCTGGTTCATCTTTCCACGATACGGCATGGGGGCGAGGTAAGGTGAATCGGTTTCGATCAGCATGCGATTAAGCGGTATGTGCCTGGCAACTTCTTTCAGGTCATTGGCGCTTTTGAAAGTGACTATGCCGGAGAATGAAATATAAAAATTCATCTCCATGGCGGCCTCAGCCACGGCCTGGGTTTCGGTAAAGCAATGCATGACACCGCCCGCTTCGGCAGCGCCCTCCTCGCGCATTAGTCGCAATGTATCTTCATGCGAATTGCGGGTATGGATGACGAGTGGTTTTTGACAGGCTTTGGCGGCGCGAATGTGAATACGAAAGCGTTCGCGCTGCCAATCAAGCGGCTCTTGCAGGCGAAAATAATCGAGGCCAGTTTCACCAATAGCAACAACTTTCGGATGCGCGGCCATCGCGAGCAGTTCTTCAACGGTGGGCTCATGATCATCCACCTGCTCGTCGGGATGGACCCCGGCTGAGCACCACATATTGGCATGGGCTTCGGCCACGGCGCGACCGCCGGGAAGGATTTAAGGGTGGTGGAAATGGTCAGCGCATGCGTGACATTATTGTCTCGCATAAGCTTGAGAACCGCGTCCTGATCGGCGAGCAATTCGGGAAAATCCAGATGGCAGTGAGAATCTATAAACATGCACCATTATCGCAGTTCTTATCCACGTAACGGGCATCATCTGCACGATGCTTATAAAATTCGGATGCTGCTTTGCTGATATAAAGTCTGGAATCAGGCCATTGCTTATGATTTGTTTTTGAATGGCTCACATAACATCTTTGAAAGCGTCCCATGATTGAAGTCCACCATCTCAACAACTCCCGCTCGCATCGCATTCTATGGCTGCTGGAGGAGCTTGCATTGCCGTATGAGGTGATTGCCTATCAGCGTGACCCTGTGACCATGCTGGCACCGCCGTCGCTGTATAAAATCCATCCGCTGGGTAAATCCCCAGTGATCAAAGATGGCGAACTGGTGCTGGCGGAATCGGGCGCCATTGTTGAGTTTTTGGTCGGCAAATACGGCAACGGTGCGTTGGTTCCTGTCACCGCGAGCGCCGCATATGCGCAGTATCTTTATTGGCTGCACTTTGCAGAAGCCAGTGCGATGACGCAATTGATACTGAAGCTTTATTTGTCGCGTGTGCCACCCGAAACTGGTGCAACTGCCGCGTTGATGGCGCGGGTAAATGCGCAGATTTCGACGCAGCTCGATTACATGGAAAGCGTGCTGGCAAAGCAGCCTTATTTTGCTGGCGAGGCATTTTCTGCAGCCGATATTCAAATGAGTTTTCCGATCATTGCCGCGACCGCGCGTGGCGGCCTGGATGCGGGCCGACCTCACCTGATGAAATATCTGGCGAGCTTGCAGGCAAGGCCAGCCTTTGAGCGTGCCAATGCGCGCGGCGGAAAATTAACGCTGGGCGCATAGATTGCGCCACATCTGCATCGGCAATATGCCTCAAACAACCCGTGGATATTGACTCTTGGGTTAATTACCGCTTCTCTTTGCGCATTTCAGGCGGTGCGCAATGACGTTAAATATCGACATGGCGCGACGGTTGCGATATTCATCGCGTAAAATGAAAGTTGAATTGATTTACCTGAATCGACTGACCTTAAAGGATCACTAATGGCCAAACCTAATTACGACTTTGCGAAACGTCAGCGGGAACTCGCTAAAAAAGCTAAAAAAGAAGAAAAGCAGCGCAAGAAAACCGCCGGTGAACCTGATGGTGATGGGCCGGACACGACTGGTGATGTGGGTGATGTGGGTGACGTCGTTGATGCCAGTGATGCCGCCATCAAAACCCCTGCAGCTGAATAAAAAACCTGTAATCAAACCGTTCGTAATCAATTCCTACTAAATTCTTAAGCCGTGAATAAACTTGACGCCATTTGCCTCTACTGCGGCTCCAGCCCCGGGGAGAACCTTGCTTACCGCGATGCAGCTGCGCTATTGGGTCGCATCTTTGCCGAGCGCGGCATTCGTCTGGTTTATGGTGGTGGCAGCGTGGGCTTGATGGGTGTGGCGGCGGATGCATGTCTTACGGCAGGCGGCGAAGTGATCGGGGTGATTCCGCGCTTGTTGATGGAAAAAGAAGTGGGCCACCACGGCCTCACCAAAATGCATATGGTTGAAAATATGCATGAGCGTAAAGCACTGATGACCGATCTGGCCGACGGTTTTATTGCCCTGCCCGGCGGCTATGGCACGCTCGATGAATTGTTTGAAGCGCTGACCTGGCTGCAGTTGGGCTATCACCGTAAACCGGTCGGAATCCTGAATGTGGCCGGTTTTTTTGATCCCTTAATGGCGTTCATCGATCATTCGCGTAGTGAAGGTTTTTTGCGCCCGCTGCATCATGAGGCTCTGTGTGTGGATCATGATTTGGCGACATTGCTGGAAAAAATGCGCGTGATTGAAGCACCGGATACGTCGAAGTGGCTGGATCGGCATAAACAGGAAATGACGGTTTAACAGCTTGATTGTTTAAATGTTTAAAAGCTTTAAAAACTTTATCGCTTTAAAAGTTAAAAGCGACTGAAATTCAACAGCATCAGCTTGATAGCTTATAGCGTATGAGTAGCGCGATCTGATTTCGCAACGGGGGCTAAAATGCCCTCAATTTTTTTCTTAAGTTCTTTGCCCGCGTCGGTATCGGGCAACTGAATCGCCACACCTTGCGGGCGATTACCGGTTGCGTGGGCAGGGTTCACCCATACCACTTTGCCGGTCAACGGTAATTTCATCGGCTCATCAAGGAAAGAAAGCACCACCAGCACTTCATCACCCAATTGATGCGGCTTGACGGTCTGCATAAACAAGCCACCACCTTTTAACAGCGGCAACCAAGCGGCGTAGAGTGCGCTCTTGCCTTTCAAGTTAAACGCAATCACATCCGGCCGTTTGATCGGCATGACGGTTGAGCCAGGGCCTAAGCTGCTGTTCGGTGGCAATGACGACATGGGAATTTAAGTATCCGGTAAATATCAACTAATGAATGGCGCGTTGATAGGATATTAGCAATTGTTCCAATAGAAGTCTTGCATTTAATGGATGGGTAATAACCCGGCGCGCCTGACGAAGCTCGGTTTCATAGCGAAATAGTTTGGGCAACTGTACTTGCCGGGCGATAGCGGCAAGCGCTTTTTTATCATCAACATGATGCCGCACCTCATCGGCCAGCTTGGTCATTACCACATCGCCCACCCAGGTTTGCAGCCAGGTGACGATGTGATTCAGGTCAAATTTTTCAAACGATTGCGCGGCCGCCATGTAATCGGCTGCCGGGTCAGCAAGTACGGCCACAAAGGATGTACGTTCGGTTTGATAATCAGAGGTGGCAAAAGAGAGCGCATCCAGCGGCGCACCGCCAGCCATCGCGAGTACCGCTTCACCATGGGCAACACCGCTGGCGGCCAGCCAGGCAAGCGCTGCTTTAGCGTCAGGCGCGGGCAATAACACCCGCTGGCAGCGGCTGCGAATGGTAGGCATCAAACGCGCCATTTGATCCGTGACCAATAAAATTACGGTGCGTGCGGCAGGCTCTTCAAGGGTTTTGAGCAACGCGTTCGCCGCAGCCATGTTCATCGTTTCCGCCGGATGAATGACCAGCACACGAAAGCCGTCACGGTGAGTGGAAAGGGTCATAAAATCCGCCAGCGCACGCACCTGATCGATCTTAATTTCTTTACTTTTCTTTTTATCTTTGGGATCGGCTTCTAATGGCGTATCGGCGTCAGAGCCACCATCTTCTTCCACCAGGTTTTCTGGCAATAGCTCGCGATAATCGGGATGATTGCCATCACGAAACCAGTGACATGCATTGCACTCTCCGCAGGCAATACCGCCTTCCTTAAACTCTGTCGCTTCTGTTGCTTCAGAGGTCCCAAGTGTTTGAGACGCTTCAGGAGCCTCGCACAACAGTGATTGCGCCAGCGCTTTCGCGAATTCAGTTTTACCAATGCCTTGATGCCCGTGAATCAGCAACGCGTGTGGTAGCTTGTCGCGACGGGCGAGCAGCTCGCTTAAAGGTTGGCGATGCCAGGGCAATAGATCAATCATGTTGGAGGATGTTCATTTCTGCTCGCTAACCACATTCAAGCAACTGCGCAAGTTCAGCGCGGATGTCGGCTATCGGTCGGGCAGAATTAATCACCTTGATACGCACCGGAAACTCAGCCGCCCGCTGCAAATACGCGGCACGAACGTGAGCAAAAAAATCATTTTGCTCGCGCTCAAACTTGTCCGGCGCTGCCGTATTTTTATCCAGCCGTTCGCGCGCAATGGCAACGGGTGCATCAAACAGAAAAGTCAGGTCTGGCTGCAAATGGCCGTGCACCCATTGCTCAAGAATGGCGGTGCGCCCGGCGGATAGCCCTCGACCACCGCACTGATAGGCGTAGGTGGAATCGGTGAAGCGATCACAAATAATCCATTTACCCGCTGCCAGCGCGGGCTCGATAATATCCGCCAACTGCTCGCGGCGGGAGGCAAACATGAGTAACGCTTCCGTGTCGGGATGCATTTTTTCATTAAGCAGCAAAGTACGCAAGGTCTCACCGAGTGCGGTGCCGCCAGGCTCGCGCGTGGTCACGACCTCAACGCCTTGCGCCTGTATGCAATCGGCGATGAAGGTCGTGTGCGAGGATTTGCCCGCGCCATCGATACCTTCTAGGGTTATAAATTTTCCGCGCATGATTACATGCCTACTTCATCGGCCTAATTGGTATTTACTCACGGCACGATTATGCTCCACCAGCGTGCGTGAAAAATAATGACTACCGTCACCCTTGGCCACAAAATAAAGACGATCGGATTGGGCTGGTTTCACTGCCGCCAATAATGAACCCCAACCGGGCATTGCGATTGGCGTGGGCGGCAAACCATCGCGGGTATAGGTGTTGTAGGGCGTGTCTGCAGTGAGGTCACGTTTGCGAATATTGCCGTCAAATTTCAAGCCCATACCGTAAATAATAGTCGGGTCAGTTTGCAGGCGCATGGGAAGCCTTAAGCGATTAATGAACACAGAGCCAATCAGGGGACGCTCTTCGGAGAGCCCGGTTTCTTTTTCAATAATAGACGCCATGATTAACGCTTCATAAGGCGACCCATAAGGCAAATCAGGATCGCGCATAGCCCATGCTTCAGCTAATTTTTTTTGCATGGCTTGATAGCTTTTTTTAAGAATATCCAGATCGGTTGTGCCCACAGAAAAACGATACGTGTCAGGGAAAAACAAGCCTTCAGGATGCGCTTCAGTCGCACCCATACGCTTCAATATATCGGCGTCAGCAACATCTTGCAGGGTGATCTTTACGCTCTCGGTTTTTTTTAGCCGCGCGCGCATATCGGCAAATGTCATGCCTTCAACAAAGGTCACCGAAATCGGCACCACATCGCCGCTATTAAGCTTTTGCAATAACTGTAGCGGCGTGACGGGTGACTCCAGACGATATGTACCTGCCTGAATCCCGGTCGCCTGACCCGTTACACGACCAAGCAACCAGAATAATTGCGGTTCAGGCAGCAGGCCTTGCTCGGTTAATTGTCTCGATAAGCCTTTGAGTGAGGTTCCGGACTTAACAATAAATTCAAACGGCGTGGCGGCTTGCGGCAAGGGCAATGCGCTATGCGCAAAGCTGTAAAACCACACCGCGGCTAACACCGCAACAAATACAGCCACTACGGCTGCCGTTGCCAATAGACGTTTCATCAGGCTGACCAATATCAACGACTGCGGCTAAACAAAGCGCTTAAACACGAGCGAGCCATTGGTGCCACCAAAGCCAAATGAATTAGATAGCGCCACATCAATCTTCATATCGCGTGCGGTGTTGGCGCAATAATCAAGATCACATTCAGGGTCCTGATTAAAAATATTGATCGTGGGCGGCGATATTTGATGATGTATCGCCAGCGTGGTGAACACCGCTTCGATGCCGCCTGCAGCACCGAGCAAATGGCCCGTCATGGATTTAGTGGAATTAACAACGACCTTGTAGGCATGCTCGCCAAAAGCGGCTTTCATGGCTTCAGTTTCGTTCTTGTCACCCAGCGGCGTTGAGGTGCCGTGAGCGTTGATGTATTGGATATCAGCCGGATTGACGTGGGCATTTTTCATGGCATTAAGCATGCCGCGACGCGGGCCATCCATGCTCGGCGAGGTCATGTGATAAGCGTCTGAACTCATGCCCATGCCGAGTAATTCCGCGTAAATACGCGCACCCCGTGCTTGCGCGTGTTCGAGGGATTCCAACACCAAAATGCCGGCGCCTTCACCGAGCACAAAGCCATCACGGTCACGATCAAACGGCCGACTCGCGGTTTCGGGAGAGTCGTTACGCTCTGATAACGCTTTGCATGAACAAAAACCGCCAATGCCGGACATGCTGATAGTGGCTTCAGAGCCGCCTGCGATCATCACATCGGCGTCCCCATATTCAATAAAGCGCGCAGCATCGCCGACGCAATGGGCAGAGGTGGTGCAGGCCGAGACCATGGAAACATTCGGCCCTTTGAAACCGTATTGAATCGAGATCATGCCCGCGACCATATTGATAATCGAGCCCGGCACAAAAAACGGTGAAATACGACGCGGGCCTTTTGCAATCATTTCGCGCACGGTGTCTTCGATCATCGGCAAACCGCCAATACCGGAGCCAACATTAACGCCAATACGTTCCGCGTTTTGTTCGGTGACAACCAGCCCTGCATCATCCATCGCCATTTTCGCAGCGGCCAGACCGTAATGAATAAAGGTGTCCATGCGGCGGACTTCTTTAGGAGACATCCAGTCGCCAGGATTGAAGTCGCTCACCAGCGCCGCAAAACGCGTGGGCAATGCACTGGCATCAAATCGGCCAATTGGTATGGGCGAAATACCGCCCCGTCCATTGGTGATGTTATCCCATGCCTGTGTGATCGTATTTCCGACGGGGGAGACAATACCGAGACCCGTAATAACAACGCGTCTTTTAGTCATGACTTAACATTATTGAGGTCAATTGTGAGCGAATTAGGATACAAAATAAATACAGCATGACGATCATAGAAAACCAATCGGGCCGCCCACAAAAGTGGACAGCCCGATGGACTGGATCGTAGTGCGCGCGAGTTATTTTTTATTCGCGTTGATGTAATCAACGGCTTGTTGAACGTTGGTAATTTTTTCAGCTGCTTCATCCGGAATCTCGGTCTCGAATTCTTCTTCGAGCGCCATGACGAGTTCTACGTTATCGAGGGAATCAGCGCCGAGATCTTCGACAAACGACGATTCGTTTTTGATATCAGCTTCGGCGACGCCTAGCTGTTCTGCAACGATTTTCTTGACACGGGCTTCAATGTTATCCATTTGCTACTTCCTCCAACAAGGGTAAATTCAGGGTGATTGCTACAACTACATTATTTTACCAAATTAAGATGCAAACATTTTTTACTTTGAATATTTTGTCTCGAATACTGCATAAACTTGTTATATGGCTTGGCATTTAGCTCGTAATACAGCTTCTATTTTCAGCCGTGGCGTTGCCTGCACAACACCTGCGGCACTATTCCATGTGCAAGCCGCCATTAACATGGATGGTGTTGCCCGTTACATAAGCTGCGCCGGGTGATGCCAGGAATAAAACCGCCTCGGCAACATCATTCACATTGCCCAAGCGGCCTAGCGGTACATTTGCAACGAGTTTATTGACTTGTTCGTCAGCAAGCGCTTTGGTCATATCCGTTTCAATAAATCCGGGAGAGACGCAATTTACCGTAATCCCGCGACTGCCGATTTCACGGGCCAGGGCTTTAGTAAAACCCACCATACCTGCTTTTGCCGCGACGTAATTGGTTTGACCGGCGTTGCCCATAAAACCGACCACCGAGGCGATATTGATAATGCGCCCGGCACGCGCTTTCATCATGGCTTTAACCACAGCCCGGCTAAGACGAAATACTGAAGTCAGATTAGTCTCAATGACGGCATTCCAGTCATCATCTTTCATTCGCATCAGCAAGGTATCGCGGGTGATACCCGCATTGTTGACGAGGATCGAAACGGCACTGAATTTTTCTTCAATATTTTTGATTACCAAATCTACTTGAGCCGCGTCCTGCACATCAAGGGTCATGCCGACGCCATTAAATCCAGCATCGTGAATATGTTTGCTAATCGCCATGGCACCAGCCTCAGTCGTGGCTGTACCAATCACAGTGGACCCAGCCTCACCCAGAATCCGCAGGATGGCGTCCCCAATACCGCGCGATGCGCCCGTGACGAGGGCAATCTGACCGGCCAAGGGTTTTGTTTTAGTGTTCAATGTGTTTTCCATGCGTTTTCCATGTGTTTTCGACGTAATTTCCAAGCGCTTTCCGCATGCTTTCAATGACTGTTTCGATCAGCTTCTTGCGTCACTTTTGACAATAGCGGCTGCTAGCGTGACGGAATCGGTAATCGCCATGCAATTCAGGGTCGCATCAATGCGCTTGTTCAGCCCGGTTAAAATTTTTCCCGGCACACATTCAACCACGTTGGATGCACCTTGTGCGGCCAGATATTGAATTGTTTCGATCCAGCGAACCGGGCGATAAAGCTGCTGGACCAGCGCCTGCTTGATCGCGTCGGCATTGTCGAACGCCATAACATCTGCGTTTTGAATGACGGGTATACGAGGCGCATTGACGGTAACGCCTTGCAAATACTGAGCGAGCTTTTCTGCCGCAGGTTTCATCAACACACAATGCGATGGCACGCTCATCGGCAGCAGCAATGCACGCTTGGCCCCGCGCTCTTTTGCCAATATCATACCGCGCTCTACCGCGGTTTTGTGGCCCGCGATCACAATCTGCCCGGGTGAATTAAGATTTACCGCTTCTAGCACTTCACCATCGGCAGCGTCAACACACAGCGCCCGAACGGCCTCAACTTCCAGGCCCAGTATGGCGGCAATGCCACCCGTGCCTACAGGCACTGCATCCTGCATGGCGCGCGCACGAAAGGTAACGAGCGGCACCGCGTCAGCAAAAGAAACCGCATCGGCGGCGACCAATGCAGTGTATTCACCCAGACTGTGGCCCGCATAAAAGTCAGCCCCACGACCACCTGCCTGCTGCCATGCGCGAAATGTGGCCACTCCCGCCGTCAGCATCACGGGCTGGGTATTGACAGTTTGTGCCAGAGTTTCGACGGAGCCGTTAACCACCATGTCCCATAAATCGGTATGAATGCTGTCCGAAGCCTCTTCAAAGGTGCGCTTGATTATGGCGGCTGCAGCATCAGTGAAACCAGCCATCATGCCGATAGACTGCGAGCCCTGCCCTGCGAAGGTAATAGTGAATAGGCTCATGTTAGTGAATTACCATTTGAGCAACGCCGCGCCCCAGGCAAAACCGCCACCCAGTGCTGCTAGCAAAATCGTATTGCCTGCCTTGATTTTCTCTTCTCGCACCACCGTATCGAGCGCGAGCGGAATAGAGGCGGCGGAGGTGTTGCCATGCTTGTCTACCGTGAGTACGACTTTGTCATCAGGCAATGCCAGTTTTTTAGCGGCATGCATGATGATGCGTTGATTAGCCTGGTGACAAATAAATTTATCAATATCGGCAGGAACCATATAATTGGCTCGCAGCGCTTCCCAAGCCACCTCTTCAAATGCTTTGACCGCAAATTTATAAACAGTGCTGCCTTCCATGGTGAGCATCGGACTGCCACGTACTTTACCGCCTTCTACCGTGCCAGGCGTAGCCAAAGCGTGACGATAGCTGCCGTCAGTGTGCAGATGCGTAGAAAGAATGCCCGGCGTGTCTGATGCCTTGACTACAACCGCACCAGCGCCGTCACCGAATAGCACGCAGGTGCTGCGATCCTGCCAGTTCATGATGCGCGAAAACACCTCAGCACCCACCACCAGCGCGCATTTAACCGAGCCGGAACGGATGAATTTATCAGCCGTGGCGAGCCCATACACAAAGCCCGCACACACGGCCTGAATATCAAATGCAAAGCCCTGTTTTACACCCAATTTATCCTGCAGGATGCAGGCAGTGGCGGGGAACACCATATCAGGCGTCGAAGTACCCACAATAATGAGATCAATATCGCCAGCGGTCACACCTGCGGCCTGCATCGCACGCTGACATGCAATCAACGCCAAATCGCTAGCGTTTTGGTCATCGGCTGCATAATGACGCTCGCGAATACCGGTGCGGCTAACGATCCATTCATCGTTGGTATCAACGATTTTTTCCAGGTCTTGGTTGGTCACAACACGTTCGGGCAGATAGCTTCCCGTGCCAATAATTTTTGCATAAATCATTAATGTTCGATCTCGATAGGCACTGCAGGATGTGCGGGCGGGTGTTTCACAATGCTTTTTTGCGAATCGTTTACGAGCGGCGGCTGTGGTGTCAACAAGCCTTCGGCATGAAGGCGCTCAATCTCGGTAGTGATTAGGGCTAACAACCCATGCTCAACTTCGGACGCTGCGCGCTCCAATGCTTTACCGAAGGCATACGCATCGGCCGAGCCATGGCTTTTGACCACAACGCCCTGCAAGCCCAGCAGCGTCGCGCCGTTATAGCGGCGTGTATCCACGCGTTTGCGGAAGCCTTTTATGACCGCATAAGAAGCCAGTGCGGCCATTTTGCGAAAAATATTTTTGGTATATTCCTCTTTCAAAAAATCGCCCATCATTTTGGCGATGCCCTCAGAGGTTTTCAGCATGACGTTGCCAATAAAACCGTCGCACACTACCACATCAGTCGTGCCCAAATAAATATCGGTACCCTCAACATTGCCGTAAAAATTAAGGTGGCTCGCCTTGAGCAGCTCACCGGCACGCTTGACGTTTTGATTACCTTTGATTTCTTCCGAACCAATATTGAGAAGGCCCACGCTCGGGTTGGTCTTGCCTTCCACCGCCGACGCCAGCATCGCACCCATAATCGCAAATTGCAGCAGGTGTTCAGGCGTAGATTCGGCATTAGCACCCAAATCGAGTGCGTAAGTTACGCCTTTGCGGGTCGGCAACGCCGCGCAAATCGCAGGACGGTCAATGCCGGGCAAGGTTTTCAATACGAATTTTGCGGTACCCATCAAGGCACCCGTGTTGCCCGCGGATACACACGCGTGTGCATCGCCTGACTTAACCAAGTCAATCGCGATGCGCATTGAAGAGTTTTTCTTATTACGAATGGCGGAGCGGATGTCTTCATCCATGCCAACGATTTCGCTTGCATGAACAATTTGCAGGCGCGCGCCGGACTCATCTACTTCATCAAGCCAATGCAGCGCTTTGAGGTGTTTTAATTCTGCGCGAAGCACATCCGGTTGACCGACGAGCAGGGCCGTACGATCAGCAGATCGCTCAAGAAATTGCAACGCGGCAGTAATGGTAACGGATGGGCCGTGATCGCCGCCCATCGCATCTATCGCTATTTTTATCTGCATTTTTTTGGGTAACGCTTCCTTTTGAAGCGGGACCGTGCAGTTTATCTTGTTCTATAAAGAAGAATCGATGCCGTCACTAAAAACTTGCGACTGAATGAATGAATTTTGTTATGCCATTGAGCTTCGCAGCCTAACTAGAAAAGCGCTAATAAGCGAATTCACTGCAAAGCTTGCTGGAAACGTTTATTCATCCGCGCAACGAAACTGCTACGGCTTGTCGAATTTATTCGTCGGCTTTTGTCTTAATGACTTTTTTGCCGCGATAGTAGCCTGATGGCGATACATGGTGACGCAAATGCACTTCGCCGGTAGTGGGCTCAACCGCTAATGCAGGGTTAGTCAGGAAATCATGCGAGCGATGCATGCCGCGCTTGGAAGGTGACTTTTTGTTTTGTTGGACTGCCATG
>JANYDB010000099.1 GCA_025359985.1 Burkholderiales bacterium | reverse complement strand
GATATACTGCTTGCGACCGCGCGCATCGCGGGCGGTGGCCGGTAGGTGGCCGCGCTGGTCGGGGCAAATCCACACATCTTCATACGCGGGTGGGATGGCCAGCGAGCGAATGCGCGCGAGCTGCGCGTCATTGGCGACGGCGCGGCCGTTGGCATGGCGAAATATGAAGCCTGCACCCTGACGAAGTCGGCGTATGCCGGGCTGCTGCTCGGAAGTCTGTGTTGAGGCGGCTTGCATCACGTCCCTGGCAATAAAATTAAATGAAATTTATATTCAAGGTAGCGATGGTTTGTATAAGTCGGACAAATGCGCGAATTTACATTCGCGGCGGACTACAGGGGACGTGTTATGCGCAAAGGCGTCAGTATCACCATTATTTGGAGATAAAACGCATGAAGACTCTGTGCCCGAGGAGCAGACTGATCACTTATTCGGCGTGAAACAACTGTAAAACTGCTACTCTTACGCTTGAACTAAACCCAACCTGCAGATGGAGATTCAACATGAGATTTAACGCACCAACACAAATCACTTTTATCATTTCACTGGTGCTGGCCGCAGTCGCCGTTTTGTCGCGGTTTGTGGCCATTCAAAACGTATCAGTCAACGCATTTTGGATTCTGCTTATCGGCTTCGTTGTGCTGGTGATCGGCTGCGTATATAAGGGGCGCTGAGGAGCTGCGGGGGGCGGCCACTAATATTGTCTGGAAACCCTAGCGTTTACGAGCCTCCGAGGGCGAAAGTGCCTGAAAAACCCTGTCAATACTAGAGTTTGTCTTTAATTTAAGACGTTGCGTTCGATATTTTTCGACAAGCTTTTGAAACCGGCAAAGCATTCACACACGCCTTCGTCATACGACAAAATTGCTCGGTCCAGAACGGATTCTCGTTGTCGTTAAGCTTCAGTACTTTGCTGCCGTAGATCATGAAACTACTCCTACAAAGCAGGTAGGTGGCCGCGATACCAAACAAAACTTAAGAACTATTTTGAGTGCGGGGCCAATTATTGTTGGTATGGAAGCGGGTATGAAAACAGCAATGAGCAATGAAAAAGCAATGCTGCCTGCTACAAAGAAGCATCGAGCTAAGCCTGGAGCGTCAATGCCGTAATAAGGTCGTTGCGTGTGTATGGTCTCAGGGGAGTTTTTTTGGGGCTTAACGTTCGAGCTAAGCTGCCCGCGGAGGAGGTCGGCTTTGGCCTGGTTGACGACAATGTACCGTGTATCACCGGCCCGGGCTTCGTGGCCTGCAGTTGGTGCTCCGCTTGAGCGAGGGATTAGGCCTTACTTGCAGCGCTGCCCTTGCTGATCTCCCTGGATTACTTGCTATTTGAGTTGGCGATATCTCTAAACAGTTCCCATTCTCCATCCACTTTCTTCCAAAGAATGATGTATTTCTCCTCGGCGACAGCAGTGTCATTTACATAAATAGTTACCTCGCCTTCTTCTGCCAGCATATCTCCTGCGCCAAACACATCTTTCGTCTTAAGCTCAATTTTTGATACTCCTGATCTCAGAATTTCTGAAAAGGTAGCTTTAATAGCTTCCCTTCCGACAATCGCTGGCTTTCCTGAAAACATCAATTTAGCGTCTGCCGTGTATAGGCTAGAAATTCCACTGGAGTCGCCTGCCGCAACAAAAGCCATTAGCTTTTTATTCTTGGCCTCGATTTCTTCTCTGGCAGCTCTAGCATCAAATGCTTGCATGTCTGTTCCTTTAATTGGTGAGTTAAAAATAATTGAACCGGCGACAGCGCAGGTAACAGCCGGTGCCGTTGATGCAGCGAGACAAAAGGCGATTACATTGCCGTGGGTGAGCATGGGGTTTAACGTGTTTCGCCCACAATCGTAACCGGTGATAGGCAGTGGGAGCAAGCTATCAGTTAGGCGGACGGGCTGTAGGTGGTGGCCCCATTTACCCAGTGCTAGGACTGGAACTTGGATGTTGCGGACATTCGAACGCGACGGTGTTTGCCTGTGAGGCCTAGCGTTAGAATTAAGCCGCGCCGCGAAGCGGGTTCGGCTTGAATGAATTGTTAGACCGCTGCCGCGATGTAGGCGACAACGTGTGCAATAGCGTGTGCAATAGCGTGTGCAAGCATTGCCGACTCCAAGCCAAAGCGCCAAAACAGCCAGCCTGCGAGAACGCCAAAAACGGCATTGCCACCTATAATAAATGCCACGATATAGAAGGTGAGGTTCCCAGCTACTGAACTGGCTGCCGGTAAATGACCCACACCAAACAGTATTGCGGCACTGACAATCGCGACCCATACAAGCGAAGCGGGCGGCAAAGTGTGTGAGCGATGTATGAAACGCCACAACAGCCAAAGCACCAGTGACATGAGGCCCCAACGCAGCAGTAGCTCTTCTGTGATGCCGCCGTAAAGTACGCGTGCTGAAAGTGGGAAAGAAAAGGTCTTCACTGCTGCGGCCAACTCAAGAGGAGCGGCAGAAGAAAGAATGGCTAAAAATGCGCCACCGGCTAAACCGCCGAGCAGACCCGGAACCATTTGTGGCCGAAGTGCAGCTGCAATGGGCGAAGAGTTGGCGAATGCCTCAAAGGCCGGTGCACGAAGCCCCACCTTTGGCGCGAGCGCAACGCCAGCCCAAACAGTTAGCGCCAGAAAAATTGCACCTTGAACAAGGCTGATCGCAGATAGGGCCCAGACAGGCATTGGAAGCGGGCGGCCGCTAGCAAGGATCGGCACGACGAGAATCGCGACGACAACTACGCCGAGCATGCCAGCGAACCACATTGCCGTGGCTAGCCGTAATTTGAATCGTGAGGCCATAATCTGTCCTAACCGGTATAACGTTCGACATGAGCGGTGACCAAGAGGCAGCGAAGCTGGCTCTTGGGCGTCCGCTCGATGGATTGGTTAGGTGCCTGCTGCACGAAGCGGCCCACTCAGCAGCATCCGACCGTCCGTCGCCGGCATAAGCCCGAACCGCCCGTATATGGCGATAGCGGCCGTGTTGGACGCGCCGACCTCCACGTACAAGGAGGCGCAAGCACGACGTCGGCTCTCCTCGACGAGTGCGCGTAGCAGCCGCGACGCGACCTGCTGGCGCCTGAACTCAGGCACGACGTAGAGATCATCGATGTAACCGCACAACGCTGCATACTCCATTGTGTAGCGCACCGAGAGCACGGCATGACCGATGGCGCGCGTGCCGACTCGCGCCAGCCAGACGGCACCGAGTGATGGCGTTGACAGAAGTTGCCTGAACGAACCAGCGGCCCACTGGCGGTCGAGCGGGAACGACGACTCGGCATAGAACGCTTCCATGAGATCGACGAGTTCGTGAACGTCGTTCGCGTTCGCCTCGGATACGACGATCTCACTCACCGAGACGTCACCTAACATGATTTAAACTTCATGACCACAATATTACAGATAACCTCATACTATGTCACTCAGCTATTGATCTATGCGTTTTCACCGTTGGATTGCCTGGGATGGCGCAACGGCGTTGGTGTTATCGATTGTAGCGGCAGGCGGGGGGCATTTATGAATCTGAATTTTCATTGGAAGCTGTTGCCGCTATCAAAATGGCTGGTACTGGGTCATGCAGCCATTGCCGTCTGCGGATTCCTGCGATTAATAATTGCGACTTGGCATGCAACGCAGACATGATTTATAGAAATACTTCAAATCGGTAGCGCACGATAAATTCAATTTTTTGAACATCCCTCGCTCAACGTAATTGATGAAGGTCTTTTTCCCATCCGCTCACTTTCGGTTGTGTTGGGTGTAGCTGTCGACTGCGTAGCGCGCTATTTCTTTGGCGCAATTAAATTCATTAAACATGAGCTCGTAAAACGCCATCTTGTTCTGCTTGTTGCGTTTCAGCGCTTCACTTTTGTTTAAACTCTAGCGTGTGCAACGCGCACAGTTGCATGACTCGCAGCGAACGGTTCCTGCGATTTTGACGGGCTGTATTCTTCATACGTATTTCGCGTTTCATGATGTTGAATTGCCGGACGGCTGTGAATGGGCAAGAAAAGATCAAAGCGGCTGGAAGATACATACACGCGGTGGGCGTTGTATGTCGTGAACCAGAGTCATAGCCAGGTGTTGTTGCGAGACTTCAATGGCGTTGAGCGGTGTGACGTTGTTGCACCTGAATGGGCGCAAAATTGGTGATGTGCAAACTAGCTTCTAAGACAGACATTTGTAACCAACAACTCGCAGAAAAGCGTTTTCTGCAAGGCTTGTCTTAACGGATCAAAACTTGATGAATTGGCTCTACTTGCTCGTAACATTTTCGCTTCAAATGCCTCGCTTGCACAGAGTCATAAGCTATTCACAATAGACTGGTAGTTTAGTCCTTATATAAATTCAAATTTGAAACACTCCATCAACATACGCGCCCTTATATTGGTGACTTAAAAATGTTTAGTAAAAATAAAACTCAGTTCACGCTAATCCACGCTGTCGCTATTTTGTTTGGCTTATGGGTGCAAATCTTGCCTGGCTTTGTTAATGCGCAGCAAGATGCGGCGTCCGATTCCAGCGCGCAGGTGGGCACAGCGCCGGTGATAAAACCTTGGGAAGCAAAGTTTCAGACCACTTATGTATGGCAATCAAAGCGGCCATTTTCAGCGGCTTACTCAGGCCCAAATAGTCTGTTGCCAAACTATGAAAAAAGTTATTCATTTACGGCCACGGGTTTTTTAGGCGCGCGTTTATGGGAAGGTGCAGAGCTGTATTTGAATCCGGAACTGGTGCAAGGCGTGCCGATGTCCAATCTGGTTGGATTGGGTGGATTGACCAATGGTGAATTACAAAAGACCGCAGGCAATAAACCGAAACTTTATCGCGCCAGAATTTTTCTGCGGCAGACATGGGCACTGGGCGGCGAGCGTGAAAATATTGAATCCGATTTCAATCAATTAGCCGGTACCCGGTCCAAAAATCGGTTGGTGATAACGGTGGGCAATTTTGCGGTGACCGATATTTTTGATGCCAGCAGCATTGCGCACGATGCGCGTACACAGTTTCTAAACTGGGCGTTGCTTACCCATGGCGCTTATGATTTTGCGGCTGATGCACGTGGTTATTCATGGGGCGGCGCGGTTGAATACTATGACAACGATTGGGTGTTGCGTGCTGGACGATTCCTGCAGCCGCGAGAGTCTAATGGCTTGCCGCTGGATTGGCGCTTTTTTGTTCATTATGGTGATCAGGTAGAAATTGAGCGTGGCTATCTCTGGGGTGATTTACCCGGCAAAGTGCGGCTGCTGGCATTTCGCAATGTGGTGGTGGCAGGAGCTTTTCGGGATGCCTTGGGACTGACCTCGCAGAGTGGCGGCGTGCCCGATGTGGGCCAAGTGCGTAAACAACAAACCAAGTACGGAGTAGGTTTTAATTGGGAACAGTCGCTTACGTCTAATATTGGCTTGTTTGCTAGAGCGGCGATCAACAATGGCGCAACTGAAACTTACGCTTTTGCCGAGATTGATCGTTCTTTTTCCAGCGGGGCCGCCGTTAAAGGCGCTGGTTGGGGCAGGGCGGAAGATGTATGGGGCATGGCGTTTGCCCGCAATATGCTGTCGGCGGCGCATCGCGATTATCTCGCGGCGGGTGGGCTGGGATTTTTTGTGGGTGATGGGCGTATTCGCTACCGTCCTGAGCAGATTTTTGAAACTTATTACAACATTAATTTGCGTAAAGGAACTGCTGTTGCATGCGGCTTTCAACGCATCTTTAATCCGGCTTATAACGCGGATCGTGGGCCGGTTTCAGTCAGCTCACTACGCCTGCATACTGAATTCTGAACTCGCCGAGGGCGTTTTTTCTATATTGCCATTTTGTTCTTCCTGGCCCCGCAGAATGGCAATTATTTTGGTTGATTTGCACTCTGCAAATTGCCTGGCCTGGGTTGTGGGGCCATCGGCGGTATGACCGGATTTTCATTGAGCCTGAGAAATTTAAAGCCCATCAGTTGTAGCCCTGATTTACCGGCTGCCTTGTTACGCGCCTCCCGGGTTTGGGCGCGGCTGATAAACGCGTCAAAACTTTCCTCACGCACAGACGGTGCGGATGAATGCAGGAAACGCCGTTCACCGTTAGCATCGATCACGACCAGACCCACATGCGAGGCCAGATATTCGCCATCTTTTTTCGAGATCACATTAACCAAATCACCTGCCTTAAGCTGCGCCAGTATATTCGGCACGATTGTTTTAGGTAAATAGGATTCGTTAATCGTTTGCGGCGCAATTCGGGCATCAACTTTATGGGTGTTGTTAAGAAATGCGGCGCGATCAATAATCGCGGTGTAGGTGGCAGTGTCATTTCCGCCAAGCTGTGCGCTCATATCGGCTACCAGCCAAGCGTTTTGCACATTCCAGTCAGCCTCGGTGTAATGGTTACGAGTCGTGATGCCGATAATGCCGTTGGCATATCGGATCCGTTGCAGAATCCAGAAAAATTCTTCCCATGATTGGCTTAGCGCCATCGCGTAAGTGTGTTCGGCAAACACGACGCAGTCGCTGCGCTCAAGATTAAAAAGCGGCTGATCATCATAGGTTTCGTACGGAAATTCGCCCAGCAAAAAAATCTCGTAGGGCTGACCAATATTCTTGCGGGCCAGATGAGAAATACGTGCTCGCAGGTCAGGTTCGGCCTCGTGCAAATAAGCGATATAACGCCCGATTTCTTTGGGCTTCATTTTATATAGCGGCTTATCTAATAGTGTTGCGAGCTCAAGTTTGCTGATGCCAACCTTAGCGGCTATTTCTAGCTGGTTTAGGGTAGGCTGCGCCTGATTTTGGACACCGGCCTGCGCAGCTACGCAGTAAATCAGTGTTAGCCACAACAGGCAGAATATAAAAAAACGCACGGTTAGACCTCGATACTAAAAATATTCAAACGAGAAATATCGTTATTAAGAAATAGTTATTTTTTAACCAATGCGATAACTGAATCAATACGTCGGATCAACGCTTAATCAGGTTTGCCATATTAAGCCGCCGAAAATAAAAGCTAAATATTAAAAACGATTAGTGGCAGTTTACTGGCTTTCGGCAGCGCAGAGCATTGGTAAACAACCCCAATAACGCCCCATGGATTTTGGATTAAAAGCATATGCCGTCATGAGTTTGTCGCAAAAATATCAGATAGCGTCGCGTTGACAGACCAACATTTTCAGGAAGTTGCCTATATTGAACTGGCGTAAATCGTTGATTCAGAAACAAAAATGCTGCATTGCAACAATCTTTGTTTGATCGATAACTGAATAAAAGGGGCTTACTTCATGCGTAGAGACAATCATTTTTATACGGTCTTAAAAAGTATTTTCTTACTGTGCATGTTGTGCAGTTTGCCGGTGGGTGCAACTTGTCTTAGCGCAGAGGTAGAACCCAATAATTCGGACACCACCGCAAACGCCGGGATTTGTTCAGGCGTTAGTGTTGCAGGCTCGCTTAGCTCATCCAGCGATTATGATTGGTATCGGCTGGACGTGACGAGCCCTGGCACCATTTCGATCAATCTTGCCCATGGCAATGGTGTTGATTTTGACTGGTTTTTATATGCGGCGACGGGCAGCTATATTGCCTACGCATCAACCTCGAGTAATCCCGAAATCGGCAGCAAGGCTGTTACGGCTGCGGGCACTTATTACATTAGGGTAAAAAGTTATTCGGGCAGCGGCAGCTATACCTTGAATGTCACTGGCCCGCTGGCGGGTGGAGGTGGCGGTGGCGGCTTGCCTGCGCCTACCTTGGGCAGCTTTACCGTTCCGGCCAAAAATTCTGGCGATGCGCCGTTTATATTAATCGCGCCTAGCTCTAACAGCAGTGGTGCATTCAGCTACACCAGCAGTAATACCGCCGTGGCAACAGTGTCGGGTAGTACCGCGACCGTTATAGCCAGCGGTACATCCACGATTACAGCCAACCAGGCAGCCGATGCAAGCCATGCGTCGGGCAGCATTACTGCCACGCTCACGGTTAGTTCCGGTGGCGGAGTGTGGCCTTGTACCCTGCCTAACGGCGTCGATCTCGGCAAAGTCGGAAGTACTACCGATGCGGTAACCACGACGACGAGTGGAGTGGTGTTGATGGGCGGCGGCACGGATGTGGATGCGGCCATGCAATGGATGATTGGCAAATCCGGGGGTGGCGATGTGGTAGTGCTACGTTCTACTGGCACCAACGCCTATAACAGTTATTTATTTGGTCTGGGCGGTGTGAACTCGGTACAAACCTTATTGATTGATACCGCAATCAAGGGTGACAACGCTTGCGTCGGCGAGACCATCAAGCATGCTGAAATGGTTTTCATTGCTGGCGGTAATCAGCAGAACTATGTAGATTATTTTAAAGGCAAAGCGACCGGCACCGCCTTGAATTATCTGATCAATACCAAGCTTGTACCGATTGGCGGCACCAGTGCAGGCATGGCGATTATGGGTCAGTATTATCACCCTGGTGGTGCAGCCGAAGATGCGACAGTGCTGCAAAACCCGACGGCGATTGCGATTGGTAATAGTTTCCTGAGCAATAGTTTGCTCAATAATGTGGTGACCGAGCCGCACTTCACGCAGCGCAGCCGTCAGCCGCGTCTGACCTCGTTTCTGGCTAGCAGCATTTATAACTATGGTGTCAGCTGGCAGACTATGCGCGGCATCGCTTGTGATGAAGCGACGGCCTACGCTCTTGATGCCAATGGTATCGGCAGAGTGTTCGGTACCAATGCCTGCTTCTTTGTGAAGCCGACGGGTGCGCCGGAAACACTCGCATCGAATACCGCCTTGACATGGAATCTGAATCAGCAGGCGCTTAATGTTTACAAAGTGCCGGGCAACACCGCAGGCAGCAATACCTTCAACATGAATACCTTTAGCGGCACTAGCGGCACAACGCAGTATTGGTCAGTTAATAGTGGTGCCTTGACGATTCGCTAATGCACCGTAGAGTTACTCAATAAAAAGCCTGCCTTATTTTTAAAGGCAGGCTTTTTTATTTTTATCCACATCCGTTCAGAACTTAATGACTGCGCTTGCAAATCCTGTTTTAACTGCGTCCGATGCCAACTAAAAAATGATCAGACTGAGCCAGTACGCTACTGCTGCGACAAACGCGCTGGCGGGAATCGTAAAGATCCATGCCCACACAATATTGCCCGCAACGCCCCAGCGTACTGCGCTGGCACGTTTAGTCGCGCCAACGCCCACAATGGCACCGGTAATCGTGTGGGTGGTGGAAACAGGAATGCCCAGCGCAGTGGCCAGAAATAACGTAATCGCGCCGCCCGTCTCGGCGCAAAAACCATCCACCGGCTTCAGCTTGGTAATTTTTTGGCCCATCGTTTTGACTATACGCCAACCGCCGAACATAGTGCCCGAAGCAATCGCTATATAGCAGCAGACGATTGTCCACATCGGGGGTGACGCATCACTCGCGGCGGTATAGCCGGTCGCGATTAACAGCATCCAGATAATACCGATGGTTTTTTGCGCATCGTTGCCGCCGTGGCCCAGACTGTACGCCCCGGCCGATACCAGTTGCAGGCGACGGAACCATCGATCAACACGCGAAGGCGTGGCGCGGCGGAAAGTCCATGAGACCAGCACCATCATGATCGAGCCCAATAAAAACCCGAGCAGCGGTGAGATAAAAATAAACGCGACAGGTTTTAAAATCCCGGCAGAGATTAGCGAGCCCGCGCCGGCCTTCGCCACGACTGCACCTACGATGCCGCCAATTAAGGCATGTGAAGAGCTGCTTGGAATGCCGTAATACCAGGTAACGACGTTCCAGGTGATCGCGCCAATCAACGCACCAAACACCACATGGGTATCCACAACGCCGGGCTCAACAATGCCTTTGCCAACGGTTGCTGCAACACTCAAATGAAAAATAAAAATAGCAAAAAAATTAAAAAAAGCCGCAAAGATAACGGCCTGCCCGGGCTTGAGGACGCCCGTTGAAACCACCGTAGCAATTGAATTGGCTGCGTCATGAAAACCATTCATGAAATCAAATAACAGCGCCAACACTACCAACATGGCTACAACCCAAAATGCGGCCTGAACGGTCTGCATGCGTGGGGCTGCGCTACGAATTTTCGAGGACAATGCCCTCGATCAAATTGGCGACGTCTTCGCATTTATCAGTAATCGTTTCCAGCAATTCATAAATCGCTTTTAACTTGATCACCTCACGCACATCATCTTCGGTGCGAAAAAGCTTGCTCATTGCGGAGCGCAATACTCGATCAGCGTCGGATTCAAGCTGATCAATTTCTTCACAGGTTTTAAGCGCAGCTTCGGCGGTGGCCGGTTTGGAAAGATTGCTGATTAACGACACCGCATGGCGCACACGCTGGCAGCATTTCACGCTTAAGTCGGTTAACCGGATAATTTCTTCAGTCGCATGGCGCACGTCATACAAAGCCATGGTCTCGGAAGAGTCCTGAATCAAATCGGCAACATCATCCATCGTGTTGATCAGTGAATGGATTTGCTCGCGATCAATCGGCGTAATAAAGGTTTTATGCAGCGCGCGATTGACTTCCTGGGTGATACGGTCTGCGGCGTGTTCGGCGTCGTCAACCTCGCGCGTGTAGCGCTCGCGAAGCTCAACATTATCGTAATTGACCACCAGTTTTGAGAGCGCCTCGGCCGCCACTACAATGCATTCCGCATGTTGATTGAACATCACAAAAAAATTGCCATCTCGTGGCAGCAGCTTTCCGAAGAACATCGTGAACTCCTATTTTTAGGGGGCCGAATTTGATGAGGCGTTTTTTATGACAAATTTATGAATGTTTAATGACTGGATTTTACACAGGTGTTCACCGTTCTGGGGAAGGAGTGTTTTCTGATTAGCTCTGATTAGTTTAGGCGGTGATGAGCCTGTTTCATGCACTCGTGAAGCGGGCATGCAATAAGAGGTAGCATGCGGTTTGTCTTGTGCAAGTTTTTACTCGTTGTTATATTTTTTAATCTGCACTTGTTCTCATCCCCCCCGCTTTCTGAAACTGGAATAAATATGGATACCCACATTAGCAATAACCCTGTTATTCGCGCTCGTCTCGTCGATCTTCGTGCCGCCATGCAGCGTGCATCGATTGCGGCGGTCTTGATCCCGTCCAGTGATCCGCATCTATCTGAATATTTGCCTGAGCGCTGGATGGGGCGCGAATGGATTTCGGGGTTTACCGGCTCGATGGGCACAGTGATAGTCACGCCGGAGCACGCGTTGTTGTTTGCCGATAGCCGCTATTGGCTGCAGGCAGAAACTGAAATTGTGGGATCGGGATTCACGCTTTTTCGCATTCGTTCAGGCGCCAGTCAGGAGCATATTGAGTGGCTCGCGCAGCATGTCGAGCGTGGCCATATCGTCGCCATTGACGGTGCTGTGATGGGACTGGCAGTGGTGCGTGCGCTTGAAATAGCGCTCAGCGCCAAGGGAGTCATGTTGCGTACCGATATAGATTTATTTAATGACATCTGGCCTACTCGCCCCAGCTTGCCCACAGCGGTCGTGTATGAACACGTTGCGCCGCATGCCGATCTCAGCCGCGCACAGAAATTGGCTGCCACGCGAGACGCGATGAAATTGGCGGGCGCGAATTGGCATGTGCTATCTACCCTGGATGACATCGCCTATGTGTTAAATCTGCGCGGCAGCGATGTCAGTTTTAATCCGGTCTTTGTCGCGCATGCTCTCATCGGGGTTGATACGGCCACCCTCTTTGTGATGCCGGGGAAATTTTCTGATGCGTTAATCGCTACGTTGGCAAAAGACGGCGTTGATGTCAAACACTATGATCATTTTTATGCAGCGCTGGCGAGCTTGGCAGATTTAAAAAGCCTGGCCACACAATCTGATGCAAACCTGGCCGCAACCCCGGACGCGGTAGTACTACTCGATCCGCGGCGGGTTACTTATCGCACCCGACAGACGATTGCTGACCGTGTGGTAGTGGTTGAGGCGATCAACCCAACCACGTTTGCGAAATCGCGCAAGACGGCTGTTGAAGCCGATCATGTCAGGCACACAATGGAGCTTGATGGCGCAGCGATGGCCGAGTTTTATGCTTGGTTTGAGCAAGCTTTGGGGAAGGTGCCTATCACCGAAGTCACCATTGATGAACGCATCACAGCGGCACGTGCGAAACACGCTAACTTCGTCAGCCGCAGCTTTGCCACCATTGCCGGTTTTAACGCCAATGGTGCACTCAACCACTATCGCGCCAAACCCGAGACCGCAGCGACTATCGAAGGCAACGGTATTTTGCTGCTTGATTCAGGTGGCCAGTATTTAGGCGGCACCACCGACATCACGCGGGTGTGGCCCATCGGCGTTGCTACGGACGCCCAAAAACGTGACTACACGTTGGTACTAAAAGGTGTCATATCATTATCGACGGCACACTTTCCGCGTGGCGTGAAATCGCCATATCTTGATGCCTTGGCACGCGCACCGATCTGGGCCGCGGGGTTTGATTATGGGCACGGCACCGGGCACGGCGTAGGCTATTTCATGAACGTGCATGAAGGCCCGCAATCCATTAGCCAGTCCATGCCTGACCCACACACGGCGATGGAGCCCGGCATGATCACCTCGATTGAGCCCGGCCTTTATCGCGACGGTCAGTGGGGTGTGCGGATTGAAAATCTGGCGCTAAATGTGCCCGCCGGTAACGAAGGATTCGGCGAGTTTTTGAAATTCGAAACCCTCACCTTATGCCCAATCGACACGCGTCTCATCAATGTAGCGCTACTACGTGATGATGAAATCGTCTGGCTGAACGCCTATCACGTCGAGGTCGCACGACGACTCCTGCCACATGTTACGGTTGATGCGAAGGCGTGGTTGATAGCGCGAACGCAGCCGATTTAAGCCGGCCTTAGCGGCTATTTTAAAATTTTTACCGAGTTCGATTTATTTTTTTTTGAGTGTTGTTAAAAAACAAACCCCATTATTGGCGGGCATCTTCAAGCTTTTTTGCCTGCAACTACCCGCTAGTAAACGACCTTGTATTTTTAACCTAATCAACTAATCGTAGTGAGGTATCCGCGCCTCCATGCTCATCGCAATCAGCGCACGTTAGCCGCCACGCTTGATCAGCTCAATGGGGAATATTCCCGACTGGCCCATCTATTGCACTGCATGCGCTGCGAAACCCCTGCCAGCTCAAATCCCTCCCACCTTCCCTTTTTCTAAGGGAGGAGCCGATTGGTGAGCAGGCTCACGTGCGCTATCCCATCACATATCCAACGCCAACAACCCCGCCGCTAGCTTTCCTGCATCCTCAATCACACGCGGTTGATTTAATATCGGCGCATTCATTAGCCAAAGCGTAAGCGTGCCATCTGCGCGCCGCCAGACGATATCGGTCGTGCCGCTGCCATCATAGTCGCCCGCCGCAACATAGCGCAGGCCTGGTGCTAGCGTCGGCATTGCAACATCAAGCGCTACGCGTGTGCTGTCTCCGTCTTTACCGAGCAACCAAATACGCACGCCGCCCTTGTCATCAGCTAGCAGCAGGTCAGCAATACCATCGCCGTTGAAGTCAGCTACTTTTAGCACCTGATAGCCAGCGGGCAAGTTGCCAAGAGTCTGTGTGCGCCATGTGCGATCTGCTTGTGAATACTGCACGCGCACTTCCCCTGTTGGCGAGCGCCACAGCACATCGGCACGGCCATCGCCGTTAACGTCTGCCGCACCCAGCACGTCCCAGTTAAGCGGTGCACCGCCACGGCGGCGTATATCAACCACACTGGGCACAAACGCCTCGTCTGATGTCATGTACCAGGCAAAGATAACACCCGCATCGGGGCTACCCGCCAGCGTGTAGCGCCACAGCATGTCTGCACGTCCATTCCCATCAAGGTCGGCCACCGCTTCTAATTGCCAATCGCGTTTAGCACGGCGCAGTATCTTGGTGTTAATAGCATTTGCATCAGTGCGTGCATCAACACGCACATCGTCATCGGTGTTACGTGCAATCAAACTCACCCGACCACTACCGTTAATGTCGCCCGTGCCCAGCACATCCCAGCCTAGTCCTGCGTCATTAGTATCAGTGAACACAAACCGTGTGCCGTCAAAGCGACCGATAACAGTACGCGTACCGACGAGCTTGCCAACACCTCCAGCACTAGCACCAGCATCTTCAGTGGCAGCATCCCCAGTGGCAGCACTGCCCCGTAGCAACAATGTTGCAAAGCCTGTGCCATCAAAGTCGATCTGGCTACGTAGTGCAAGTGGTATCGCTGAAACACTAACGCTTACGATATTTGAAGAATCACTAGCATTCAGTTTGCCTTGCGCGTTCACGTTGCAGCGGCTGACACCCGTTGAGACACCATTAAATCGTGCACGTAATAAGGGCACGTTTACGCTAGTCTGTGCTTCGTTAGCGCTGCCTTGGTTTGCACAATACAAACGATAACTTAGGATAGGATTGTCGCTGCTTATGCTGCTCGATGCACCCCATGTGCAATCAATTGTGTTCACACTGAGTGAGTAACACACCAAGCCACTAGGCGCACTCGGTGGCGGCGGGACGCCGATGGTGATGCTGCGGTCCGCACTCGGTGCGGCGGTGTAGTTGGCATTGCCTGCTTGCGAGGCGCGGATGGTGCAGGTACCGGATTGTTGGGTCAACGTGATGAGGCTGCCGTTCGCGCCACTGCTGTGCAGATGAGTAGCGTGGTGCTGGTGAAGGTCACCGGGTTGCCAGAGGCACCGCCGGTGGCTGTCACCGTAAACGGTGGGGCATTGGTGAAGACACTCGATATGGGGGTAAACACGATGGTTTGCGTGGCTTGGTTAATGGTAATTGACTGCGCAACTTGCGTAGCCGCACTGTAGTTGGTGTTGCCTGCTTGGTTAGCGTTGACGGTGCAGGTACCTGCTGTGGTGATGGTGACTGTGCTGCCCGCAATGGTGCAAACTAAAGCAGAAGCTGGCGCAATGGTAAAGGTCACTGGGTT
>JANYDB010000079.1 GCA_025359985.1 Burkholderiales bacterium | reverse complement strand
GGGAAAGTTAACCCAAGCCCAACTCACCCGAATCCAAGACCGACACAACCACACCCCGCGCAAATGTCTTGGCTTTAGAACCCCTCACGAGGTAGCATTCAACTGCCCACCGCGTGTCGCCTTTCGAACTTGAATTCGGGTAAGTGTTCCACGAAGCTCGCCCATGCTGGGTTTTTAAAAGCCGTTAGCGACGGCTCAGCAGCTAATTGGCCTCATTTCATCAGAAAGCATGATGGACGCTTTAGTTGCTGCAGAGAAAAATGGCGCAAAATGCGGGCACGGCATAGATGCCGGTATGGTTATAGGTTTGGATAAAACAGTTTATTTACGGAGAGAGAAATATGTTGATCGGCGTACCCAAAGAAATTAAAACCCATGAATATCGCGTCGGCTTGACGCCCGCGAGCGTGCGTGAAGTCGTGGATCACGGCCATCAGGTATTAGTGGAAACCAACGCCGGGCTGGGCATCGGCGTGATGGATTCTGAATATGAAAAAGCGGGCGCGAAAATCGCCTCAATCGCCGCCGATGTATTTGCGCGTGCCGACATGATTGTGAAAGTTAAAGAGCCGCAGGCGGTTGAGCGAAAAATGTTGCGCCCCGAGCAGGTGCTTTTCACTTATTTGCATCTGGCCCCGGATCGTCCACAAACAGATGATTTGCTGTCCAGTGGCGCAATCTGTATTGCTTATGAAACGGTCACATCGGCATCCGGTGGTTTACCGTTATTGGCGCCGATGTCGGAAGTGGCAGGCCGCATGTCTATTCAGGTGGCTTCCACTTTTCTGGAGAAGCCGCGCGGCGGTTTGGGCGTGTTGTTATCGGGTGTGCCCGGTGTGCCGCCTGCCAGCGTAGTTATTTTAGGGGGTGGCGTGGTCGGATCGAACGCCGCATTCATGGCCGTTGGCGCCGGTGCTGATGTCGTCGTGCTGGATCGTTCGCTCGATGTACTGCGACGTTTGGTGGCGCAATTTGGCGCACGCGTCAAAACCGTATTTTCAACCCGCGATGCAGTCGAGCATTACATCACGCAGGCGGATGCTGTTATCGGCGGCGTATTGATTCCAGGCGCTGCTGCACCGAAGCTGGTGACGCGTGAGATGGTGGGCCACATGAAAAAAGGCTCGGTACTGGTGGATGTGGCGATTGATCAGGGCGGCTGTTTTGAAACCTCGCATGCCACGACCCACACTGACCCGGTGTATGAGGTGGATGGGGTGATCCACTATTGCGTAGCCAATATGCCCGGTGGCGTGCCGCGTACCTCGGCATTTGCGCTTAACAATGCGACGCTGCCCTTTGTGTTGGCACTGGCCAACCATGGCTGGCAGGATGCGCTGCGCGCGGATGCGCATTTACGCAACGGTCTTAATGTATGTCGCGGAAAAATTACCTGCGAAGGTGTGGCTACAGCACTGGGCATGACATATCACGATCCGCAAACGCTGCTCACCCGTCAATAATTGAAAGCATATTATTAACGCGACCAACGCTCATTTGACTGATGATGTGGGGGCGGCCGCGGACGTAACGCCTCCACCCCCACCGCCACCACTGCCGCCCTATGAAGGTATCAAGCTCGCGAATGTCAGGCTGATTCAAACGGCGGATGAAGCCGCTGCGGCATGGTCGGCAATGATGTCTGCCGATGCGGTGGGTTTCGATACCGAGTCCAAACCCACCTTTCGTAAAGGCGAGGTCTCAACCGGGCCGCATCTCATCCAGTTAGCGGCGGGCGATACAGCGTATTTATTTCCGTTGACCAATGCGTTGCAAATATCGATATCGGTATTCGCGCTGAAGACGATTCTCGAATCCGCTGATGTTATGAAAGCGGGCTTTGGTTTGCGCGATGATTTGCGGCGCTTGAAAACAAAGCTGAATATCGAGACCGAAAATGTGCTCGATCTGGCGGTTGCGCTGCGCGAAGATAGTGATAGTGGAAGGCGAAAAGATGTGGGCGCTAAAACCGCTGTCGCACGATTTTTTGGCAGGCATCTGCAAAAATCCAAGCGCACCTCGACTACCAACTGGGCTAATCCCAGGTTGACGGAGCGGCAAATTTTGTACGCTGCCGATGACGCGCAGGTAGCGCTACTGATCTATCGAGCGTGGCAGCAGCGCAACACCATTGAGAGCGTTTAGCCGAACAGGTTGATTCATTCGATTATTCAATTATTTTACTGAGCGCGCCGGGTTTCCGCGCCCAGGGTTTCAGGCAAGCTCCACCACACTACCGCGCCGAGCAAAAAAGTGATGCCGCCGATATACATAATCGTTTGCAGGCCATAACGCTGCGCGATAGCGCCGGCCAATAACGCACCGAACAGCGAGACGATACGCCCCCAATTAAAAATCGACGCCGCCGTGGCGCGTAAATGCTCAGGGTAAAGTTCCGCGAAATAGGGCCCCCAAATACAGGTCGAAACCAGACAAAACCCGTAGGCAAAGCCGGCGACACCCAGCATCAGCGGATTTTGCGGTACGTTCAGATAAATGACAACGCATAACGCGGCCAATAAAAATCCAAGGGCATTGAACCGTCGACCAAAACGATCCGCTAATAAGCCCCATGCAATGGCCCCGATCATTGAACCAACATGCAAGGCAGTGAGAAGCTTGCCGACCAGATCCGCGGACAGCTGCTGATCTTCTTTCAGGTAAGTCGTGATCCAGCCGTTGAACGCCTGAAAAGCGAAAAAATTAAGTCCGCACAACACCACCAGCCGTAGCGTAATTTGCCAGTAGCCTGCCGCAAATAATTCGAACAGCGCTAATTTTTTGGCATGGCCAGGGCGAGCACTTTCACCGCCCCACGGCACCAGAGCACGATCATTGGGGACGATAAAATAAACCATAAAACCGGTGACGATGGCACCGATGCCGCCGATCACCATGACTAATTGCCATTGATCGGCGTAGTGGCGGCCAAACCACGACAAGGTCGCATCGCCGCCGTTGTAAACCAGCTGCACCATGCCGCCCAACAATCCGCGCACGGTCTGCGAAAACAGTCCCACATACAGGCTCACCGCGCAACCAAACACGCCGCCCATGAAAAACCCCATGATGAAACGCTGGACCAGCGCGCCTGAGAAGCTGTTGACCGCGAGTGAGCCAACGGATGCTGCACCGAACGCAATCGCAATTAGCGCAAAGGTGCTGCGACGACTGTAGCGGTCGGCAAACTGCGGAATAATCAGCGCGCCGATGAGCGCGCCCAGCGCCTGCAACGTGTAAAAAGCAGCGACTTGTTCTTTACTAAGATGAAGTGATTCGGCCATGTAAGGCCTCAGAAAATTTTCCGTGTTCCAGCAAAATGCATAGAACACATACACTCCCATAATCGCCGCAAAAATAAACCAGCGGCGCGCTCTGGACAGGTCTTCGGCACGTATCGGCTGGGTGGCAGCGGCTGGCTTTGGATTCGCCACGGACGCATTCATTTAAGTGTACTCATAATATCCACATCCATCTGCAGCAATAGCTCAATCATGTCGATGAACACCCAGTTCTCCCGAAGCAGCTTATCCTCGCGCCGCCAAAAATCCATTACCCGCATACTGATCGCCCGGTTGGTCGGTGCGCAGCCCTGCCACGGGCCTGAGTGGGTCGCGCGCACGGAGGGCCAGCCGGTTGAACCCACAAAGGCGCCATCGCCCAAGCGGGCTTTATGATCACCACCACGCCGGTCAGGAAAAGCGCCCAAGAATGGAATTTGATGGACCTTTTGAAAGCCGCTGAGCTGTCGGCAGGTGCCGATGCCCGCCGGGCCGTACCACATCATCTGTGGATGCCAAAAGCGCTCCTGCGCCATGCTGTTTAGATGAGTGCCGTCATATTCCATCAGGCCCTTGATCATGGCCTCGACGAGCTTGAGACTTTGTTCGCTTTCGCCAGGTGGATTCAACATCCGCGTGATGCCGTCGCGGGTGGCCGGGCCTGGCACCCGATCCAGCGGGCCTCGGCTTCTCGGCAAGATGCTGGGCCAGCAATCTGCCTGATGCATGATGTCGAGAATATCCACGATCACATAGACTTCGCAAATTTTGCCAGAGTCCATGCGGCTAAATTCACCATAACGAATATTGACCACTCCGCCAGTGGCGCGGATGCCAAGCCAGTTGTGGGTAAAGGTCGCTGTGTAATATCCGGTCGCGCCGATCCACTTGCCGCCTTTGAAACTGCCCCCCATCACAATATCGTCGCGGCGCTCAAGATCCGGAAAAGCGGTGAGGAAAGGTTGCCAAAAATGTTCAACCACGTTGGCTGCACCTTGATGCGTATTGATCGGGTGTGGCCCATGCCACGCCACATCGGCGCTGTAAAGATTTGAGAATGCGTTGGGCCATTCGCCGACCGAAAGCTTGCCGAGCGCATCCCACGCGTTGAGATAGGCGAGCTTTTCGGTTTGGATATCTGCGGCTGAATGCTCGCTCATGTGTTTCCCATATAAAACGACCCGGTAGCCCTAGTTTGCACTTAGGCTACCGGGTCTATTGGTTGGCGTGCAGATTAAAATGTTTTATAAGTAAATTTTAAACCCCAGGTCCGTGGCGGGGCCATGCTGACTTGTAATGCGCCGCCGCCGCCCCAAACAAAGCGATTGATGGTTTGCTTGTCGGTGAAGTTATCAACAAAAAACTGGACTGAAAACTTTTTATTGGCTTCCCAGTTCAATCTAAAGTCACCCTTCACATACGCGCCTTGTTTTTCAATTTCGGCGTTGGTGGGCTGGCCGTAAAATCCGCTAGAGAAAGTAGCCACCACCGTTGGCGTTAGTTTGCCGCCACCGGGCAACATCACCTCATAGCTGCCAAATAATGAGCCGGAATATTTGGGTGAATACGGCACTTGCTTGCCGGATAAATCACAGCCGAACGCGGGTGGTGGCTGGCCGACGCCGCCCGTATTCGGAATCAATCCGCACGAATAGCCGGGCGCGAACACACGTCGCTGTCCAATCGGCGCAATAGTGACGCCGTTTACAGTTGTGGCGGTGGTTACGGTGGGATCGGCTACCAGAATCGATGTGCCAAACGGCAGCGCTACATCCGGAAAGCTTGAGTATTTTGCATCCAGCAGCGACAGCGTTCCGCCAATCGACAGCTCATCGGTGGCAAGCCATTCTGCCTCTACTTCCAAACCATTTGCCCTGGCTTTAGCGGCATTAAAGATGGTTGAAATCGTGGTGGCCCCGATGGGGATTTGCCGCTGCTCTTGCAGATTGGTGTAATCGTTATGGAAAGCAGCCGCATTGATTTGCACGGTACCGTTCCAGAATCGGTTTTTGGAACCAATCTCGACGGCTTTAACTTCCTCCGGCAGGAATGTACGCACCGCTTCAATGGCCTGGCCAGAATTAAAGCCGCCCGAACGGAAGCCGGTGGAGTAGGTAATATAGAGCAGATTATCCTTCGCCAGCTTGTAATCGATGGCGGCGCGGCCGGTCGATTTGGTAAAGGTCTTTTGATCGTAAGTTCCGCCTAACAGCACGCCCGGATTAGCCGGATCGCAATAGAACCCTGGGCCGCGTGCGGGCACACAATTCGACGTGCCTGCCGTGCCATAGGCTGAATTCGGCGGTAGGGGAGTATCAAGCGTTACGCGCGTGCCGTCTGGCAGTCCGGTGTTCGGATCACGCGGTGCAATCGAATTAGTATTGGCGAATTTGAAATTCTTTTTGTCCTCGGTATGGCGGCCGCCAAGGGTGAACGATAGCTGGTCATTCATTTTCCAGGTGGCTTGTGCATAAAGCGCGTTGGATTCTGTTTCAGCCAGCGGATCATCAAAAAAGCTCGCGCCGTTTTGCGGCAGTGACAGCGGTGCAGTCAGAGCGGCAGAGCGAATGGTGCGCGGCGACTGCACGCTGTAAAGCGTGCCGCGCAATTTATCTTTGAAGTAGTAATAGCCTGCTACGTAGCTTAGAGGCCCGGTACCTTCAGACAGAATTTGCAACTCTTGTGAAAATGTTTTAGCTTCGGTTTTTTGGACGTCCACCGCAATTGTCGAGGCCGACATATCAGAATCAGATGAGCGCTTGCTGGAGAAATCAGCGAAGCCGGTAATCGATTTTAGAGTCAGCGCATCAAAACGATACGCCATATCCAGCGAAGCACTTTTATCTTTGGTGGTCTGTGAGGTTTGATAATCGGTATCAATGCGATAGCCGTTGCCTGCCTTGTAAATCGGGATGCCCTGATCAACCCCGGTGCCGATCGCGTTAGCACCCGTCCCCGCGCCAGCGCCCACGGTGCGCGTACAGTCGCTAACGCCATCACGATTGCCGGGCCGTACATTGAGTATCACCAATGATGAATTGAACAACTGCTGGCAGGATGCACGGTCATAGTAAGTGCCTGCTTGCTTGTAGCCGAATGCCGAGCCACCATTACCACCTTGATCGGTGACATCAGCGCGCAAGGTTGCCTCGAAACGGCTGTTCGGCTTGAACCGGACTGAAACCCGTCCGTACTTTAAATCCTGATCAAACAAATCAGCCGACGGATTAAAATCATTTTTGACATAACCATCAGCTCGATCAACCGTGGCCGCTAGGCGGATTGCAAAGGTATCGCTCATCGGCAAATTCAGCATGCTTTCGATGCGCACTTTGTTAAACTGGCCCACCAGTAAACTCGCCGCGCCCTGAAACCCGCCGAATGTAGGCTGATTGGTCACGATAGAGATATTGCCGCCGAAAGTATTGCGGCCATACAGCGTGCCCTGGGGGCCACGCTGGATTTCCACGCGCTGCACATCCACAAAACCTGCCATGGCTTGTTGCGAGCGTGATTTATAGATGCCATCCACAAAGTAGCCGATAGTGGTGTCGCCATTGATGGCTACGTTTTCAGTACGCACGCCACGCATGGCGGGGCGTGCATCGGTGCCAGAACGGCCAAACGTAAATCCGGGCGCCATGCCTTCCATTTTTGAAAGATCTGTAATGTTACGCTCGGCTAGTGTTTCAGCCGTCACAGCTGTCACGGATACGCTGACGTTTTGCTTATTCTCGGGGCGGCGCTGGGCGGTCACCACGATTTCTTCAATCGTTTTGGCGCTGTCAGACGACGCTGCGGGCGACGTCTGTGCGTTTGCAAATCCGGCATTCAAGCCGTGGGAAATACCCAATGCCAAGGCAATCTGCACAACCAATATTTTGCGGCTCGAAATGTTGTTACTACTGACTGCCCTCATAATGAATCTCCCAATTTAATATTTAAGGGACGCCGACTAAATATAACGACGGCGTACTTACCTTGTTCCTAACTAAATAAAACCTGAAAAAGCCCTGCACTTTTGCTACCGCTGGCTGTACTACGCATGCATGATGCCTTCGCCCGAAATCAACCCTTTGTATTTGCCTTGCATAGGACAAATATAATGTTCACCAATATATTTTATGCATGCGAAGTCAATGTTTGTCAAGCTAAGCGAAAAATTGATGATAAAAAGCTGGGCGCTTTCAATTTTTGTAGCTTGGATGGCTAAATGTAATAAGATTATCGGTTGATAACGGATTTGTTTGCAGTCGAATGCAGCGTATGATTTAAAAAACTGGCTTTTCGGCTATACTTTAATTTGCATAATAGTGACTTAAACGTTTAATCGAAGGGTTATATGAAGGGTTATAGTGATGGCTGAAAAAACATTTCTCAAGCCCAAACTACCCAAAACGCGTAACACAAACAAAGTGTCAAAACCACCCGCCGCTTCCAAAGCGCCAAAAGCATCCAAACTACAACAGCGACAGAAAAAGGCAGCAGTAGTGGCAACAACTGCGACGCCAAAAGAAACCTCCAGGCGTGCCGTCACTTCCTACGATGTTGCGTTGCGTGCAGGTATTTCTCAATCAGCGGTGTCACGCTGCTTCAAGCCTGGTGCCAGTGTGTCGCCTGCCATGCGTGCACTCGTCATGAAGGTGGCACGTGAGCTTGATTACACCCCTAACGCAATCGCCCGCAGTTTGATCACGCGCCGCTCTAATTTAGTGGCGGTACTGATTTCAAACCTGACTAATCTTTACTATCCCGAAGTGTTATCGGAGCTTTGCCAGCAGTTTGAAAAGCGTGGTCTTCGGGTGCTGTTGTTTACCCTTCCGCATGAAGCTGATGTGGATAAAATGATTGCTCAGGTTTGGGAATATCAGGTCGATGGGGTGGTGGCAGCCGCGCGTTTAACACCTCAACAAGTGGCAGAATTTGAGCGGCGGCAAGTGCCGTTTGTGCTCTACAACCGTACTCTGCAGGACAAGCCCGTCAATGCCGTTGTCTGTGATCAGATCGAAGGCGCACGCCTGCTTGTCACCCGGCTGGCGGCGGCGGGCCATAAACGGTTAGCAATTATTAGCGGGCCAACGGATTCTGTGGTTGGGCAAGAGCGCACTCGCGGCGCACGGGAACGTATCGCCGAGCTAGGGCTGGCTAAGCCCATCATCGTCGAAGGCAATTATGATTATCACAGCGGCGCGGCCGGACTGCGTGAAATACTGCGTCAGCTGGGCTGTACGCCCGATGCGATTATTTGCGGAAATGATGTGATGGCCATTGGTTGCGTGGATACCGCACGTCATGAGCTTGGGCTTAATGTGCCGACGGAATTGTCGGTGGTCGGTTTCGACGGCGTTGAGCCATCAACCTGGTTAAGCTATAACCTGACCACGCTGCGTCAGCCCGTGCAAATGATGGCGCAAGCGGCGGCCGAGATGCTGATTGCGTTGATTGCAAAGCCTGATTCATCGCCTGAAAAACGGGTTTTTTCCGCGCAGTTTATTGAAGGTGGCACCTCAGTTCTGGGGCCGCTGTAAATATGAAACTCAACGCATAAAATTCAACGCATAAAATTCAAAGTATATAACTCAACGCATACAACTCAATATATAAAACTTAACGGGGCAACTGATTTTTTGTCGAATTTTTGCCTGGGAAATTTAACCATGACGTCATCTGCAACGCGTATTTTTACTACCCATGTGGGCAGCTTGCCCCGCACCCAGCAAGTCACTGATTTAATTTTTGCCCAAGAAAATGGCGAGCCTTATGATCAGCAGGAATATGATCAGGTGATTGCCGCTGCGGTGCGCGATGTCGTGGCACGACAGGTTGCGGTGGGGGTTGATTTAGTCAGCGACGGCGAGCAATCAAAAATCAGCTATGCAACCTATATTAAAGATCGGATTACCGGTTTTGAAGGTGACAGCCCGCGCCGCACACCACAAGACTTGGAAGCCTTTCCGTCATTTATGAAACGTCTGGCGACCGCCGGCGGAACGCCAACTTATCGGCGACCGCGCTGCACTGGCCCGATTACTGTGAAAAATCATGCGCCGTTAAAAGCTGACATTGCAAATTTACATGCCGCGCTTAAAGCTACGCCCGCCAATGGCGCATTCATGAATGCAGCATCACCCGGTGTGATTGCACTATTTCAACCCAATGATTTTTATCCGTCGCAAATCGCGTATCTGGAGGCGCTCGCTGAGGCAATGCGTCCCGAATACGAAGCAATCGTGGCGGCGGGTTTTATATTGCAACTTGATTCCCCGGACTTGGGCCTTGGCCGTCACATGATGTTTAAAGACAAGTCAGAAGCGGAATATATTCGCGTGGCGATTCAGCATGTGGAGATTATGAACGAGGCGCTTAAAAATATTCCTGCAGAGCGCGTGCGCATGCATGTGTGCTGGGGGAATTACGAAGGCCCGCATCACTGCGATGTGCCGATGCAGGTGGTTCTGCCGATTGCGCTCAGAGCCAAGCCGCAGGCACTGCTGTTTGAATCCTGCAATCCGCGCCACCAGCACGAGTGGACAGTGTTTCGCGATGCGAAAATTTCGGACGATAAAATATTGGTGCCTGGCATGCTGGATTCGGTTTCGAATTTTATTGAGCACCCGTTATTGGTCGCGGAACGGATCGAGCGCTTCGCCCATATTGTCGGTCGTGATCGGGTCATTGCCGGCACTGATTGCGGATTTTCCACCTTCGCAGGTTTTGGTAATGTCGATAGTGAAATCGTCTATGCCAAATTAGGTGCGTTGGCAGAAGGGGCGGCGATTGCATCGGCGCGGCTCTGGGGCAGGAGCAAAACCTGATGTCAAGAATCAATGAATTCCGCGCACGTCTGCTGGCCCGCGAGCCGCTGATGGGTACGTTTCTCAAAACCCCTTCGCCGATTGTTTGCGAGGTATTGTGTTTATCGCCGCTCGCCTGTGTATGCATCGATGCCGAGCACGCGCCATTTGGCCGCATGGAAATAGACAGCTGTATCGCGGCCTTGCGCGCCGGTGATATGCCTTCACTGGTGCGAGTGCAAACCGGCACCGCAGGTGAAATATTAACCGTACTTGACGCAGGTGCCAGCGGGATTGTACTGCCGCACATCATGACTGGCGCACAGGCGTCTGTTGCGGCCAGGAAGGCTCAATACGGCAGCGGCGGACGCGGTTATGCAGGCTCCAGCCGCGCAGCGCGCTACACCACAAAACCGATGGCTGATCATCTGCGCGACAGCGCGCAGTCAACCATTGTGATCGCTCAGATTGAAGATGCAGAAGCGCTAGAAAATTTGGATGAAATCGCGTCAGTAGAAGGCATTGATTGCCTGTTTGTAGGTCGCATTGATCTGACCATTTCACTTGGCGCTACCAGCCCCACCGACGCGATCGTGGTTGATGCGGTAAATAAAATCTGCGCGGCCGGGCAACGTCACGGCAAGACCGTCGGCATGTTCATCCCGCTGACCGAAGATTGCGCTCAGTGGCAAGCCCGCGGCGCATCATTTTTTATGCTCGCCTCAGATCACGGTTTTTTGCTGGATGGGGCGCGTGCACTGGCGGGTAAGTTGATCGATAAAACGTAGTAGATCGCCTATCCACGGGGATCCTGGAACAAAAAGCGTTGGGAAGCACCGCCAGTCGGGCAGTTTCATTTTTTTTTATTGATTAAGTGGGCGCGCTTTTATTCAGCGCTTACGCTCGCTACTTACGATCAGCGCTCTCTCTTAATGCTCACGCTCTGCACTCACATCCAGCACCTGCATCCATAGCGCAATATTGTCCACCAATACCCATTCGCGCAGCACCCTGCCACGCCAGCATTCGACATGGTTAATGCCCATGATTTCGACGGGTTTGCCGGTGGCCATGCCAAATGCACCAGCGCCTTGGTGGATAGTGTTGGCGCGCCAGCGAAGTGCTATGCGATCACAACGGCCGTCACCACTTTGCAAGGCTAAATGCTCCACAACAAACGAGGTCGGCACAAATATCCGAAACAATTGTTGCCAATACGCTGCCACTTCAGCCTGCCCATAGCGGGTCACGCCACCGGGCCCTAGGTGATGTACCGCATCATCATAGGTTCGTGCGGCGTCTGGCGGGGCGCCTGTGCGGCTCAGCGCGCATTGCTCAATCGCTGCCGCATACGCCACTGCTAACGGATCACAACTCACATGTGAGTGATATAGATATTGCACTGGCGCAGGTGGGGCCACGGGTTTGTTCCAGCCACCGCGCTCATCCAGCCATTGCTGCGCGAGCGTGCGCGGCTCAATGCCTATCTGTTGCGCGATAGCCGCCTGATCGCGCACTAGCCATTCATGAATGATGCGGTTGTCTTTACACACGCAATCAGCAATCGTACGCACATGAATTTTGCGTCCGGTCGCCTTACCAAAATTGCCATCGCCTTGATGCGTCATGGTCGAGATAATGCGGTGTGAACTTAAATAGCCGCCATCGGCATGGCCCGACTGAATAATATCTTCAGCCAGCAAGCGCCGGTCTGGAAACTGGGCAAGGGTGGCTATAGTGCCCGACACGACATCCGCAACCTCGGTACTCACAGACGACGGTGTTTCAACTATGCAGGGATCCGCGTAATAGGTATAAATATCGTCAATGCGACGGCCCTCCCATATACGGTCGGTAATAACCCGGATGTAATGATCAAGATCGGTAAATTCAGGGTCAAATCCGGGCATATTTTTATTCATGGCGTCACTTGTTTGGCCTGTTGTTTTTTCATTGCGCATTACTAAAATGGGTCATGCATTTTCAGTATCTTCAACACTACAGGACACTCACACGGGTTATTTTGCAATCGGTTACATACTGCGGATGCAAAAATTTGTGGTGATTATTGAGCTGCATCGTCGTTAAACACGATCACTTAAACGCAAGCAAATATAAAAAGTGGTTTGCATTCGCAGTACAAGTGAAGTATATAATATCTTTAAATATTATTTGCCAAGGTATTGAACATTTACTTTAGCCGCAATTTTTAACATTTTTTTATGGGCGCAATTTTTACCCGCGCCGTATCCATTGAAGTCCGACCGAAAGAGTAGACATGATTCAATATCTAAAAGAGGGGCAACTAGCAGATCAGAAGGCGCAGCTGGACACCGGTGTGCGGACGACTGTGGAAGCTATTTTGAGCGATATTGAAAAACGTGGCGATGCGGCCATTCATGAATATTCGCTCAAGTTTGATCGATGGAATCCAGCTTCTTTCCGGTTGACGGACGCCGAAATTGCGGCCTGCATTGCGTCACTGCCCGCACAGGCGATTGAGGATATTCGGTTTGCGCAAACGCAAATCAAGCGGTTCGCGCAAATCCAGTTACTGTCATTTAAGGATGTCGAAGTTGAGACTCTGCCGGGGGTTGTGCTGGGGCATAAAAATATTCCGATCAATTCGGTAGGTTGTTATGTGCCCGGCGGTAAATATCCGCTGCTGGCCTCCGCACACATGGGCGTGTTGACGGCCAAGGTTGCCGGGGTGAAGCGCGTGATCGCCTGCGCGCCGCCGTATGAAGGCAAGCCCGCTGCCGCGATTGTGGCTGCGATGTCGATGGCCGGCGCGGATGAAATTTATGTAGTCGGTGGTGTGCAGGCGGTTGCGATGATGGCACTTGGCACTGAAAATGTGCAGCCTGTAGATATGCTGGTCGGCCCGGGCAATGCGTATGTGGCCGAAGCCAAGCGCCAGCTTTACGGTCGCGTGGGCATTGATCTTCAGGCCGGCCCTACCGAAACGATGGTGATTTGCGATGACACGGTTGATGCTGAACTAGTTGCGGTAGATTTATTAGGTCAGGCCGAGCACGGCCCCAATTCACCTGCTGTGTGCATCACCACCAGCCGGAAAATTGCAGCGGAGCTACCAGCCCAGATCGAGAGCGTGCTCGCGCGTCTGGCTACGCGCGATGTGGCCAGCGTGGCATGGCGCGATTATGGGCAAATTATTCTTTGTGATACTGAAGATGAAATGCTCCAGGAGGCAGAGCGTATCTGCTCGGAGCATGTACAGGTGATGACGAAAGATCCGGACTGGTTTCTAGAGCGCATGACGCAATACGGCGCGTTATTTTTAGGCCATCGCACCAATGTATCGTATGGCGATAAAGTCATCGGTACCAACCACACCCTGCCAACCAATCGCGCCGGGCGCTACACCGGCGGATTATGGGTCGGCAAATTTATTAAAACTCATTCATATCAGCGGGTGCTGACCGATGAGGCGTCCATTATGATCGGCGAATATTGCTCACGGCTGTGCGAGCTAGAACATTTTGCAGGCCATAAAGAACAAGCCGATATACGTGTGCGCCGCTTTAAAAAATGATCGATCACCCATGACCGTCGCCACAGACAATCGTCCCATCAATATCCAGCCCAAACTTATTAACCAGGTGGCGCTGGTGACAGGCGGTGCGGGCGGTTTAGGCGCGGCCATTTGTGATGCACTGGCGGCCGAGGGCGCCAGCGTCATAGTCGGATTTAATCAATCTGCAGAAGTGGCGCATGCCTTGGCCAATCGCTTGTCATCGGGATTGCATAGTCAGCACCACCGGGCGATGGCCGTATCCGTTACCGATAGCGCGGGGTTGGCAAACCTTGCCAACGATATCGACCAGCATTACGGTCAGCTCAATATGCTGGTCAACTGCGCAGGCACCACCCGTTTCGTTGCGCATAGCGATTTGGATGGGCTCGATGATGCGCTTATCGATGAAATCCTCGCGGTCAATGTGCGCGGGCCATTTGCTACTGCGCGCGCGCTGCGCCCGCTTCTGGTGCGCTGTGGTGCGGGCTTGATTGTTAATATCTCATCGATCGCCGCTGCAAGTGCGATGGGCAGCAACATCATGTATTGCGCATCAAAAGCGGCGCTGGATAATATGACTAAATCACTGGCGCGCGCGTTGGCACCGGCTATCCGCGTCGTCTCGGTTTCGCCTGGTCTGGTTGACACCGAGTTCGTTAAAAGTCTCGATCCGAAATGGCGGGAGGAGCAGGTGATGCGCACTCCGTTGGCGCGTTTGGCAGTACCTGCCGAAGTCGCACAAGCAGTGGTGGCGACGGCTACTCATTTCAGGTTTTCAACGGGGACGGTGTTTGCTGTTGATGGCGGGCGCGGGCTGGCATGAACGGCTGCTCAATAAACTAAATGATTCCGCAAACAATTTACTAGGCCACAGTTCGCTAAATAAATCCGTAAAGCAGTGCGCTTTAAAATATGCCAAGGACTTGATGTGTCTCTGATCAAAAATCTTTCACCCCAACTACAAGCATGCCTGGTGCGATACGGCGAGCTACAGCCGTGCACCAATGCATTTATCGACGCGCGCAGCCCAGGTAGCGATAAAAAAGAAAACTTCACTATTATCGGCCCAGGCGTTGCCGAAAATCCGCATCAGCATGTGCATATTCGCGAGCTGCATGGCTTTAATATTGGCGGCGCACGCCAACCACCGGGTTGTACTAATTCACTTCACAGCCATGATTCGGAAGAGGTATTTATTATCCATCAAGGCACATGGCGCTTTTTTTGGGGTGAGCATGGCGATGCGGGTGAGGTGGTGCTCAAACCAGGCGATACCATTTCGATTCCCATTCATATATTTCGCGGTTTCGAGAACGTGGGCCATGATGTGGGTTTCATGTTTGCGGTGCTGGGCGGCGATGACCCTGGACGCGTCCATTGGGCGCCGCATGTGATTGAGAAAGCGCGCGGCTTTGGCCTAATTTTGCTTGATGACGGCAGCTTGGTGGACACCACCGTGGGCGAGGTCGTGCCAGCCGATGCGACGGCGGTGGAGCCCTCAAGCAGGGCCGACGTTGCCTACATACGCGAGCCTTGTGTGGAGGAGATGATCGCCAACGTGGTGCGGCACGAAACCTTGGCTGCAGATACAGCTAAAGCGAATCGTTCCGCGCTTGGTGAATCGTTGAGCGGGTTGGTCACCGAATCGATCATCGATTCAGTCATCATCGGCCCTGCAAAAATAGCAGACACATTTTTACTGGCACCTATCTCAAAGCCGCACGGCTTTTCATTACGGCATTTACGGCTTCAGGCAGGCGCGCAAACGACGATGCACGTTCTTGAATGTGCCGAGGTGCTGATGATTCATCGCGGCCGTATTATTTGGCGCAATAATCTGCAGGAAAGCGTTGAGCTGACAGTCGGTGATACCTTCACGGTGCCGACAGGTATGGCTCGCCAGATTGAGGCGATCGGCGATGCAGAAATATTCATTGTGCTCGGCGGCGATGCTCCGCAGCCTATGCACATGATGCTGTTGCGGGCTGCTTAGTTTGGCTGCAACATTGCTGTTTTTACCGGGTACTTTGTGCGATGAGCGCTTGTGGCGTGCGCCGCAGCAGGCGTTGTCGAACCAATGGCCATGCGTGGCGGTTGATTACGGTTTTGAGGATAGTATTGATGCCATGGCCGCCAAGGTGCTTGCTGAAAATGCGGGTTCGCTGATCCCGATTGGCCTTTCGATGGGCGGCATGGTCGCTCTCGAAATATGGCGTCAGGAACCCACACGAGTTGCCGCGATGGTGTTATTCGATACCGATTGTGGCGCAGATACGCGCGAGCGGCGTAACCGCCGCGATGCACAGATTTTGGCCGCGGTTCATGGCGACTTTCACAACATGATAGAAACGCAACTTGCATCGGCCTATTTTGCAAAAGGTGTGGATGACTCTAGCACTATGGACGCCACAACTGACGCCATCACTGGCGCTGCATCTGATACCGTTACGCAAGAGCTGCACAATACCGTTGTTGCCATGGCGCGGGCTCTTGGAGTGGCCGCGTTTGCTGCGCAAATAACGGCTCTTGCCACGCGCCGCGATTTCTGGCCGCAGCTCAATAAGATAAATGTTCCAACGCTTATTGCCTGCGGTGCTGATGACCGGATATGCCCGCCGGAATTACATCGAAAAATGGCGGCACTTGTACCCGCCGCCAAATTTGTTTCGATTGAAGCCGCTGGGCATTTACCGCCGCTTGAGCAGCCCGATGCCACTACATTTGTGCTGCGTAGCTGGCTTGAAGCCAGCCGGACTTAAAGAGAGTCGGTTGCAAATGATCTGGACTGTGCAGCACATATTCGCATTGATCCGTTATGCCCGACAGGCTGCTGGATAGCCTCGAATTTCTTGGTCTGAATATAGGCTGTGCTAAGCCACTTTGCGTGTTGCTGGCTGTGCTGCGGACTGTATGGCTGGAATGTGCAACAGCATGTCGTCAACCATCGCATCCATATCAAACTGGGCTTGCCAATGCCAATCGGCTTGGGCTTTGGCGTCATCAATGCTCTGCGGCCATGATGCTGCGATTGCCTGACGAAAATCGGGTGCGTAGCGGATCTCAAAATTAGGCAAATGCCGTTTAATGCTGAGCGCGATTTGTGCGGGTGTGAAGCTTAAGCCCGCGAGATTGTATGAGCCGCGTTCATGCACGGTGGCTGCGGGCGCTTCCATCAATTGAAGGGTGGCACGAATCGCGTCGGGCATATACATCATCGGCAATGCCTGATGCTCATCGAGAAAACAGGTGTAGTGACCCTGATCGCGAGCCGCATGAAAAATTTCAATGGCGTAATCAGTGGTGCCGCCACCCGGCGGGGTTTTGTAGCTGATCAAGCCGGGATAGCGGATGCTGCGCACATCTACATGATGATTTTGATGATACCAATCACACCAGCGCTCGCCCACCAGTTTGCTCAAGCCATAAACCGTGGTGGGGTCCATCACGGTTGTCTGCGGCGTCATGATCGCGGGGGTTGACGGCCCAAAGGCGGCGATTGAGCTGGGCCAAAATACACGATCAAGTTTTACCTCGCGGGCTAATTCCAGCACATTGAGTAATGAACGTGTATTAAGGTCCCAGGCCCACAACGGGTTTTTTTCGCCCTTGGCAGAAAGGGCCGCCGCGAGCAGATAAATTTGATTGACCCCATGCGTTTTGACCAATGCGCCCAGCTTGGCGGCATCCAGTGCGTCAAGGGTTTCATAGTGAATATCGGCAACACGCCCTTGCGGACCCAGATCAGTTGCCAGCACCGATTGGTTACCATATCGAGCCGCCAGCGCTTCAATCAACTCGGAACCAATTTGACCATTGGCGCCGATGACTAAAATTTTAGTTGATGACATACGGATTTCCTTTAAAACTTGCTGCATGCTTATGTAAGGTTCTACTGTTTGAGTAACGACTTGCGTAACGGCTTAAGCAATGATCCCCAGCTCACGGCCCGCTTGTGAAAATGCTGCTACGGCTTTTTGCAGATGCGCCATTTCATGCACCGCTGAAATCTGTGTACGTATCCGCGCCTGGCCGGTAGCGACGACGGGATAGAAAAATCCTACTGCATACACGCCTAGTTCAAGCAGACGTTTGGACAATGCTTGCGCCTTGACTGCGTCATATACCATTACGGGTACGATCGGGTGTATGCCTGGCTTAATTTCAAAACCTGCAGCCGCAATTTCACGACGAAAAAAGGCCGTATTGGCGGCTAGTTTGTCGCGCAGTTGCGTGGAGCCTTCGATTAAATCCAGTACCGCAATTGAAGCGCCCACAATAGAGGGTGCCACGGTGTTGCTGAACAGATAGGGTCGCGAGCGTTGCCGCAACAGTGCAATCACCTCTTTACGTCCGCTGGTAAAGCCACCGCTGGCACCGCCCAGCGCCTTGCCCAGCGTGCCGGTGATGATGTCCACCTTGCCGAGAAGGCCGCAGTGTTCATGCGTACCGCGACCAGTAGGACCTAAAAATCCAGAAGCATGGCACTCGTCGATGCCTAGCAATGCGTCGTAGCGATCAGCCAATTCGCGAATCTTATCGAGCTGGGCTATGGTGCCATCCATCGAAAATACGCCGTCTGTAAATACTAATATATGTCGAGCACCATCCGCCCGGGCCTGCTTTAACTGCGCTTCCAGATCATTCAAATTATCATGTGTATAGCGATAGCGCTTGGCTTTGCAAAGTCGAATGCCATCGATGATGGATGCGTGATTGAGCGCATCCGAGATCACGGCATCTTGCTCGCCCAGTAAGGGTTCAAACAAACCGCCGTTGGCATCAAATGCAGCGGCGTACAGAATGGTGTCTTCCGTGCCAAGAAAGCTCGACAGGCGCTGTTCGAGCTGCTTATGAATATCCTGCGTGCCACATATAAACCGCACCGAACTCAGGCCATAACCATGTGTATCCAACGCGTGATGTGCCGCTGCAATCACGGCTGGATGGGCGGATAAACCAAGATAATTATTAGCGCAAAAATTAATCACTTCACGCCCATCTTGGATGCGCACCAGCGCGCCCTGCGGCGTGATCAAAATGCGTTCTTCTTTAAATAGTCCGGCATGATGAATGTTGTCGAGCTCGTTCTGAATATGCTCGTAAAAGTGAGTGGCTGTGTTCATGGCGGCATTATGATCAGAAGTTAAAAAAATTAATATTGCTTGGTACTGCCACAATGGCATCACCGCAAACGCATTAGCATAACGGCCTGTTCAGTCCGTGGCATAAAATCTAAATAACTTGCTGCCTAAGCGCTGTCCGTCCATACTAATTGTGTACGTTATATTCGGCAAGTGCAGTATTTCGCACAACTTGTCCAATATATCAAACAACACCTGTTGCGTGTCAAGCTTTTCATTTGTTTATTCAATTTAATTTATTCAGCCAGCCATTTTTTATATGGACACGTCAATGCCAACTCAAGCCGCATCCATTAAAAAATCACGGGCTGTAGATCAAGCAACAGCTCAAGCTGACCATGCAAGGCCGAAGCGTAATATGCCTGCGCGCATTCATTCATCGCGCGCCCAATCACCTCCCACCGCATCACCACGCACCTCTTCATTCCAGGAACCTCCCGGTGTGAGTGCAGCGCTTGCCACATTACGTCAGCAGCGGGGGTTATCGCTCGATGAGTTGTCGCGTCAATCGGGGGTGTCCAAGTCGATGCTCTCGCAAATCGAGCGTAATCAAACCAACCCTACTATCGCCATAGTGTGGCGCCTGGCCAATGCCCTCGGTGTTGAAATGGGCGCGCTGATCGAAGGTGCCGCGAAGGCAAGTGCTCCGATTATCAGTCTGGTGTCCGCACACCATACGCCGACCATGCGCACCCCGGACGGCAAGTGTGAGCTGCGCATACTCGGGCCGATTGATCTCGCGGGACGTTTCGAATGGTATGAGCTCACGGTGCAGCCGGGCGGTGCATTACGCAGCGAAGCGCATGAGCCAGGCTCGCGTGAGCACCTGACCGTATTAAGTGGTTCCCTGCGGGTGCAAAGTGGCGATGATGTGCAGTTAGTGGCGGTGCAGGAAACTATTCGCTATGCAGCAGATGCGCCGCACGCCATTACCAATCTGGGCAAATCAAAAGCGCGTGGATTATTGGTTGTTTTACACCCCCCACAGTAGGGCTTGGCAGGATATTACTGCAGGTCCGTTATCGCATCATCAGCTGATGCGTTCGTTATGACATGCGCTCCCACACCAGCTTGGCGAGCGCCACATCTTCCAGACCAATCCCAACGCTTTTGTAGACCACAATATCGCTCGGATGGCCTCTGTAGGCACCGCCGTCGGCTAATAATTTACCTAGCTCAACCACGCGCGCAAGATCAATGACACCAGCGGCGGCGCGGGCAAATTCCCCCGCTTCAGCCAGTGCTGCAGGCAGCCATTCCACTGCAATCAATTGTGCCCGACCCAACAGTGAATCATCCAGCTCGCGTGCGGTTGGCTTGCTCGTGCCTACGGCGGCTATCATCGTGCCGGGCCTGATCAATGTGCCATCGAATAAAGCTTCCGGTGAGCGGGTTGCACAGATGATAACCTCACCTTGCGAAGCGGCCGTGGTGGCATCGGTTGCTTGCGCTGACAGGTGGAATTTTTCAGTAATCCAGTTGGCAAATTCTGCCGCGCCACTGCGTGCGCAAACCAGCACCCTGTTGAATGGATGAATCAGCATCAGCGCTTCAACATGCGCATGGGCCTGTAAACCTGCCCCAAATACCGATAGTACCCGCGCTTCTTTGCGGGCTAAATGTTCAACTGCTACTGCCGTCGCTGCAGATGTACGTAACCGTGTTAACTCATTCGCTTCAATCGTGGCCAACACTTCGCCGGTGACAGATGAAAACAGCACAATGACAAAATGAAACTGTCCGGCTACCGTGGAATATATTTTGGCACCGGCTACGCCGCTTGCCGGTAACGCCGCACCCATCGCGCTGATCGTGACAGCATGCCCTGCGTGCACGGCGGTAGCACGACCGCGTGCCAGAACAGCGCCAGCCCCACGGCCGTGCTGGGTAAAAGCAGTGCGTAAGGCGGCGATCGCATCGCGCATGCTAAGGGCTCTTGCGACATCAGAATCAGTAATCAACTTCATCAAATTCTCTCCCTAATGCCAGCAAATGGACTAAAAATACGCTCTTAACAAAAACGGTTCGGACAAAAATAGCCTGGATAAAAAACTGCTTAGAAAAAAATTTGGAGCAGGCGATTTTTTTACGCCGCTTCGCATGCGTGTTTGTCTTACACGCAATTCATTGGTCAGCGGTCATACTTGTTACAAGTGTTATCGCTTTATCAACTAATATTGCCACGATCAAATTTGAAAATAAGACTGCATAATACAAAAATAATACAACTTAAAAAATTAATCGTATCACTGGAGAAACCACTTAGACATGGCAATTAACGAACCAATGCAATCACTGCTCGATCATGCGCCGCCTGCGCCGCGATCGTTGCGTGCATCGTTGCAAATGCCGGTTGATAGCAACGCCGTGCGCTTGCGTGATCGCTATATTGCCACGCGCTTTGTACGATTTGCCGAGCCAGGCGCGTCATTTTCAAGTACGGAAGATGTAATGGGTTGGGCGCGCCAATTGCTCGACGATGAGCAACCGCGCTTAGCGATTGAACTATTGCATCTTGCCTTACAGGAGTATCCAGAGCAGAACAGGCTTTGGTTATTTTTGCTGGAATTGGCTTTTCTTGGTGAAGACTCCGTGTTATTTGCTGAACTGGCGGGCCTTTACAAAGAGCGATTCAGTAATGTATCTGGCCACGACGGTGCAAGCGAAGCATCGTCAAGCGCACTAACCACGCTGTCGATTATCGATGCCATGGGACATGATATTGCACCGCAGGATCCGCGCTACGCTCATGTTCGGCATAAGGGCGAAAAATTTATGCTGCCCAATTGGAGTATTCCCGATTCAGTAGAACGGGATGAGCCACGGCAGAAAAAACTACATCGTGCGCTAGTTGAGGCCATGATGTTTCACCTCTCCCGATAAATAGCCAGACTATATGGAATTTACATTTGCTGGGGGCAATCAGGCAGGGTTAGAGCTCACGCGAGCTCATCGCAGTTTCACGGATCAATTGTTTGCGCTTGAGCAAAATCTCGACAAAAAAAATCCTGGCAAAGTCGCCGATGTGTTGCAGCGCATGCTTCGGAGTTTCGAGGATTTTTCGCAACATGATCGCGAAAAATTATTGCAGGGGAGCCTTACGCACTCTGAAGGGGACGCGGCCGTCGCAGAATGGATAGCATCAAGCTATGACGATTTGGCCCGTCTGGCCCGTCATGCGGCACCCGAGAATAATATTCCTGGCAAAGCTCCTCCGGCCGAGGTTGCGGCGGTGCTGTCGATCGCACTTTTGGTTGCCGGGTATGCCACCAAATGGCGCAAGATTTCTGGCCAGCGAGCTGATTTAGGCGCATTAAAACGCCTCCATCAGTTGTTTCAGTTTGCCCTGAGCGCAAAGGTTGACGCGACTATTTTGCCGGTCATCATTGAACGCCGCACGCTGGAGACCACGATCGAAGCGCTTTATGTTCGTGCCTTATTGCTGGAGCGCTTTGCCAGTGGTAATTTGGCACCGAGGCGATTGGAGATTCTCGATAGCTGGCTGATATCGTGGATGAATGCGCTGTGGCTTACCCGCGAACCACAGGCGTCCTCACCGAGCTTGTGCATTGATACCACCAACGAGCTACGCGGTTTGACGCGATATACGGCGGGAGAACGCGCAGATTTATTTTTAACACTGCGACCTTTGCAGCGGCAACTGGATCGAGCGGTTGACGATTTCCACCAAGGCATCATTTTCCCCGGCTGGGGTATAGGTACTGGTTTTCGCATGGAAGAACATATTGCGGTGATCGACTTTCTGGATCGGGAATTTAGCTTGATCGCCAATGCCGATGTAACCCGCAGCAAGCGCTTCGCGATTGGGCAGGGTGCTGAGGTAAAAGTATTTTGTGGGTTTAATGATGTCTGGACTTCAGCGCTGGCAACGCAATCAAGTCTTACCGCTGCAGGCCCCCAGCACAGCATCGCCGGTGCGACGGTTGATTCAGCGCAGTCCAGCGCATCTGCACGACAATCGGTATTTCTGGATACAGGCACATTCAATGCACGCGCTTTAGGCAGTACGCTGCAACAGCGCAGTCCGGTGAGGCTTCACGATATGAGCGATTCAGGGCTAGGCATCGAGATGTCGACTGAGGATGCGGCCACCGTTGAGGTGGATGATTTGATTGCGCTGCGAATTGATGAGGGCCGCCCATGCGTGCTCGGCATTGTGGTGCGCAAGGCAAATTTGCATCGTCAACAAAGTACCCTTATCGGCTTGAGGGTGCTGTCAAAAGCGCCGCTACGGGCTATCCTCGAGCATGTCACCGAACGCACTGCTCGACAGACCGCAAAAGGGATTTTGGTTCCAGGCAGTGCCGAACACGGTTTTGCCGACTCGGTGATTGTTAATGAAGCGACATTCAAGGCAAGCTCAAAGCTCAGCGTCATGATTGCATCAAGCATTTTTCACATCCGCCTGGGCCGGGTGCGCCATCAAGGACGCGGCTGGAAACTCGTCGCCATAGATGTCGCTCTAGCGCTTTAACTTTTTAGTTATTCAATTGTTCAGAGCTTAAGTTTTAGCGTCTATCCTGCTTTGAATAACAGCTAAGTACCAGCGCTGGCGCGGGCCTCAGCCTATTTCATAATCAATAATAAAGGTGTCAAATTTGGCAATCTAGCCTGTGATTTGGCGAGCCCATAGTGCGCGATTGAAGCCAAAACAAATTTGAACGGCGATACCATCATTGGATAACGAAATCGCGATAATCCAAGAGTCTTGTATGCTCTTTGTTTTGCGGCCTAATGACCATTAAGCGCTCAACGTTCGTGATGAAATTTCGCAAACCCATTCAAGTAGATTTTTCTGCCCGGACATCAGCCCCGTCATTCGTCACGGCATTTGCTGAACGGCCTATGCTCGATCAGTTTTTGCTGCTGTCCATGCTGTTGCACGTCCTCGCCGTGTTGCTGCTGGGCGATACTAACGGGGTTGTTGCCAGGAGTGGTGAGCGTTTATGGGGTGCAAAACTTTTTAAGTTTGACGCCACGTTATCAACAGGTAGTCGTGAACCGCTTACTTCGTTTAAACCCTTTGATGAACGTCGGCCCGATCAACGAGCAGATGCATCAAGACGCGCCGCTTCATCTGCTCCAGACCCTACCCCCAACCCTGCACCAGTCCCTGCGCGAGCCCCTACACTTGCGCCCGTGGAATCCGTGGTGCCAGTGATTGAAGGCGAGAAAAGCACTGCGCTGACAAATACGGCGGTGCAGCAAGCTGTGCCAGCGTCTTTGCCGGTTGAGCCATCGTCTGCTGTGTTGTCACCTTTGCCGCCACCCGTAGCGCTGCCTGTGTCGCTACAACCAAGCCCTTCACCCAATGTTGAGGCGCTACGTTTTATTGCGAAAGATGTTGTGCAGGCCACTACTTCTTTTGTGGTCTCGGCACCAACAGAAACGCCACCCGTAGTCGCTCCCATAGCGCAGCAGGCGGCGCCCCCCGTTGTGGCCAGCGTACCGCTGTTGTTGCCAAGCCCAGTACCCCCACCACGCGAGCCGTCGGTATCTGCAGCGTCGTCGGCGACACTCAATACGCCGTCAGTTGCGGCGCTTCCTGTTTTATCGCCGCCATTGCTATTGCCCCTACCATTGGCAGTTCCTCCTGCTGCTTCTTCCCCTATTGCTGCCCCTACCCCTACCCCCGCCCCTGCTCCTGCGACTGCGTCGCTTATTGCAACGATGCCGGCACCCGTACCCGTACCTGTACCGGTGCCGATACCTGCACCCGTGCAAGTATTGAAGGTCGAGCAAGCAATAATATTGCCTGCACCGATCCCGCCACCGCTACCTAAGCTGGATACTCGGCCGATTGAAGTGCCGATTGTTTCACCGCCATTACCCGCAATTAAATCGATACCGATGCCAGTTCCCGTGCCCGCCGTACCCATCGTACCCACCGCACCCATAACACCTACAGCACCCGTGGTGATTCAGCCCGCCTTGCGCCAGGATCAGCTCATTGCCCCGACCATTGAGACCCAGACTGATATCAAGCCAGCAGATTTACGGAAGATAGCGGTTGATACGGCTGCCCGCCCGATCAGCCCCGCCGCAGGAGCGCAGCCCAAAGTGCCACAAGCCAAAACAAATGCAGGAGCCGATACCGATATTTTTGGACCAGCACGTGATGCGATGGTGGTGCCGCCCGTACCGGGGGCTGCAGCTGCGCTTCCAAATAACCCTGCGATAGCCACGCCAAAACTTGACTTGGATGGAATCCGCAATCGCGCTCGCGCTATCACCAGTGAGGGCAGTGGTCGGCGTACTTTGTTGCCATTTCCCTTAGCACCGCCCGCGATCGTAAAGAAAAATGTAGAACAGATTTTTGATAAAGCGTTGAAACGCCCTGATTGTCGGGATACTTATGCGGCCCTCGGGTTGGCTGCGGTGATTCCGCTGGTACGCGATGCGGTCACCGAGAATGGTTGCAAGTGGTAAGGCGGCATAAACTCCAGTGAGTATGACGCGGGCATGGCGAGTAAAATTTTCGGCAACATCTTTCAATTATCGCGGGAGCAATATGTACCAAACATTTATTAACGGGAAATGGACTGAAGGCAATGTTGGTATTTTTGGCGCGATGGATCACAGCGTCTGGCTCGGTTCATCCGTGTTTGATGGTGCACGCTCCATTGCCGGTAGCACGCCTGATTTATCACTGCATCTGGAACGTGTGCGGCATTCGGCTGATAAGGTCGGGCTTGACTGTCCCTACACGGTGGCCGAAATGATGTCGCTCGTGCATGAAGGTATTGCGCGCTTTCCGGCTGATGCTGAGCTGTATATTCGACCGTTGGTGTTCGGAACAGAAGGCTTGCTGATTCCGGACGCCACCCAATCCGGTTTTGCGCTGACTTTATTTGATGCGCCGCTGCCTCCATTTACCGGCTTTGCGGCATGCCTGTCCGCATTGCAGCGCCCCAGTCCGCTGATGGCGGTCACGGATGCAAAAGCATCCAGCCTTTATGCCAACACAACACGAGCGTTGCGAGATGCAAAAACGCGTGGATTTGATAACGCAGTCGTTCTTGACGGGCAAGGCCAGGTCGCTGAATTTGCAACGTCGAATTTATTTTTCGTGAATCGGCAAGATGAGGTTATAACGCCCATCCCCAATGGTACTTTCCTGGCAGGTATCACGCGTGCGCGCGTTATCAAATTATTGATGGCAGCGGGCATAAAAGTGCAAGAACGTGTTGTCTTGCCAGCCGATCTTGAAGCAGCAAAAGAAATTTTTAATACTGGCAATTTTGGCAAAGTGCAGCCTTGCATCCGCTATGAGTCACGGGTGCTGCCGATTGGCGCGATCACCAGGCTGGCGCATGAATGCTATATGGCGTTTATGCGCGGTGAGAAAGGCGTGGTGGGTGGTGAAAGTAAAGCGTGCACAGCGTAACTCAGGTTATCTTTATTGCGGCTTTAATCTGGGATTATGAGTGAGCCATACGCACATAAAAAACCCCGGCACGCCGGGGTTTTTATTGCAAAGCTTTGCGATTATTTCAAGCTTACAGCGCTTGAATGTTAGTCGCTTGTTTGCCCTTAGGGCCTGTCGTTACTTCGAAAGACACTTTCTGGTTTTCAGCCAGTGTTTTGAAGCCACTCGACTGAATAGCCGAGAAGTGCACAAACAAATCTTCGCCCTTGTCATCAGGGGTAATAAAACCAAAACCTTTTGCATCGTTAAACCATTTTACGGTACCAGTTGCCATTGTTAATTTCCTAATTATTAAGTTGATTGAGCAAATGCTCACATCGTTCGAACCAAGAAAGAAACAACAGACGGTACTGAATTAATTAGCTTGATGTCGTGCGATTAATTGATTTTACTACGAAAATGCCTTGACAAGCATTTTTTACACGCCTGATCCCAATGGTTGTTGTTTGCGCGTCATATAAACCGAGGCGACGGCAATTAATCAGTGTCTCATTATTTTACGGCCGATTCAAGATCGAATCGCTAATATCGACGGTCATTTCCAAGCATAAATGCGCCAGAAGCCCGGCTAATAGTGGGGTCGGTGGTCTTAAAAGCGGTGATGCGAGTAGGGCATAATCTGGAAACAAAATTTAATCAAACAAGTTTTTGGTGTGCGTATACGCCGTTCGCTGTCCGCCGTTTCCATTCGCGATTTATGATTCGCCAATGACCATTAAACCGCTGTCAATTACCCATAAAGCATCTGTCGAAAGAGCCCGATGAAAAAAATTTGGAAAGTGGCGCGCTGGTTTATTCTGGCATTATTGATTCTTGGCGTTTATGCGGTTTATCGAATTGGTTGGGGCACGCCGTTTACGATCAATATGCTGGCGAATCGCCAAGCCGTGTTGTTCCTGATTCGTAACCCTGAATTATTTACCCAGATAGGCGCGGTTGATGGCACCATTTTTGACAGGCACTCCGGTAAATTGGCTGCTGTTGGTGTGGCCAAACGCGACCAGGATTATGCGTTTGCCGAAAAATTAATCGGCGAGGTAAAAGAGTTTGATCGCACGAGACTCGACCGTCAGGATCAAATTACCTACGATATTCTGCTCGATTTTTATGGCTCTATGTTGCAGTACAAACGCTTTGAATGGCTGTCTTCTGAAGGCCTGTATCCGATTAGTCCCATGTTTGGCACGCAGGTTACACTGCCGAGTTTTCTGCAATCGAGCCATGTGGTCAAGAATGAAAAAACAGCGCGTAATTACGTAGCTCGGCTTGAGGCTATGGGCGATAAACTGGACGCACTCACCGCTGAAATGCAACGTCAGGTTAAGCTCGGTGTGATGCTGCCAGCGTCGCTGCTGGAAAAGTCACTTACCGTGATTGCCGACACGGTGAAAGCTGTACCGAGCGAGAATGGATTAGTCAGCAGTTTTGTGGAAAAAATGAACAAGGTGAGCGGGCTAAGCACGGACCTAAAAGCACAACTGCAAACTACGGCAACGACAGCTGTCAAAGACCGCGTTTATCCTGCATACGCGCGCATGGCTGACGCGCTCATCGCATTACGCTCGCAAGCTGCAGCGCAAGGCGAAGGCGCTGCCCGACTGCCTGATGGGGCCCGCTATTACCAGTTCATGCTTAAACAAATGACGACGACTGATGATCCGCCAGAACAAGTGCACCAGCTGGGTTTGAATGAGGTTGCACGTATTGAAGCCGAGATGGATGCGCTGCTGAAGGGCCAGAGTATGGCGGTGGGAACGGTTGCTGAAAGGATGAAAAAATTGCGCGAAGATCCGCGTTTTCTGTTGCCTTCAACCGATGAAGGTCGCGCACAGATGTTAACGCGCTACCGGCAAATTCTGGATGAAGTGAACGCGCGCATGCCTGAATATTTCAGTACGCTCCCGCCTGAAAAGCTTATTGTCGCGCGGGTGCCGATAGCCGCTGAAAAAGGCTCTGCCGGTGCTTACTACAATGCAGCAGCGATGGATGGTTCGCGCCCCGGTACATTCTTTGCTAATCTGCGTGACTTGAAAGAGATGCCAACCTGGGGTATGAAAACGCTGGCCTACCACGAAGGCATTCCAGGGCATCACTTTCAGATTGCGACGGCGCAAGGTTTAAAGGGTCTGCCGTTGATTCGCCAGCAGTCGATCTATACCGCCTATGTTGAGGGTTGGGCGCTGTATGCGGAACGACTTGGCGCAGAAATGGGGCTATACAAAGATGATCCGTTTGGTGATTTGGGCCGTCTGCAAGCTGAGATATTTCGTGCGGTGCGCCTGGTAGTCGATACCGGGATGCATGCTAAAGGCTGGTCGCGTGAACAGGCGATTGCCTATATGGTGAGCAATACCGGTATGGGCGAATCAGAAGTCACAACCGAGATTGAGCGTTATATGGCGCTACCCGGTCAAGCCTGCGCCTACAAGGTCGGGCAACTAAAAATTCTGGCGCTACGGGATAAGGCCCAGACGGCCTTAGGCGACAGGTTTTCTCTCAAAGATTTTCATGCCGTTATTCTTGATAGCGGAGCAGTGCCTTTGACGATACTGGAGCAGTTGGTTGATGAATGGATTGCGCAGGCCGTTATAACTAATAAATCTGCTAAGCCTGCCAAGCCCATGCCCACTTAAATTTTACAAACAATGCCTTTCCAAAACGCCACATGCCCGGCAATTTCTTTAGCCGCGTCTTTTGGTGTGGCGTAGTACCAGGCGGCGTCTGAATTAGTTTTGCCGTCTACGACAACATCATAATAATTGGCTGTACCTTTCCAGCCGCAGACTGTGGTGTGCTCGCTGGGTTTGAGTATCCCGGGCTTAATAAAGGCGAGTGGAAAATACATATTGCCTTCTACCGTGACGATATCTCCTGCAGGCGCTTCAGCAATGATGGTGTTGTTCCAGGTGGCGGTTGGCATGAGTGCTTCCTTTAAGTGTGCGACGATGGGTTAATGTAGTGGGTAATGGGTAATGAGTACTAGAAAAGCAACGCAGTAAACAACATTACAGGCTGCAAAAAATGATGTGAAGAACATTGAGAAGATGAATTAAAACCAATACGGAATTATTTCACAACACTTTCCGTAGACCGCTTAAACCGTATAAGTTTCCCCAATATGCTACGTCTTACCGAAATTAAACTTCCGCTGGATCATGATGAGGCCGCCATCCCGGCTGCGGCTATCAAGCGCCTTAAAATCACTGCCAGTGAGTTGCTAAATGTGGTCATTTTTCGCCGTGGTTACGATGCGCGCAAGCGTGCTGATATTCATCTGGTTTATACCCTTGATTGCGAGGTCAAAAACGAGCCTGCATTGCTGAAGCGTTTTGCAGGAGATCCCAAGCTCACGCCTACACCTGATACAGAATACAAATTTGTGGGCCACGCACCCTCCGTATTGGCGTCGCGTCCGGTGGTGATTGGGCTGGGCCCCTGTGGTTTGTTTGCGGCCCTCATCCTGGCTCAGATGGGCTTTAAACCGATTGTGCTGGAGCGCGGTAAAGCCGTGCGCGAGCGTACTCAGGACACTTGGGGCCTGTGGCGCAAATCCGTGTTGAATCCTGAATCCAATGTGCAATTCGGTGAAGGTGGTGCGGGTACGTTTTCAGATGGTAAGCTCTGGAGTCAAATTAAAGATCCTTTTTTTCTCGGCCGCAAAGTGCTGATTGAATTTGTTAAAGCCGGTGCGCCGGCCGAAATTATGTATGTCTCGAAGCCCCATATCGGCACCTTTAAACTGGTCAAGATGGTGGAAAAAATGCGCGCCACAATTGAATCGCTGGGCGGTGAAATTCGTTTCCAGCAAAGGGTTATTGATTTCGATATTGAAAAACAGAGTGATGGTACGCGCCGTATTCGTGGCGTGATTCTGGCCAATAACGAGCGTATCGAGAGCCAACATGTGGTGCTGGCAATTGGTCATAGCGCGCGCGATACGTTTGAAAGTATTTACGCAAGCGGCGTGCATATTGAAGCCAAACCATTCTCGATTGGTTTTCGCATCGAGCATCCACAATCATTGATTGATACAGCACGATTTGGTGCTAACACAGGCCATAATATTTTGGGCGCGGCCGATTATAAGCTGGTACACCACGCCAGCAATGGCCGTTCGGTATACAGCTTTTGCATGTGCCCGGGTGGCACGGTTGTGGCGGCTACCTCTGAGCCAGGCCGCGTCGTCACCAACGGCATGAGCCAATATTCGCGCAATGAACGCAATGCCAATGCAGGCATCGTGGTGGGTATCACGCCTGAACGCGATTACCCGGGTCATCCACTGGCTGGTATGGCTTTTCAACGCCATTGGGAAGAGCAGGCTTTCAAAGCGGGTGGCGAAAATTATGCAGCACCTGCGCAACTGGTGGGCGACTTTATCGCGGGTCGTGCATCGACGTCATTGGGGTCTATCGTGCCGTCGTACAAGCCTGGTGTGAAAATGACAGACCTAAGTAGCGTAGTGCCGGATTTTGCAATCGAAGCGATTCGCGAAGCATTGCCTGCGTTTGATAAACAGATTAAAGGCTTTGCGATGGCGGACGCCGTATTAACCGGAGTTGAGACGCGTACTTCGTCCCCCATTCGTATTTCACGACGTGATGATGATTTTCAGAGCATCAATACTCGCGGCTTGTTTCCGGCGGGTGAGGGCGCTGGCTACGCTGGTGGCATTATGTCTGCAGGAGTTGATGGCATAAAAGCGGCTGAAGCGGTTGCGCTGTCAATAATCGGCGGCGTGGGCCGGCATAAAAAAATGATGATGGACGATCAAGCGAGCCCATATTAAAAAGCGCAGCAGTATTTTGAACAGCACAGTTATATTTGATAATCCAATATAAAAAGGATTCACCATGGCACGTAAAATTCTTGAAGAAGCGCGCATCCACCCGGCTATTCGCGAGGTAATTTCTACTCACCAGATGGATATCGTGCAGGAGGTTGAAGCTGCCTTGTCAGCCCACAAAGTCGTGGTGGTCGGGATGGCACAAAACCCTATGCCAAAGCGCGCGCGCAAGGCGCTGGATGCTGCAGGTGTTAGCTATCATTACCTTGAATACGGCAGCTATTTCAATCATTGGCGTCGCCGCAATGCACTCAAAATGTGGAGTGGCTGGCCGACTTTCCCGATGGTGTTTGTGGGCGGCATGCTGGTTGGTGGCGCTGATGATCTAGCTCGCCTGATGGACAGCGGAGAGCTCAAGAAAATGCTGTGATGGTGTGGCGCCGGTCTGGTGACACGCTTAATTTTTTCTTTGCCACCACGGCTGTAAGGTTGCTGCGATTCAGACGATTCAAGAGGTATATGGCGGCAAGGCGACGGTAATAATTTATTCCCGTTAATTTTTTGTAGCTTAATCTAGGAACCCCACATAAAAGAGTTGTTTGCAGGAACACATTTATTACGTATTTTTGGTGGAACAGTGGTGGCAGTTTCTCGTACGAATCCGCCGTTTCATGCTCGCGCTGGTTTTTTGTTCGCTAGCAGTAAAGCATCATGCGATACGCTCCGCCAAATCTTTGGCCGCGCCGATATAACTGGTGGGCGTCATACTGATCAAAGTCTGTTTGTCACTTTCTGAAATCGGCAGAGTTTTAACAAACGAATGTACGGCTTCAACGGTGAGACCCCCTTTGCCGCGGGTGAGGTCTTTTAATTTTTCATATGCGTCAGCAATGCCGTATTTGCGCATAATCGTCTGAATCGGTTCGGCCAGTACATCCCAGTTTGCATTTAAATCCTCGGCCAGACGAGAAGGATTCACTTCCAGTTTGTCCAGCCCGCGTCTCAGTGATTCGTAGGCGAGTAACGCATACCCAAACGCGACGCCCATATTGCGCAGCACAGTTGAATCGGTTAAGTCGCGTTGCATGCGCGAGATCGGTAATTTTTCAGCTAGATGGCGCAGCACTGCATTCGCCAGGCCCAGATTACCTTCTGAGTTTTCAAAATCAATCGGGTTTACTTTATGCGGCATGGTGGACGAGCCAATTTCACCCGCTTTCACTTTTTGCTTAAAGTAACCGTATGAAATATAGCTCCAGATATCGCGATCAAAATCGATCAAAATCGTATTGGCTCGAGCGATGGCATCGAACAATTCAGCCATGTAATCGTGCGGTTCAATTTGGGTGGTGTACGGATTAAATTCCAGTCCCAAATTTTCAACAAAATTCTTCGCAAATTTGACCCAGTCAAGGTCAGGATAGGCGGCTATATGCGCGTTGTAATTGCCAACCGCGCCGTTGATTTTACCGAGCATCCCGATCTTCGCAATCGCTGAACCTGCGCGTTGCAAACGGTAAGCCACGTTGGCCATTTCTTTGCCCAGGGACGTTGGCGTGGCAGGCTGCCCATGAGTGCGTGCAAGCATAGGCAATGCCGCGTTTACATGCGCCAGATTCATCAGTTTTTCATGGATATGGGTGAGTGCGGGAATTATTACCTGGTCTCGTGCTGCTTTCAGCATCAAGCCGTGCGCAAGATTGTTGATGTCTTCAGAGGTGCAGGCAAAATGAATAAATGTCTTGACGCGCTCAATCTCGACATTGTCTGCGAAGGTTTCACGCAGCCAGTATTCGACCGCTTTTACATCATGATTGGTGGTGGCCTCAATTGTCTTTACGCGTTCTGCATCGGTGAGCGCGAAAGCTGTCACGTGTGCTCGCAATTGGCTGATGGTATCGGCCGAAAACGGCAGGCATGCGGCAATGCCGGGCTCTAGTGACAAGGCAATAAGCCATTCAACTTCAACCTGCACTCGAAACTTGATCAGCGCATATTCGCTGAAGAATTCGCGAAGAACAGCGACGTTTTTTTCGTAGCGGCCATCAAGTGGGCCAAGTGCAGTAATGGGGGTTAGCGGAAGCATGAGCGCCTATTGGGTGAAGGTTTAAGCATTACAAAAAGAATTGAAATTTTATCATGCGTCCTCAAGCAGGGTCTGTTTTGATCGCTCAATGATGCTGAATGAGAGCAGAAAATTGCCTGCTGGATCAGGACTTACAATGCGCCAAATGCTATAATTAGAAAATAGAAAATATAAATAAGTCGAGCGATAAGTTATTGCTATATAGCAGCCGACGACGCCCTCTTACCGCACCGGAAATTTCATGAAATTGATTGCCTCATACACCAGTCCGTATGCCCGTAAAGTTCGCATTGTGATGGCGGAAAAGCGCATTGAATGTGAATTTGTTGAAGATAATGTCTGGAGTGCGGAACCCAAAAGTGCGCTTTATAATCCGCTTACAAAGATCCCGGTACTATTGCTTGATGATGGCATTTCACTCTACGACTCGCGAGTAATTACCGAATTTCTGGACGGCGTGACACCCGTATCCCGGCTTATTCCCGAAGGAGGTCGCGAGCGCGCCTTGGTTAAACGTTGGGAGGCATTAGGTGACGGTATTGCGGATGCAGGCATTGCACTCTTTCTTGAACGCAAGCGTCCCGCTGCTGAGCAAAGTAAAGACTGGATACAGCGCCAGACTGGCAAGGTTGAAAGCGGTATTGCGGCGGCCGCGCGCGAGCTGGGAGATCGCAAATTCTGTCATGGCGAAAATTTGACGCTGGGTGATATTGCGCTGGCGTGCAGCTTGGGATGGCTTGAATTTCGTTTGCCTGAAATGACATGGCGTCTGAATCATCCTGGCTTGGCAGCATGGATGGAGCGCATTGAGTCGCGCCCTTCATTTATGGACACTAAGCCTCCCGCGTAAAACAACAGCGTTAGCAGTAAATATTTACAATCGAGCTGAAATAATTCCGCCACCGAGGCAAATTTCACCTTGATACAGTACCGCTGATTGTCCGGGGGTTATAGCCCACTGTGGCTGTTCAAAATCGAGCTTGAATGCCAGCGCCTCTGTGGTCTTCGCATGCAATAAACAGGCTGCATTAGCCTGCCGGTAACGGGTTTTTGCCCCTAGGTGATCTGGCTGCGAGGTAAACCCAAACAAAGGGCTATGGCCTGCGATCCATGAAGCATCATCTGCGCTCAGACTTCGATTAAGCAAATGTGGATCATCGTGTCCCTGCACGATGATCAATTCATTGCGCTCCCTATTTTTATCTGCCACAAACCACGGTGTGCCCATACTATTTTTGGTGCCCCCGATGCCCAGACCCTGACGCTGACCAATCGTGTAGTACATCAAGCCCTGATGCTCTCCCATGCGTTTGCCGTCTGGCGTTATCATCAGACCAGGTGCGCGTGGTAAGTAACGCTCCAGAAATTCGCGGAACGGTCGTTCGCCAATAAAACAAATTCCGGTTGAATCTTTTTTGGCATGGTTAGGCAGACCCGCTTTGGCTGCCAATGTGCGTACGGTTGATTTCTGCAGATGGCCTACCGGAAATAGAGCTTTTGACAGCTGCGCCTGACTCAAACGGTGCAGGAAATAGCTTTGATCTTTCTCCGCATCCAATCCTTTGAGCAGCTCAAATTTTCCGTTGGTTTCACGCACGCGTGCATAGTGCCCCGTGGCAATTTTCACGGCCCCTAGCGCAACGGCATGATCCAGAAACGCTTTGAATTTAATTTCGGCGTTGCACAGTACATCCGGATTTGGGGTGCGACCGGCGGCGTATTCACGCAGAAATTCAGCGAATACCCGATCTTTGTATTCAAACGCAAAATTAACGGCTTCGAAATCAATGCCGATCACATCTGCGGCGGCGGCGGCATCAATAAAATCCTGGCGGGTAGAGCAATATTCATCATCGTCATCATCTTCCCAATTTTTCATGAAAAGACCGATAACTTCATAGCCCTGTTGTTTGAGCAATAAAGCTGTAACTGCGGAATCTACGCCGCCGGAAAGACCAACCACCACACGATTGTTCGACATATTCTAAATAATATTTGAAACAATAAAACCGGAATAAAAAAGCGGAGCCTAAGCCCCGCTTTTTGTGAAACTAAATACGCCCAAAATTACTTGGTTGGGGCGTCTTTTTTTGCTTTAGCAGCGGCAGCTTTTTCAGCTTTTGCTTTCATGGCGGCTTCTTTTTTTGCTTTTTTAGCAGCAGCTTTTTCTTCTTTGGTCATTTTTGCAGGAGCTTCGGCTTTTGCTGGAGCAGCGGCTGGTGCAGGTGCAGCAGCTTTAGCAGGAGCAGCAACGGGTGCTGGTGCGGCAGCTGGTGCTGCGGCCTTAGCAGGTGCAGCGGCTGGAGTTTGAGCAACGGCGTTCAGTGCAGCAACTGCAAACAAAGCAGCGACAACGGTAGAGATCGATTTCATAAATATTTCCTATACGAGTGAGTGAGCTGACTAATTATTCCAGACAGATTATTGCCTGTCATGGCGAATAACGCGCGTGAGTATAGACGGTTGACAGGCTTTTGGGAACCTTTCGAGGCAAAAAAGCGCTATTTACTCAATATGGGTACCTTATTTACTGGATTTCTGCCCTCTATCTCCGCGCTTACTTATTCGGCCAGGGTTTTTTTTGTTTTTCTGATTCTTAATATTTCGGCGCCCGTGCTTGCTTGTCGCCACTCACCTGACGCAATATCAGTTAATTGCCATTTGCCAATAGAGGCTCTGATTAAACGTAATGTCGGAAAACCAATATGTGCAGTCATTCGACGTATTTGCCGATTTTTCCCCTCTTTAATGGAAATTTCAAGCCAATTTGTGGGTATTTCTTTACGAAATCGCACCGGCGGGTGGCGCGGCCACAATATAGCAGGTGGCTCTATCAGGTTGGCAATCGCGGGCTGGGTAACAAAATCGCCCAAGTTAATGCCCTGCCGAAGCGGCTTTAGCGCGTCATCCGTGGGCGTACCCTCAACTTCTGCCCAATATGTTTTACTCAGATTGTAGCGAGGGTCAGCTATACGCGCTTGGAGAATGCCGTCGTCGGTTAGCAGGAGTAGACCTTCACTGTCGGTGTCCAGCCTGCCTGCAGGGTAGACATCAGGAATAAGGAGGTAATTTTTGAGGGTCGGCTTGTCGCCAGATGGGCTAAATTGGCAGATGACACCATAGGGTTTGTTGAATAAAATTAACATAGAGCCCAAAAAAATAACCACTGATTGAATGTCGTTTAAAAATACCGCCAAAAAAGAAAAACCCCCACAACTTGCGCCGCGGGGGATTCCAAATTTTTGTGAGGCTAACGACCGTACTGCTTCAACATTAAAACACTGACAAATATCAGGCGTTTTTAATATTTGATGCTTGTTTGCCTTTAGGGCCCTGGGTCACTTCGAATGCGACCTTTTGACCCTCTTTGAGGGTTTTAAAACCATTCATTTCGATCGCCGAGAAGTGAGCAAACAAATCTTCGCTACCATCATCAGGAGTGATAAAACCAAAACCTTTAGCGTCGTTAAACCATTTGACTGTACCAGTTGCCATTGCTGTTGCTTCCTTAAAAATGAAATCGGGTTGGAGCGCCCGGAATCGTTTTGCTATCAAGGCCCGCAACCGCTTTATTGCAAATGCAGTTAACCATGAAGCCAAACTCCAAACTGCCTTTTACCGGCTAAATTGAGTGAAGTCAACAAGTTGGCCTAATATTTAAGTGGGAGTGTTGCATGAATACAAATGTTTGCGCCACACCGCGCCGGAAAAAATGGTTTTTGAATACGCGTTAAGTTTTAAAGGGCACTTGAAATCGGCTCACAGTTATCCATATTAATAGCTACACTTAAGTAAAGTAAAATTAAAAAAGTGCTTTAATTATGAACGCTTAATGGCGTTATTTTTATCTTTAATATGTGTACAAGGCATGGCTACTAAACAACCGAACGCGCCGGGCATTGACGGTGATACCGCGCTAAAAGAAAATCCTCATCAAACCAAACCTCCACCGATGTGGCAGGTGGTGATGTACAACGACGACTACACCCCCATGGAGTTTGTAATAGACGTGCTGGAGCAGCTTTTTGGTCATACCTACGAACGCGCAACTCAAATCATGCTCAAAGTACATACGGAAGGTCGCGGGATATGTGGCATTTTTCCGCGTGATGTGGCGGCGATGAAAGTCGAGCAGGTTGGCGATTATGCCAAGAAATATGAGCATCCATTGCACTGCGGTATGGAAGAAATTTGAATCTTGACCACGTTTGTCGTCGTATCAGGTTCAGTGACGTTGCTCAGTTTCCAGTTTCTGGTTCACACACAAAGAATGTGCGCAAGCACATTCGCAGCAGGTATAGAAAGGTAAAACATGATTGCCCAAGAACTCGAAGTCAGTCTGCATATGGCTTTTGTAGAGGCTCGGCAAAAACGCCACGAGTTCATCACAGTAGAGCATTTGTTGTTGGCTCTGCTGGAGAACCCTTCCGCGCAGGAAGTGCTGAAGGCATGCGCGGCCAAAGTCGATGATCTGAAAAAAGCGCTTACTGAATTTATTGAACAGCACACCCCGATTGTGGCTGGTGATGGTGAAGTCAATACCCAGCCAACACTGGGTTTTCAGCGTGTTATCCAGCGTGCCATTTTGCATGTGCAATCGTCCGGCAAAAAAGAAGTTACAGGTGCCAATGTGCTGGTCGCAATTTACGGTGAAAAAGACTCTCATGCCGTTTATTTCCTGCATCAGCAGGGCGTGTCGCGTCTGGATGTGGTCAATTTCATTTCGCACGGTATTTCCAAGGTGTCACCACAGGGTCCTACCAAGACCGAAACCGAAGGCGAGGCTGCCGAGGGCGAACAGTCTGGCGGGGCTTTGGAAAGCTACACGTTGCATTTAAACCAGCAGGCCATTGATGGCAAGATTGATCCGCTGATTGGTCGCGACAATGAAGTTGAGCGGGTGATTCAGATATTGTGTCGTCGCCGCAAGAACAATCCATTGCTGGTTGGTGAAGCTGGTGTGGGTAAAACCGCCATTGCTGAAGGTCTTGCAAAACGTATTGTGGATGGGCAGGTCCCTGAAATTTTGGCGAAATCGCAGGTTTATTCGCTCGACATGGGATCTCTGCTGGCTGGCACCAAGTACCGTGGCGATTTTGAGCAACGCCTAAAGGCAGTCTTGAAGCAGCTTATGGAAAACCCGAATGCCGTTTTATTTATCGATGAAATCCACACCCTGATCGGCGCAGGTTCAGCTTCAGGTGGTACCTTGGACGCGTCTAATTTATTAAAGCCTGCTTTGTCGTCTGGGCAATTAAAATGCATCGGCGCGACTACTTACACCGAATATCGCAGCATTTTTGAGAAAGACGCTGCACTTTCGCGCCGCTTTCAAAAGATTGATGTGAATGAGCCTTCAATAGCGGAGACAGTCGAAATTCTGAAAGGGTTAAAATCGCGTTTTGAAACGCATCACAACGTGAAATATACGGCGGTTGCTTTAACCACGGCGGCGGAGTTATCAGCCAAATACATCAATGATCGTCACTTGCCAGATAAAGCCATTGATGTGATTGACGAGGCCGGTGCGGCGCAGCGCGTGGCGCCGAAATCGAAACAGAAAAAAACGATTGGCAAATCTGAAATTGAAGAAATCGTTGCCAAAATTGCCCGTATTCCCGCTCGTAGTGTATCGAGCGATGATCGCAATCAGTTAAAAACGCTGGAGCGTGATTTAAAGTCCGTAGTGTTTGGTCAGGATAAAGCGATTGAGGCTCTTACCACTGCGATCAAGATGGCGCGTTCGGGGCTCGGCAGTCCGACTAAGCCGATCGGCTCATTTTTGTTTTCGGGTCCGACAGGCGTGGGCAAGACCGAAGTCGCCAAGCAGCTTGCCTTCATTTTAGGTACGGAGTTGATTCGCTTTGATATGTCCGAATACATGGAGCGTCATGCGGTATCGCGCTTGATTGGTGCGCCTCCTGGCTATGTGGGTTTTGATCAAGGCGGTCTAATGACCGAAGCGATTACCAAGCATCCTTATTCTGTGCTGCTGCTTGATGAAATCGAAAAAGCGCATCCTGATATCTACAACGTGCTGCTGCAAGTGATGGATCATGGAACGCTCACAGACAACAATGGGCGCAAGGCTGATTTTCGTAATGTCGTGATCGTGATGACAACCAATGCGGGCGCGGCGGAGCTGTCCAAAATCAATATCGGTTTCACCAACGATAAAAAAGCCGGTGATGAAATGGCAGAAATCAAGCGGATGTTTACGCCTGAATTCCGCAACCGTCTTGATGCCACGATTTCATTTGCGCCGCTTGATGAACAGATTATTCTCCAGGTGGTTGATAAATTTCTTATGCAGTTGGAAGCCCAATTGACCGAGAAAAAAGTGGAAGTTACGTTTACCGACAGGCTAAAAAAATATCTAGCAAAAAACGGCTTTGATCCGTTAATGGGTGCGCGTCCTATGGCTCGATTGATTCAGGATACGATTCGGCGCGCGCTAGCCGATGAGCTTCTGTTTGGCAAGCTGGCGAACGGCGGTAAAGTAACCATTGATATTGATGCTGATAACAAGGTCAAGCTCGCGATTAGCGAAGAAAAAGAAACTGCCGTACAAGAATCCTAGCCTAGCTTTTATTCTCCACTTCGTATTTTCGTAGCTTCGCAGTATTGCAGTATCGCAACATAATAGGGCCTTCATTGAAGGCCCTATTTTTTAAATACGTGATGTTTGCGGGGTTGTATCAGATTGCAAGGCGAAGGGCGAAGGACGGGATATGAAGCCGCGTTGGCGCTGCGCCAGCCCAACGCCTACGCAACGCCAACTTTGATAAAAAATTCTATCGAATCTGTTGGCAGTGTTTTTACTCTTGCGCTATTCTATTCGAAGCATTTAAAAATGGTCGTCGAAGTCCAGCACCTGAACACATCACGCATGGAGAGAAAGATGAAGATAAAGCAACCCCTATTTCTAATCGCCGGAATATCCACTCTTGTGGCCATCAATGTCGGTGCTGGTGCACAAACACCGACCCCCGCTCCAGCCGCCTCTCCCATCTTGGCTATCAAGCCTCTACCTGCACCTCCGCCCCCCCCAACTTTTGCGCCAGCCAATTTAACCCCGCTGGGTGTTCGCTCACTGGCGGCCAATTGTGCGGCCTGCCATGGCACGAATGGCAATAGCGTTGGCGGTGCGATTGCCGGCCTGGCTGGCATGAACAAAGAGTATTTGGCAGGGCAAATGAAACTTTTCAAAGAGGGTAAACGCGAGGCAACGCTAATGCATCAAATCGCCAAAGGCTACAGCGATGCCGAAGTTGCAGCCATGGCAGATTTTTTCGCCGCGCAAAAAAAATAACGTCTAGAGCAACCTTAAAGTGCCACACAACTCAAAACATTTGGGGAGAATTCAATGAGTATGAATCGTAGAGCATTTTTAAAATCGAGCAGCGCCGTCACGACCTCCGCCGCAGCGGCGTTGTCAGGTTGTGCCACCCTTGGCCACAGCGGGCCGAAAGTGGTTATTGTCGGCGGTGGTTATGGTGGTGCAACAGCGGCCAAGTACATCAAAATGTGGAGCCCAAATATCGAGGTCACGCTGATTGAGCGCGATATTGAGTTTGTGTCCTGCCCGCTGTCGAATCTGGTTTTGGGCGGCTCACAGACAATGAAGGACATTACCCTCACCTACGACACTCTGCAAAAAAAATATGGCGTAAAAATGGTTCGCGGCGAAGCGATCGCCGTCGATGCGGAGAAAAAAATAGTACGTTTGGCGAGGGGCGATACGATCCCGTTTGATCGTGTGATTCTTTCGCCCGGCGTGGATTTTATGTTCGATGCGATTCCCGGTCTCAACAATGCCGATGCCCAAGCCAAAGTGCTGCATGCGTGGAAAGCGGGCGCGCAAACATGGGCGCTGCGCAAGCAATTGGAAGCGATGCGCGATGGCGGCGTATTCGCCATTTCGATTCCGGAAGCGCCGTTTCGTTGCCCGCCTGGCCCTTACGAGCGCGCGTGTCAGGTCGCGAGTTATTTCAAGCAGCAAAAACCTAAATCGAAGGTGCTAATCTTGGATGCGAATATGGATATCGTTTCCAAACCGGGCCTGTTTAAAAAAGCGTTTGCTGAAATGTATCCCGGCATTATCGAATATCGCGGCTCGTCAAAATTGGTGGATGTTGATGTCCGCAGCATGACCGCCAAACTGGAATTTGATGATGTAAAAGCGGATGTGCTCAATGTGCTTCCACCTATGAAGGCCGGCGGCATAGCCAATCCATTTATTACCGTCAATAAACGCTGGTGCGAAATTAATTGGCTCACTTACGAAGCCAAAAATGTACCCGGCGTCCATTTGTTAGGCGACGCATTGCAAATCGCGCCGCTCATGCCCAAGTCAGGTCACATGGCTAACGCTCACGGTAAAGCTTGTGCCGCCGCAGTCGTAGCGTTGCTCAGTGGCGAGCAGCCCAACCCCAGTCCGACATTGAGTAACACCTGCTACAGCTTTGTCTCCGCCGAGAAAGTGGTGCATGTGGCGTCGATTCACAAATACGATGAAAAAGATAAAACCATGAAAACCGTGCCGGGATCAGGCGGCTTATCAACGGCGGCCAATGAGCTCGAAGCGCAGTACGCCATGACCTGGGCTAAAAATATTTGGGCCGATGCACTAGGTTAAACATTATAAAACACTAACATTGGCGGACGTCTTAAGCCATTTATGCTCCACAAGCCTCGTTAATGCTGGTGTTTTATTAAAATTTTAAACCGCTGGTACTTCTGCTTTGTATATTGTGAGGTACCGGGGCGGCCCGCCATTCAACCTGAAAAGCCGCATGGGTGCGGGAGGTTAAAACAGGGTCGCGCCAGACGTTATTAATGAATAGATAGTCTTTAGCAAAACCTTCGATGGTGAAACCAGGTGTGGCCAGCAAGGGGCCGCTGCGCACATTCTTCGGACGATAATTGGCGCCGATTCGATGCAGCTTTTGTTCTTGAAACATATAACGCATTGCGCTTTGCAGCGCCTCGCGCATAAGGCCTTTTCCTTCAAACTGCTGGTCAAACTGATAGCCCAGCACGCAAGCGAAAGGGTGTGTGAGTGATGGCGTGATTAATCCGGACTTGGACAGCAATTATTCTGCAGCTAATCGGCAGTTAATTTGTGATCATTCTGTCTCGCGCAGAAAACGGACGTGCTCAATTAAGCTATCTTGCACCCGATAAATAACTACTGCGTGGTTCATTGCAGGAACGCGGCCGCTAATGCGTTCTTCATCAATCACGTAGCGGCCAATGCGGGTACGGTTGATCAATTCACAGTGAAGATTCGGGGAGCTTCTAAACAGCGCTTCATAACGGGGACGCATTTCAGTTTGTCCCGTCAGCAGGCGATTGCCCGCGCCATCCTCTACCACGCAATCAGGTGTATAGCAGGCCATAAAACGCTCAACATCGCCCGCGTTGTAGGCTTCGAGCTGCATCTGAACCGGGTCATGTGCCATGCGCAAATTAGCCCGCGAACACGGGCCACTGCGCAGCCCACATTTCATTCGGGGTGCGTTTGAAACCGGATTTGGCGAATTGATGCCAGCGCCCGACAATAAATGCCATCAGCGCATTGGCGAACGCGTTCGGATCAAGAGAGCTATGCAATGCGCCGGAAGTGGCTGCCAGACGGGCACTTTGGCGCATAGACGCTTCAAGTCGATCATGCAGCTGATTCATCCGCACCTGCAAACGCTCGTCTTCATTGACTAGCGCATCACCAATCAAAACACGTGTCATACCGATATTTTTTTGTGCAAAATTAAGCAGCATGGCGACAATGGCTTCGATCTGTTTCATGCCGTCATCCTTCATCGTCTCGTCGGTCTGGATTTTATTTACCAGCGAAAACACGGTCTCCTCGATGAACTCAATGAGCCCTTCAAACATCTGCGCCTTACTCGCAAAATGGCGATATAGCGCAGCTTCCGACACATCGAGCCTTGAAGCGAGCAGGGCGGTGGTAATCTTCTCGCCCTTCGGCTGCTCAAGCATTTCTGCCAGCGTATGTAGAATTGCGCGCTTGCGTTCGCCGGGCTCTCGTTTGGCCATGTTGCTCTCCCTGATAGCTGAAAATTAGCTGAAAATATTTGTGCGAAAAATGGTTTGTGTTTGCTGATGTGGCTGCTGATGTGATTACTTGATGCGGTTGTTTGAAATCGCTTAGCGGCGCCCGCCAAAAATAGATCCCAGCACGCCGCGAATAATACGTCTACCCGCCTCGCTCGCCATGGCACGCGCTGCGCTTTTGACGGCGGCATCCATTACACTTTCGCGGCTTCGACCAGCACCGCCGGTATTGGCGTTGCTGCCGGAGTTACTATTGAAAACGCCGCCGATTTTGCTAAAGACGCTACTCAATCCACCCGCGCTGTTCGCGCTGGCATCAAGTGTTGGTGCGCTGGAACTAGTATCGCCGCGACGCGCTTTTAATTCTTCAAACGCGGATTCGCGATCGATCGTTTTTTCATACTGACCGGCAACGATCGAAGTGCTCAAAAGCTGTTTGCGTTCATCTGCTGTAATCGAGCCAATTTGCGACTGCGGCGGACAAATATAAGCACGTTCAACCACGCTCGGGCGGCCTTTGTCATCGAGAAACGAAACGAGCGCTTCGCCCACGCTCAATTCGGTAATGACTTTTTCAACATCCAAGCCAGGGTTGGCGCGGAAGGTGGTGGCCGCTGCAGTTACCGCTTTTTGATCGCGTGGTGTGTAGGCGCGCAAGGCATGCTGGATACGATTGCCCAATTGGCCAAGTACGGTATCGGGAATATCGAGCGGATTTTGCGTCACGAAATAAACCCCGACACCTTTGGAACGTACCAGCCGTATCACCTGCTCGATTTTTTCCAGCAGCTCTTTAGGTGCTTCATTGAAGAGTAAATGCGCTTCATCGAAAAAGAATACGAGCTTCGGTTTTTCCGCATCGCCCACTTCGGGCAGCTGTTCAAATAATTCCGACATTAGCCATAGCAAAAACGTCGAATACAGTCGTGGGCTGGTGAGCAATCTATCAGCCGCAAGAATATTGACAATGCCGGCCTGCCTGCCATTCAGGTTAACCGTTTGAATAAGGTCATCCAGTATCAAGGCGGGCTCACCAAAGAATTTATCTCCGCCTTGCTGTTCAAGGGTCAGTAAACCGCGCTGAATCGCGCCAATCGAAGCCGATGAAATATTGCCGTAGTCGGTTGTGAATTGACTGGCATTTTCGCCCACCCAGGACAGCAGCGAACGCAAATCCTTCAAATCAAGTAGCAGCAGGCCTTGGTCGTCGGCAATTTTAAAAACTAACATCAATACGCCGGTCTGAGTGTCGTTGAGATTAAACACTCTTGATAATAGCAGCGGCCCCATTTCAGAAATGGTGGCCCGAACCGGGTGGCCCTGTTCGCCAAATACGTCCCATAGCGTGACCGGACAAGCCGTCGGCATGAAGGGAAGCTTTAATAATTTTGTACGCTCTTCAACCCGCACATTGGCTTTGCCTGACTGCGATATGCCGGTCAAATCGCCTTTTATATCAGCCATGAAAACCGGTACGCCAATACTCGAAAAATGTTCAGCCAGCACTTGCAGTGAGACCGTTTTGCCGGTGCCGGTAGCCCCTGCAATCAAACCGTGACGATTGGCCATGGCCGGCAACAGCATGAGTTCTGTCAGCGCAGCATCGCTTGTTTTGGCAATTAATAGAGGATCGGTCATCGGATTTTAAGAGGGCTGGCCGGATTTGAGCGTAACCTGATAATGGTACGTAGTGTAAGTGAATGGTAACATCACAACTTCAAAATTACTTCAAAAAGCGATGCCCACTGTTGATGTATCGAGTGAGGCTTAAGCGTCCAAAGAAGCACCGAAAAAAGCACCAAGGAAAACGCCATGGCAGGTCATAGTAAATGGGCCAATATTCAGCACCGTAAAGGCCGGCAGGATGAAAAACGCGGCAAGATTTTTACGCGGCTGATCAAAGAAATTACCGTCGCCTCACGCATGGGCGGCAGCGAATCAGGCGCTAATCCGAGGCTGCGTTTGGCGATGGATAAAGCCTATGAAAACAATATGCCAAAAGATACTGTCGAGCGCGCCATCAAGCGCGGCGCGGGTGAGCTGGAAGGCGTCAGCTACGAAGAAATCCGCTATGAAGGCTACGGTATTGGGGGCGCGGCTGTTATTGTGGATTGCATGACCGATAACCGGGTGCGTACGGTGGCCGAGGTTCGCCACGCCTTCTCAAAGCACGGCGGCAACATGGGTACTGATGGCTCGGTCGCGTTTTTATTCAAACACTGCGGTCAGCTCATGTATGCACCCGGCACCAGTGAAGAAAAATTAATGGAAGCCGCGCTTGAAGCGGGTGCTGAGGATATTGTGGCTAACGATGACGGCTCGTTCGAGGTCGTGACCGGGCCTTATGATTTTATCAATGTAAAAGCCGCGCTCGAAAAAGCCGGGTTTAAAGCTGAGTTTGGCGAAGTCAGCATGAAGCCCTCGGTGGAAACCGCATTGGAGGGCGAAGACGCCATCAAAATGCGCAAGCTGCTGGACGTGATCGAGTCTCTTGATGATGTGCAGGAGGTTTACACCTCGGCGGTCATGGACGAGACTGGCGCCTGATATCAAATGGGAATTCTTTAATGGACATACTGATTACCACCACTGAACATGTCGAGGGTAAACGCATCGTGCGTTATCTGGGTATTGTCACGGGCGAGGCCAGTGCAGAGGTAAATCTGGTGTCCGATAAGCCGGTGGCGGGTTTCGCGGATTCGTATCACAAGGTAATTCCCGGTGTGCGCGATTCCGCTTTACGTGGCGCGATGCAGGGAGCGGAACAATCCGGCGGCAACGCGATTGTTGGCACCAAGATTGATTACATCATTCATGGGAGCGGACGTGGCATGGTGCTAGTGTCGGTGACGGGTACCGCGGTGGTGCTTGAGGATATTTAATGGACACAGCAAACGTGGCAGCAGCAGCGGTCGAGCGAATAGCCGCCCCAGCAGGCGAGACTGCGACGGCAGTACCGGCGATGACGCTGGATACCATTACGCGTGCCAAAATGTTGCAGATTCCGGAGCGCATTGAAACCGAGCGTTTGGTACTGGTAGCCACTGATGCGACGCAAGTAGAAGCCACCTTTGCTGCCGCCTATGCGTCCCGCCATGAACTCAGCTTATGGATGCCCTGGGCACATCCGGAGCCCACTTTGCAAGGCGTGACCAAACATCATACGGATGCGCGTGCGCACTGGTTTGCACGCGAAATGTTTCATTTTCAGATATATGAAAAATCCTGCCAAAAATTAGTGGGCAAATGTTCTTTTCATCATGTCGACTGGGACATCCCCAAGCTGGAAATCGGCTATTGGTTGCTCACCTCTGCGGCTGGCAATGGTTATTGTACTGAGGCGGTGTACGCATTAGTTGAGCTGGCCCGAAACGTCCTTGGTGCTGCCCGGCTTGAAATTTGTGCTGACCCCGACAACGCTAAAAGCCGCGCGGTAGCAGAGCGTTGCGGTTTTATTCTTGAAGGTATTCTTAAACAGAATTTCCGTGCCCCAAACGGCAGCCTGCGTGATTCATGCATGTACGCGCTGGTGCTGAATTGAAAATCCTCGGTATCGATCCGGGCTTACGTGTGACCGGTTACGGCGTAATTGAAAAAGCAGGCAACCATCTGATCTACATCACCAGCGGCTGTATCAAAACCCCAACTGGTGAATTACCGGATAGGCTAAAAAATATTTTGAATTCAGTACAGGAAGTCATCCACTTGTTTACGCCGAATCAGATGGCGATTGAAAAAGTGTTTGTCAACGTGAATCCACAATCGACTTTGTTGCTCGGCCAAGCGCGAGGCGCGGCCATTTGTGCAGCGGTACTGCATGATTTACCGGTTGCCGAATACACGGCATTGCAGGTAAAGCAAGCCGTAGTCGGAAACGGCCATGCCGATAAAGAGCAGGTACAGGAAATGGTCAAGCGCCTGCTTAAGCTGCCGGGCTTGCCGGGCACGGATTCGGCAGACGCATTGGCATGCGCGATTTGTCATGCGCATGGAGCCGCAATCGGTACGATTTCCACCAAGGGCTATCGGGTTAAGGGTGGCAGGTTGGTGAAGTAATGAGATTGGCCGGATCAAGATCGAAAATGTTACTTACAGAAAGTTGAAAATGGCTACCGCTAAAGAAAAAAAAACGCTCAAGGCTGCCGCGTCTGAATTAGCACCGCAGGGCTTGACTCGTGGTGAACGTGATGCCGCGCAACGGGCGCGAAAATTACGCCGCCAGACCTCGGCAGAGGAGCAACAGTTATGGCATCAACTTCGCGACAAACAGCTTGATGGATTTCGCTTTCGGCGGCAGCGCCCGATCGGTAAATATATTGTTGATTTTGTGTGCGACGAGGCAAAAGTGATCATTGAATTAGATGATAAATTGTCTGAGTCCAATCCGGTTGAAAATGCGCGCGCTGCGTTTTTAAAAGCCCGTGGATATAGAGTTATTTCTATCCTCAATAGCGAAGTCGCGACCAGTATCAAAACTGGTTTGGGGTTGATCAGAAAGCATCTGAAAGCAGATGGTTCAATCAACACGCCCACCGATGCGGCTGAGCCAAAGCTCAAATCCAAATCTAAGGTAGCAAGCAAAACAACCAAAGTAGCAAAAATTATGAGCGCTGAAATTGCTGATGAAACATCAGCCACCACAAAGCTCGCTAGAAAAAAAACCGCTGTAAAAAAGCTCGGTGCAAAAACCACTGTTGCCAAAAAGAAGGCAGTCGCGGACTCCGGCAACGCAGCATCAGACCCATCGGAATCTGATAAATGATCGGCCGCATTACCGGAATCCTACTGGAAAAAAATCCACCTCAAGTATTGGTGGATGTGCAAGGTGTCGGCTATGAAATTGATGTGCCGATGTCGACCTTTTACGGTCTGCCCAAGTTAGGTGATCAGGTCGCGCTATTTACGCATATGGTAGTGCGCGAAGACGCGCAGCTGCTTTACGGGTTTGGGTCAGACGCCGAGCGTGCTACTTTTCGCACCCTATTAAAAGTAAGCGGGGTCGGGCCCAAGGTAGGGTTGGCCGTGTTGTCCGGCATGAGTGTGAATGATTTGGCTGAAGCGGTTGCCACCCAGGAAAGTGGACGGCTGGTAAAGGTGCCCGGCATTGGCAAGAAAACCGCCGAGCGCCTACTGCTGGAGTTGCGCGATAAATTAAAAGTTGATGTACGGATCGCCGTGGGTGCTAGTGCTACAAAAACCTCAAGCACATCCGATATATTGAATGCGCTGATTGGTTTGGGCTACAGCGAGCGTGAAGCATTGATGGCCGTCAAATTGCTACCCGCTGAGGTATCTGTATCAGATGGTATTCGCCAGGCATTGAAGTCGCTTTCCAAAGTCTGATTTAGAAACTCTAGCGATGGAGCGGCTCTTGGGGCACAAGTAGCCTGCGATGCCCGCCAGTTATAGTGTTTAATAAATATTTTTTTATCCATGTCATCATCTGCGCAAGGTTTTTACTGCCGTTTCAAAATCAGTCCCAAGCTGATGCGTCACATCATGAATTGGTGGTTGCCGTTTTTGGGTATGCGCATTCACATCCTGCGGATTGCGCCGGACTGGCGCGAGGTATCGGTGCGCATGAAGCTGTCGCTGCGCAATAAAAATATTGTCGGTACCCATTTCGGCGGTGGCCTGTTTTCAATGACCGACCCGTTTTTTATGATGATGATGATGAATGTGTTGGGTCGGGATTATGTGGTCTGGGACAAGGCGGGGACGATTCAATTTATTGCGCCGGGGCGCGGTACGGTTTTCGCTCACTTCGCGTTGAGTGATGCAGCGTTGGCCGAAGTGCGAGACAAAACCCGCCACGGTGAAAAGTTTGAGCCGGTCTATCGGGTCGTTATTGTCGACGAAAACGGCAACACGGTGGCGATCGTCGACAAGACGCTTTATATTCGTCAGAAGGCAAAGAGTACTGCGCAAAAAATTAAAGAAAAATCAATCGACGAAAAATCGTCCCGTGTCAGCTAAAATGTTTGTATGTTAGAGCCTGATCGCCTTATCGCTGCCACCCCCGCTTCGGTTCAAGAAGAAGCGCAGGAGCGCGCACTCCGCCCAAAATTTTTGCAGGAATATGTGGGCCAGGAAAAAATCCGTAATC